>NZ_JALIQR010000002.1:0-208536 GCF_023634005.1 Bowdeniella massiliensis
AGGCGCGTTCGATGTTGCGTGCCGCGATCAACTTATGCAGCGCCTCCGGCAGGTCAACACCGTTCTCGACCGCTGCCGCGAGGATCCCAATCCCGAGATTCAATAGGCCTTCCGACACGACCGGAGCGCTACCGGCAGCGGGGTGGCTGGTGGGCACATCAAGACCAGCCGCTTCGAACAGTGACGTGAGTTCCATAATGTGCCTCCCTCCAGCCAATCAGTGAGTGGATGATCTGTGCCTGCTGCCGGTGCTGCAGGCGACTGACCACGATCAAACCAGCACGTCGACACCCAAAATCCTTGGACCCCCGAAAACCGGGATGCGAGAGGCGTCGGGAGGCAGGGTGTGGAAGACGACGGCCAGGCGAACGAGGTCAAGACAAGGATTTGCGACCCGATGCGGGCGTCTGAGCGGGGACGGCGCTGCCGTCAGAGCGGTGAGGGGGTAGGAGTACACAGGTACGGGTGGAAGCGGGAGACGGGCAAGGACGGCGCGGAAGACGAACCAAGGGCGGAACTCGCTGAATTGCGAATCGTTGGGCTATCCGCCTTAGCGGTATTGGACTGTGCGGTAGGTATGTCTTATTTCGCGAGCAGGCAGATTAGTCGCGGGCAGGGGGTTAACCGCGACGGACGGCGGTTCGCACGCGGCGCTTGAGCGCGAGCGCGCCCAGGATCGCTGCGAGGAGCGAGCCGACGATGACACCGATCTTCGCGTGATCGGTGTGCGGCGATTCGCCGAAGGAGAGTCCCGCGATGAGCAGCGAGACGGTAAAGCCTATACCGCCGAGCAGCGCGACACCCACGAGGTCCGGCAGGTCGACTCCGCCGCCCAGGCGCAGCGGCGTGTTCTTCACCAGCAGTGCAGTGCCACCCCAGATGCCGATGAGCTTGCCGAACGGCAGCGCAAGGATGACGCCGAGGGCGACGGGATCAAGGAAGATATCTGCGAGGGTGCCCGAGCCCTCGATCAGGGTGACGCCCGCCGCGAAGAACGCGAAGACGGGCAGCACCAATCCCGCGCTGTAGGGATGGAAACGCTCGGCCCAGCGGTTGGTGAGCGCCTCGTGCTCGCCACGCTTAATCGTCGCGGGAACCATGAGGCCAAGCAGTACGCCGGCGATCGTGGAGTGCACGCCCGAGATGTGCATGAGCGCCCACGCAAGCAGTGCCAGCGGGATGAGCAGCAGCGGCGAGGTGATACGCCGGTTGACGAGAACCGCGAAAACGGCGATGACGGCGAAGGCGCCGAGCAGCGCAAGGAAGTTCAGTGACTCGGTGTAGAACGTCGCGATGATGATGATGCCGAGTAAGTCGTCGACGACGGCAAGCGTCAGCAGGAAGGTGCGTACCGCGGGCGGGAGGCCGCGCCCGAAGATGCCAAGGAGCGCGACAGCAAAGGCGATGTCCGTCGCGACGGGGATCGCCCAGCCATGCAGGCCGTCGGAGTCAGTGGCGAGTTGAATTGCGACGTAGACGACGGCCGGTCCCACCATGCCGAAGACGGCGGCGAGCACGGGGACCATCGCCTGGCGCAGATCGCGCAGCGCACCCGTGACGAATTCCGTCTTGAGCTCGAGGCCGACGACGAAGAAGAAGATCGCGAGCAGCCCGTCGGACGCCCAGTGCGCAATCGGCAGGTTCAGGTGCAGCGAGGCGGGACCGATCGTGTACTCGGAGATGGCGTGGTAGGTCGCGCGCCACGGCGAGTTCGCCCACAGCAGCGCAAGGACCGCGCCGAAGAGCAACACCATGCCCGCGGTGGGCTCGTGGTGCAGCCGCGAGGGGATCGACTCCAGGAACCCGCGCACGCCCTTCGGCCCGATCCGCAACTCGCTTTGGTAGCGGCGCAGCCGCCGGCGCCTGCGATCGAGGTTGCGGGGGCGTTGGAAGCCATGCGCGCCCGGCGAGTTCGCGCGCGAGGAGCGCACGATTCCCTCGCCCCGGAACGGGATACGTACCGGGTTAGCGTCGGGCGAGGCACCCACCTGGGACAGGCCGAGGGCGCGACGGTAACCCTTCGGATGCGGCGGGCGGACCGGATCTGGCATGGCGTTGAACCTTCGAGGGCGACAATGAGGCGATTGAAGCCAGGGTATCGCTCGGGGGCCCGCCCGGCCGCATTTTCCGAATCGTGGCGCGTGTGACGATTAGCGACGGACGAGTCCGCCGCGCCGCGCCGCGAGGACCATCGCGCCGCCTGCGGCCACGAGCGCCGCCAGTGCCGCGAGCAACTCGGCAGTCCCATCGGCGCCCGTAACCGGCAGTCGGGGCGCGTGGTGACCGCCGCCGGGTGCGCCGCCGTCACCGGGTCCGCTACCGCCACCGGGTCCGCCAGGTGTTCCCGGTACCCCGGGTGTGGGGTCCGTGGGCTCGGTCGGGTCGGGCGTCGGATCCGTTGGGTCGGAGGGGTTAGGCGTCGGATCCGTTGGGTCGGTGGGGCCAGGAGTTGGGTCGGGGACGTCGGCCTCCGTCACGGTCACTGCCCGCAGCGCCGTCGCTTGATTGCCGTTGGCGTCGGCGACGAGGTAGTGCAGTGCGTAAGCGCCGGGAGTTTCGGTATCGACGCTGCCAGTCACCTGGATGCGGTCGGTGATGTCGCCGTCGGTGTTATCGAGTGCGGACACCCCGGCGAGCGGATCGAAACTCTCACCCGCCACGATGCTGACGGCGCCCGGAACCTTGAGAACCGGTGGTTCGGTGTCGGTGCCAGCCGCGGTGGCGCGGAAGATCCCGCCGAACTGGTGTACTTCTCCGAGGATCGTGCCGGAGGCGTCGCGGCTCGTGGCCGTCCACGCGTACAGCTCACCTTCGCTCAGGCCCGACCACTGCACGCTCGCGGGCCAGCCCGACTTCGCCGTCGCTTCTCCAATCACGCGGTCCGTCGGAGTGACGACGGCGAGGCCATCGGTTGCGATCGACGTCGTGCGGGTGGGCAGGTCGATCGGGACGGTGAAGTTGTCCTCGGCGCCGTTGTAGCGATTCGAGCGGTCAAACTCGGTTGCGCCGAAGTTATCGAGGTACGGCGAATAGGTATCGACCGACATCGTCGAGGACTTGGTATCAATCTGCAGCAGCCGCAGGAAGCTTGCGCCAAGAATGATGCCGTCGCCCTCCTTATAGTCCGCCTTGCCGTCGCCGTCGAGGTCGATGGTGCCGTCTGACGCGAGCTTGTCCGGCCAGACCTTCCCGGCAGGTACGCGGTATTCCTGGTAGTCCGCGAGAATCTCGACGACGCCGTGGCGACGGTCAATGCTGACGCCAGCATCGCCCTTGACGTTGGTGCCGACCCCGTGGACGTGCCCGGCGAGCACGAGGAAGACGTTGGGATTGGTGTCGACGACCTGCTTTGAGAGCAGTCCGCCGTCGGCGGTGTAGCTCGCCGAGCGGCCATCAGGTTGCGAGGAGGCACCGAGGTAGGCATGGGTGAGCAAGATGCCGCTGCGATCGGCGTACTTGGTGAAGATTGAGCTCGCCCACGCAGCTTCTTCTTCGGTGACGATAAAGCCCAGGGAGACGGCGACGAAGTCGAGTCCGCCCGCGCTGAACAGGACGTAGTGGTTGTCGTTGTCCTTGCCGGCCTTCACGACGGTGCCATTCTCGTCCAGTTCCTCGTCCCACGGGTGGTAGGAGGCGCCTTCGGGCCAGGCCTTGGCGGCTTCGTAGTAGCGGTCGGCGCCGAAGAATGAGTTGAACTCGGTGTCGGGGCCGTTGTCGGTGCCGTTGGTATTGTCGTGGTTGCCCGGCAAGACGGTGTTGACAAGGCCCGCGTCATCGAGGATGCGTTGCATCTCGCTCGTGAACTCAAATTCCGCCGTGACCTGTTCAGCGTTTTTGGCGCACAGCGCGGGGTAAGACGTCATCTTGCTTTCGATGATGTCGCCGGTGTGACCTGTGAAGGCGATCTTGCGATCCTTGGCATTGGATGCGATCCACGTCGTCAGATCGGTGTAGGCCTGGCGCATGACGCCTTCGGCCTTGGGGTTGTATTGCGGGCACACGTTGCCGACGATCTGCGCGATGTTCTGCGTATCGCTGATGTGCGCGAGGGCGAAATCGTAGTCCGTCGGCTCTTCGAAGTGATCGCGGTTTTCGGGCAGGTTGGCGCTCTTATCGCGCGGCGAGAGGTCGTCCGCGAAGGGGTCCTCGCCGATCACCATCAGGCGCAGGGTGCCGCCGGTATGAAATCCGTCGCGCAGACTGCCGCGCAGATGGGTGTCGCCCTCGGCGGCACCGCGCGCGGAGGTGAGCTTGACCCATTCCGCTCGCTCGTCGTGCCAGGCCCACAGGCTCACGCTGCGTTGCGGATCGGCAAGCCCATTCCAGACGACGTCGCGATGGGTGGCGCCGGGCTCAACGGGGACATCGAAGCGCTGGAAGACGAGCCGGCGATCGGAGGCTACGGGGCTTTCGAGGAGGTTTCCATCGGGCCCGTGCTCACCCGAAAGCTCCTTCCCGTCGGTGTAGTCAAAGTCGAGCGTTTCCGGGATGGCGGGGATGACACCCTGGAATCCATCGCGGGCGAGGGAGATATCGGCCTCGTTGAAGGTCGTCGTAACGTCGCCGCCGTGCGGGTTGGAAGCAATGGCGGACAGGGTGACGGTGCCCTGACCTTGACCGGTGTCGATCCCGCCGCCCGTCGGCATTGCTTCTGAGGTGAAGGGGATGCGCCACTTGAGGTTCTCGCCGCGTGGACCAACGGCGGTAATGACGATCTCGTGAGCGCCGGCAGCAAGATCGGCACCGATCCTTGTGCCCGGTGAGATGGGCTCGCCGTCGAGGGTGTAGCTCCAGTTGCGAGCAGCCTCGGCGCCAGTGACACGGACGTCGAAGACAACTTCGGAGGTCAGGTGGGCGCCGCGTGCTGGGGTCGTGTCAACGACGTCGACCTCTGGGACGTCCGCGCTGCCCTCGTGCAGGGCTTTGACCTGGTAGGGCGTGAGGGCGGTGTCCCAGACGCGAGAGGCCGCGATGTCGCCTTCGAAGAACCAGGCGGCGTTCGCGGGGGCGTCGCCGAGGGTGTATTTCTGCGAGGCTCCGCTGGGCACGCGGATGTTGCCGGTGCGCTTGGCCGTCGCGGCAACCTCGCCGTCGATGTACAGGGTCCACAGTTCGCCGTCGTAGGTCTGGACGGCGTCGACCCAGTCGCCCGGGGCGTAGGTGCCGGAGATCCAGTTGTTGTCTTTATCGGTGTGGAGGTTGACCGTCAGGGCTGGTCCGTCGATGTAGAAACCGAAGCCGCCGGGGTTATTGACGCGGCACACGTACTGCGGGCCCGAGGGCGGTTCCTCGCCGGTGTATTTGAAGGTGCACTGCTGGGTGAAGCTCTGCGTTGGGCGGGTGTAGGAGGCATCCGTCCAGACTTTGGGGAAGTCCTCATAGTGGTAGGCCGAATCGACGCCATCAAAGCGGGCGATGGTGCCACGCTCGGAGTCTTCGACGAGCGCGACCTTACCCTTGGCGCTCGCGGCGAGGCCCTGGGCTTGATCGTCTGCGGTGCCTCGGCTCAGGTCCACATCGAGCACATTGGCGTCCGGAACGATTTTCGCGGAACCGGTATCCGGCTGGGCGACGTTGCCGGCAGCGAGGGCGGTGACTTCGCTCGCCGATAGGGCACGGCTCCACACACGGGTCGCCGCGATATCGCCTTCGAAGTTCCAGTCCTTATTCACCGGTGAATCTGCCAGGGTGTAGGCGCGATTACCCGCGCTCGGTACGCGGACCTGGCCATCACGCTTCTTCGTCGTCGCGAGTTTGCCATCGAGGTAGAGCGCCCACGTCGTGCCGTCGTAGGTTTGGACAGCGTCGACCCATTCTCCGGGCTTGTATTGGCTGCCGATCCAATCGTTCTTGGTGGTGGACTGGAAGTTGGCGGTCAGCTCGGTGCCGGTGATGTAGATGGCAAAGCCGCCCGTGTTATTGACGCGGCACACGAACTGGGGATCTGCGGGTGCTTCGCCGCCGGTGTAGCGGAACTTGCATTGCTGGGTGAAGGCAGTGGTGGGGCGGACGAGTGCGTCATCCGTCCAGGCGCGAGCGAAACTCTCGTAGTGCAGCGCATCGTCGTTACCATCGAACGTTGCGACCGTGTGCCCAAGATCCGGGTCGGCGAGGAATGCCGCGCCGCCGATCGTTTTCGCGTGGAATCCCTGGGCGGCGTCGCTCGCCGTTTTGCGTGCGAAGTCGACATCGAGGACATCGGGCGCGGAGACGGTTTCGGCAGGCGGCGCCAGGGGAGTCGCATGCGCCCGCAGTAGGGGAGAAATGAGCGCGAGGAGCGCGAGGGCAACGGCGGCAGCGCCTGCGATGAGCGCGCGCATCGCGGACAGTGGAGGAGCAAATGTGTGCATGGGAGCCTTCCAGAAATCCCGAGGGGAGAACGACGAATTGTCTCCATTGCACGCTAGGCAGATGTGGCATCGTCCACGTAAACGGACGAGAGAGATCGAATGTCCGATCGATGCACGGTTGGTGACGCTGCCCAAGTGTGCACTCATGAGTGCGTTCTAGTTAGGAAGGCGTGATTGGGTTTGGCCGTCGGGGCAGGCCATTGTGACGATTAGGTCCGCGAGCGCTACGCTTATCTCGCCCCCCGTAGCCCAATCGGCAGAGGCAGCTGACTTAAAATCAGTCCAGTGTGGGTTCGAGTCCCACCGGGGGGACCGTTGCTTTTTCGCATTATGACGCAGTTTTCTAGGTGAACTGTTGTTGCTAATGGCCTTTGGGTCATAATTGGGCGCTATCGTTCCTGCGGGATTGGTGATTCGGTCATGTCGCGGTTCTTCGTCAGCCTGGGAACTAGTACAACCCCCGCCTTGCATGCTGTGTCATGACATAGAGTCGGGGATTTCGAGGTGTTTCATGACGCGTATCGGCCTAAATCCAGGTCCGGAGGACACAGCAAATTCATGTGTATGCGCCCAGCGGCGGCGCCAAGAAATAAACCTGCTAGTATGGTGTGCGACACATCATTTAGATCGACTTCAGAAAGGTCATAGAAATGTCAAGAGTTCTAACAAGAACGATCTCCAGCTTCGCGGTCGGGTTGCTGGCCGCCGCCGGAATCGCCACGGCGGCTTTCGGTGCAGGGACCGGAAACACAATCAATGGGTGCACGGCGAAATGGTGGAACACTGCGTTTTCGACGAGCTGTGTTAACACTTCGCAAAGCGCAAGCTACCAAACGCAAGGATGGTGTACTGCACAGCCTACGATCCGTGGCGTGTGGCAGTGGGTCGGAAAAGGTTCTACCGTATCAGGAGTGAGTCCTGCTGAATGCGTGTTGGGAGTAAACAAGGCGGAGACGCGCGCACGCTAGTTCCGCCTGTGTTGGATAGATTTGCAACTCGCCCATTCGCGGTAAGCCAGCGCCGACTTGTTGAGCGACGAGAATGTTGACTGGGTTTGCTGTAGAGCTTCGCCGAAGTAGGATGCTCTGGTGGGGACTATTAGTGAGTCTAGCCTCCACAGCAATGGCACTTTCGTCAACTAGTCGGTGGATGGATTCGCTCTCTCAAGCATCAATTTGGGCTAGTCTCCCGACTATATATTTTGGTGCGCTGGTTGTGGCTGGCGCTGCGGATTGTGAGTATGCACGCAGGTTGACTTCCCTGCCATTAATAGGCCGTTGTAGTGGTCGGCCGTTATGGCAGACGGCAGGGGCTCCTTTTGCTGCGATTTTGACTTATGGCGCTATCCTCCCCTCGATTCTGCCATCGTTGATAGTTATTGGTGCCGCCCAATTCGGTGCCAAATATGGCGAATTATCTCCGGAGTACATTGCGCTGAACACGGTTCTCCTCATCGGCGGTTGCGCGCTGGGTGTCACGATTGGAGCGTTGGCCCAATCGCGTATCGCGACACTCATTCTTGGAGTGCTGCTTGGTCTCCTGTACTCGCTTTTTGGCTCGCCAATTCCTCCAGCTAAGCGAGAGTGGTTGATGGTTTCCCATGACAGCGTGACCGTTTTAGTTGTCATCGTCGTAACCTTGGTGTTTTCTGCGTGCGCTGTGACTTTTCTTGCTCGGTATAGAGTGCGCGCATTTGGAAGGATACTAGGGGCTTCATCCGCGGCGATTGCACTCGTGGGGACCTGGATTTCAGCCGGAGAGCCGAAGCAAGTCGAGAGAGTCAGTCCCGATGCTGGGATATGTGATGAGTCTGCTGCGTACACCGTGTGCGTCTGGCCCGGAGACCAGCATTATTTGCCTCGATTGGCGGAATTTGCTGAGCGACTTCGCGTTCTAAATGAGCATCTCGATGGCGAAAGGAATATGGTGATTACGGAACCTGGTTTGAATGTACCCGATCCGCGTATTGCCATACGTCCTCTAGGCGGCGGCGACGGGATGTGGCTAGCTGCGGAAGAAATGGCCTATGGCTTAGCGAATGCCCTCCCTCCAGCGGGCTGCTCGCCCGAGCACAGTCCGAACACAGCAGACTCATATGTAACATCCAGGGCAGCGCTAGAAGCAATGACCAACTTTATTTTCGGGTCTCAACGCGGCGCGTCAATACAGTCGACCGATCCTCGGGATGAGGAGATTCGCGAGCTTGCAGAGAAGGCCTGGCAGCTTCCTGAAGATCAACAACTGGACTGGATTAAGAGTACATGGAATTCAGGTAGAGAATGCTGAGCGAAGAATCGGTCATATTAGAAGCCAGTGACTTGGTGCAGGGATATAGGAACCGAATTGTCCTGGATCAGGTAAATCTGCGTTTCACCCCCGGCGTCACCGCGATTCTCGGGCGCAACGGCGCTGGAAAAACGACCTTGTTAAAGACCCTCTCAACAGAGATGCTGCCAAAGCAGGGAGAGTTGCGTATTAACGGAACGCGGATTAGGGGATCTTCGGCACTTCGAGAAGCTCGTCGAAGTATTGGATACCTACCTCAGGGTTTTGTTGCCGACCCGACTTTTTCGGTTGCGGATCTGGTTCGATATGCGGCTTGGTTGCGCGAAGCGCCCACCGATATTGGGACAATTGAGGCGGCGTTAGAGTTTGTAGATCTCACGGAGCTCTCATCGCGAAAGATCCGATCTCTTTCCGGTGGAATGAAACAGAGAGCTGCAATTGCAGCGACAATCGTTGGTAGCCCCAAACTTCTCATTTTCGATGAACCGACTGTGGGTCTAGATCCAGAACAGCGAATCTATTTTCGACGACTGCTCGATAGCCTTCGCGATCTCACAATTATCCTGAGCACTCATTTGATTGAGGACGTTGTGACAGTGGGGGACCGCATTGTTGTCCTATCGGACGGGCGGGTCTGTTTCCAAGGATCGGTAAATGAACTGGCTGCACTCTCGATATTGACTGATGATGCATCTACGATGGAACATGCCGAAAGTGGATTTCTATCAGTGATCGAGCGCGTTCAAGAATGAGATTCCGCCCAAATGTGTTGTTCTTATTGACGCGTCGGGTGCACATTGCGGTGTCACTACTGATGCTCACCGGTATCCTGGTAGCTGTTTCGGTTTCTTCAGAGTATGGGTTTGAAGGCCGAGGTGGAGCGGTGACACCGGTCGTCTTACTTGTCCCAATTGCGATGGGGTGTGCAATCGGAGTTTCTTCCGGGAGTGTCGCGCCAGATATTGAGCGGCTGGCTGGTGAGCGGTTACGTGTAGCAGAGCGAGCTTTGGTTGCTATCCTGACTATTGTTGCAGCCACCATTGCGAGCGCTGCGATACTCGTTGGACTTGGCTCACTATCTTCAGCTGCGTTCTTTCTGGCGACAGTTTTGGCTCGAGTGTCCGTGTTTTTCGGCGGTGCCGCGCTTATCGGTAGGTTTATTTTTGGACATAACTACTCGTGGGTAGTTCCGGTATTGTTCGTACCTTTCATCACGTATTTTTGGGTGTCCTCAGACGGTGTGCACACCTCGTGGAATCCCGCTAATCTGACAACGGTTGGCCCAGCCAGTTGGATTCTTACGATAACGATCTTCTCGGTCGGCTTCCTGCTCACGGGCAGTTCTGTCACGACCGTCTGGAATCGCGCCGTGAGGCGGTGAGACTGTATTCCGAGTGCTACCTAACGAGCAGCAAGTAGGACCATATCGATAACGTCCACTACTAGTGCGGCGTGACGATCCCGTTTTCATAGGCGAAGACGACGGCCTGCACACGGTCGCGCAGACCCAGTTTTGCCAGCAGGTTACCGACGTGGGTTTTGATGGTGGTCTCCGAGACGAAGAGTTCGGAGGCGATCTCTGCGTTGGAGGCACCCGTCGCGATAAGTTCGAGGACTTCGCGTTCGCGCACCGTCAGGGAGTTGATCGCGGCGGAGTGTGCGGAATCTGCGGCTTCTTCGGTCGGGAGTTTCTCCCCGAACAGCTCGAGCATGCGCGAGGTGATGCGCGGGGAGAGGACGGCTTCGCCGGAGGCGACATTGCGGATCGCGGTGATGAGGTCAGCCGGCGGGGTGTCTTTTAGCAGGAAGCCGGAGGCCCCGGCGCGCAGCCCGGCGAAGGCGTATTCGTCGAGATCGAAGGTCGTCAGGACGAGGACCCGGGTGTGGGGGAGCGCCGCGACGATCTGCTTGGTGGCTTCGATGCCGTCGACCTCGGGCATGCGCACGTCCATGAGGACGACGTCGGGGTAGAGGGCCTTGGCTTGGGAGATGGCGGCGCGCCCGTCGGCGGCCTCACCGATGACCTCGATGCCGTCGGCGCCGTCGAGGACCATCGCGAAGCCCATGCGTAGCAGGGCTTGATCGTCAACGATGAGGACGCGGATGACGGAATCGTTCTCAGCGTCGAATTCCTCGGCGGTCACGGGTGCTCCTTTTGCATGGGGTGGTACTGGTCAGTCTAAATGGGAGAGGACCAGGTGTAGGGTTGGCCTGGCACCCGCAGGGTGGCGCGCACCTGCCAGCCCTTGGTCGTCGGGCCGGCGTGGACGGTGCCGTCGTAGACGGCGGCGCGCTCGCGCATGCCGATCACGCCCTTGCCCGAGCCCGGCATGACCTGGCGGCCGTCGCCGGCGTCGTTCTCGATGGTGATGACAATATCGCGCCCGGAACGCGAGAGCGTGACGGAGATCCGCTTGGAGGTGCGGGCATAGCGCAGGACGTTGGTGAGGGATTCTTGCACGATGCGGTAAATGGCCAAGTGCAGGCCCGGGTCCGGAGGAAGTTCCGGGCCTGATTCCTCGAGCGTGACGGGCATCCCCGCGCGCTTGTAGGAGGCGACGAGGCGGCGGACGTCGTGCTCACCGGGTTGTGGCTCGCGGGGGACATCGTCTTCGGCATCGGCGGCCGGCTGCCCCGGCAGGGTCGGAGCGCTCGCGGCATCCTGGCGCAACACGCCGACGAGGCGGCGGGCATCTTGGAGGGAGTCGCGCCCGACCTGAGCGAGCTGGGTGACGGCCGTTTTCGCCATGTCGGGATTGCGTTCGAGGGCGACGGCTGCGCCTTCGGCAAGGGTCACCATAACTGACAGCGAGTGGGAGACGACATCGTGCATCTCGCGCGCGATCCGGTTTCGCTCCTGGGAGACGGCAAGCTGCTCGCGCTGTTCATGTTCGAGCGTGAGCTGGCGGGCGCGGTTTTCGAGTTCCGCCATGCGCAGCCGGGAGGAACGAATATTGGAGCCGATGAGGTAGGCGATGAGCAGCAGCAACCAGACGACGAGGACGAGCAGGCCGAAGACTTCCCGCGCAGCCCAGATATAGGCGACGCCCGTCGTCGCGAGCAGCGTCGTGGCCGTCGCGGGTAGAGAAATCCGCAGCGCGCATTCGGAGCCGACAGTAAAGACGGCCAGGCATAGCGCCGCCAGATCGATGTAGGGCGTGTACGGCTGGGACAGGGTTTGGCCACTGACTTGCAGGTGCAAGACCGTACGAGCGGCCGTCGTCGTGCCCGCACCAGGCGCCGCCGTGAGTGCGAGTTGGTAGAGGATCGGGACGAGCACCGCGGCGGCGAGGAAACCGAGCGGCTGGCAGCGTCGCAATGCCACCGCAACCGCCATGATGACGACGTAGATGACGGTGATGGCAAGCGCGAGACCGCGAAGGCGTAGGGTGTCGGAGCTGAAGGTTGCCGCGACGTAGAGCAGCGCGATGGAAATGTCCGTCAGCCACGGGTGAGAACGCAGAAACTGCCGCAGCGAACCGCGGCGGGGAGCACCATCACCCAGTACCAGGACGTCGTCCACCCCCGAACCAGTGATGGCTCGGGGGTGGGGGATTGGACGCAGTCTCATACTGACTAGCCTAGGGCGCTTAGCCACGCCGGTCGGCTAGTTGATGTCGCGCTGCTTGACGAAGATGGCGCCGATGAGAGCGACTATCGCGACATACAGTGCAAGGAGCAGCGCGGCGGTGAGGCGGCTCACCGGCGAGGTCGCGAAAACTGCGGGCGTCAGCAGGTGGTTGGTCAGCATCAGGGGCATGTATTCCGTGACCGGGCCCAGCCACTCGAAGCGGCTCGAGAGCATCATGATCGGGAGGGGCAACACGTAGATCAGCCCGACGCCCGAAGTGATCGCACCCGCCGACGACCGCAGGATCGCCGCGAGGGCGAAGCCGAGCAGCGCAAAGAACAGCAAGTAGACGATCGCCCAACCGCTGACTGCAGCGATGTCGTCGGTGACCGCGGAATTGCCGGAGCGAAGCAGCCCGAAACCGAGTGCGGCTACGACCGTGGCAGCCCAATTGGCGAGCACGACGCCCACGACGACAAGAGCCTTTGCGGCAAACACCATGAGGCGACGCGGGACGGTGACGAACGTCGTGATGGCGGCGTTCTTCGTGAATTCGGTTGACATGACCAGAACGCCGATCGCGAGCAGGATGAGGGCCTGCAACTGCAGGGAGGCCTGGAGTGCCACGTGGGAGGTGACCGACGGATCACTTTCGCTCGGCATCGTGAACGTGATGAGGGCCGGCAGGCCGAGCCCGATCAGTAGCGAGATGCCGGTCGTAATGACGAGCGAGCGAAGCGATAAGAACTTTCGCCATTCACTACGCACGACGCGTGGGAAGCTCACGCGTGGTGCGACAGAGAAGTTGGCGGCGGTTTCGATCGTGGAGATGGCGTTCGCGGTGCTCACTTGGATACCTCCGGGGTTGAGAACTGCACGGAATCGTCGGTCAGCGAGAAGAAGGCGTCTTCCAGTGAGGAGTGCAGCGGTGTGAGTTCGTACAGTGCGATGCCGGCGCGGGCAGCGGCATCACCGATGGTGCGCGCGTCAAGACCTTCGATGACGCCGTCGTGGATGGATGGGTGCTTCAAAGCGGCAAGGAGCGCGTCCATGTCGGAGGCGACCACGCGGGTGCGGACCTGCTCGCGGCCCGCCATGACGTCGGCAGTAGGGGCGTGGGCGAGGATGCTGCCGCGACCAATGACGAGGACGTCGTCGGCGATTTGCGCAAGTTCGCTCATGAGATGGGATGAGACGAGGACGGTGCGGCCCTCGGCGGCCCAGGACCGGGTGAGGTGACGGATCCAGCGCACGCCAGCCGGGTCGAGGCCGTTGACGGGCTCGTCGAGTAGGTAGACGCCCGGATCGCCGAGCATTGCGGCCGCGATACCGAGGCGCTGGCCCATACCGAGGGAGAACGTGCCCACGCGGCGGTCGGCGACCGAGCGCAGACCGACGATGTCGAGGACCTGTTCGACGCGGGCCCCCGAGACGCCGTGGGTATCGGCGATCGCGCGTAGGTGGGCGCGGGCCTTGCGTCCGGGATGGATTCCGCGGGCATCGAGTAGTGCGCCTGCGGTCGAGATCGGCGCGGGCGAGTCCGCGAACTGCTGGCCGTTAATGGTGGCGGTGCCCGAGGTGGGGCGGTCCAGGCCCAGCGCGATGCGCATCGTCGTGGATTTGCCGGCGCCGTTAGGGCCGACAAAGCCCGTGACTTTTCCCGGCGGGATTATCGCCGAGATGTCGTTGACCGCGCGGACATTGCCGTAGATCTTGGTGAGATTGCGGATTTCAATCATGGTCTTTCCTCCTAAGTCCAGCCTAGGAATCGTCCTCGCGGACCGGATCCGTCGAGATGGCGAAAGCTCGGAAAGCACCTCAGGGTAGTAGTGGGGAGGAGCGGGCGCCGCGTGTCCTACGCAAGGAGGAGATTTCCCCCAGATGTTCGCTTAGCGAAAAAGCTTGCTAGCTCCAGATTGTTCGCGCCCGTAGACTAGGGACAGAGCCGGTAGACGCCGCACCCGGCGCCCCCGACTAGGAGGATTAAGATGTCCAATCCATACTTTTCGTCGAATCCAGTGTTCGCCGAAAAATCCAAGCTTGACCGCACCCCGGGTGGCTACCCGACGATGCCGGGCTACACCCCGGGCTCGTCACAGGCCACCGCGCCCGGCCAGCAGCAGCCGGCCTACGGCGAGTACCGCGGCCAGGATTATGCCCAACAGCCGATGAGCGCAGAGGAACTGCAGCACTCCTACGATCAGCCGGCCGCCGGCCCGATGGATACCGGGCGCATGACGCTGGATGACGCCATCATGAAGACCGGCGTCGTGATCGGCACGATCGTGCTGACCGCCGCGATCCACTGGCTTGTGCTCGGCCCGAACATGGGCCTGACGATGCTCGGCCTCGTGGTTGGCCTCGTTCTCGGTCTCGTCAACGCCTTTAAGAAGGAACCCTCGCCGCTGCTCATCATGGGTTACGCGGTCGCCGAGGGGCTGTTCCTTGGTGGCATTTCCGCCATGTTCGAGTCGCAGTGGGGCGGCATCGTCCTGCAGGCCGTGCTTGCCACGTCGGTGACGTTCCTCGTCTGCCTTGGCCTGTACGCCTCCGGCATGGTGCGCGTGACCGCAAAGTCGGTGCGGATCTTGATGTTTGCGATGCTCGGCTACCTCGCCTTCAGCCTCGTGAACCTCGTCTTGATGTTCACCGGCGTCACGACCGATCCGTGGGGCCTGCGCGGCGCCACGATCATGGGAATTCCGCTCGGCATCATCGTCGGCGTCCTCGCGGTTGTGCTGGCCGCCTACTCCCTGATCGTCGACTTCGACGCAATCAAGCGCGGCGTTCAGCGCGGCGTGCCGCAGAAGTACTCGTGGGCCGCAGCCTTCGGTATTGCGGTCACGCTCGTGTGGCTCTACCTCGAATTCCTGCGCCTGCTCGCAATCCTGCGCAATAACTAAGGAGCGATATGACTGACACGAACCTGCCCACGGCCTCCGGCCAGTTCGGCGACAAGCCCGAGATCACCTTCCCCGGCGGCCCGGCTCCCCGCGAGCTGGAAGTTCTCGTCTTGGAAGAAGGCAACGGCGAGACCGTCGCCGCGGGCCAGACGATCACCGTGAACTACCTCGGCCAGTCCTGGGATGGTGGAGTCTTCGACAACTCCTACGATCGCGGCGCACCGATCGACTTCCCGATCGGCGTCGGCATGGTCATCGCCGGATGGGATGAGGGCCTCGTCGGCCGCAAGATCGGCGACCGCGTCCTGCTCTCGATCCCCGGCCACCTGGCCTACGGCCCGGCCGGCGTGCCGCAGGCGGGCATCGGCCCGAATGAGACGCTGGTCTTCGTCGTGGATATCCTCGACGCGGAATAATCTCACACCGCTCAGCTGAATCCGGCTGGCACCGCTCAGGGCGGCGCCAGCCGGATTTTGTTAGGGTAATTTCCTGGAGCGCCGGGAAGTCTGGTCGGCACACATCACCCAAGTCCGACCCAGGAGTACCGTGTCTCATCCCGATACGTCTGCGAGCCCGTCGCCCGATATCGATGTTTCGGCAAACATCGCCACCGTTCAGACGGCCCCGCCACCGCAGCGCTTGCGTCCGCCGCGCCGGCACGCGGGCGCGCGCATCCGCGAGTTTTTAGAAAACGAAACCCGCTCCGGCATGCTGCTGCTCGCGGCAGCGGTGCTCGCAATTTTGTGGGCGAATAGCCCATTTCGCGACAGCTATCACCAGATGGCCGGGACATACCTCGGCCCGGAGTCGCTCGGATTGAAGATGTCGGTCGCGCACTGGGCCGCCGACGGGTTGCTCGCGATCTTCTTCTTCATCGTCGGTCTCGAGCTCAAGACCGAGTTTGTCACCGGGCAGTTGCGTGATGCGAAGCGCGCGGCACTGCCGATGATCTGCGCCGTACTCGGCATGGTGGTGCCGGCGCTGCTGTATTCCTTCGTGCAGCAGATGACGAACTCGGGACTCGGGAATGGCTGGGCGATCCCGGCCGCGACCGATATCGCCTTTGCGGTCGCGCTGCTGGGGATCTTCGGCAAGGGGCTGCCGCCCGGAGTGCGCGTCTTCCTACTGACGCTCGCCGTCGTCGATGACCTGCTCGCGATCACCGTGATCGCTGTGTTTTACACCGACCGCGTGGACTTCGCGGCGCTGGGGCTGTCCTTCCTCGTGATCGCGGCCTTCGCGGTCCTCGTCCAGCGGCGGGTGACCTCGTGGTGGATTCTCATCCCGCTCGCACTTATTGCCTGGGTTTTTATGTTCCGCTCCGGAGTGCACGCCACCGTCGCGGGCGTTCTGCTGGGTATGGCGGTGCCGGCCAAGATGCGCGGGAATGAGGACGACTCCATGACGCACCGCTTCGTGCACGCCATCCACCCGATCTCTGCCGGTTTCGCGCTGCCCGTCTTCGCCTTTTTCGCCGCGGGCGTCACCGTCGCCGGGGGGATCGGTCAGATGCTGACGAACTCCGCCGCCATCGGCGTTATCGCCGGCCTCGTGCTCGGCAAGTTCATCGGCATCTATGGCGGCGTAGTCTTCTTCGCGCGCTTCACGCCGCTGAAGCCCGGCGGCGGTGTCAATATTGCAGATCTGCTCGGAGTCAGCTTCCTGGCAGGTATCGGCTTTACCGTCTCCCTGCTTATTTCCGAGCTCTCCTTCCCCGGCGACCCGGCCGTCGATGCCGCCAAGTTCGGCGTCATGGTGGCCTCGCTCCTGGCGGGCATGCTTGGTGCGTTCTTCCTGACGCGCCGTCGCAAGCAGCTGAGCCGCGGTGGCGATTCGGGCCGTGGGAAGCCGCATACGACGGGACGATTCGGGCGCCATACGGGCAGGGTGCGCCGGAAAGCGGCCGCGATCCGCACCCGCAAGCGCCGTGCCCCGCGTTTCAGCTAGCCGATCATCAGTTCGCACGCGGGCCCGGGAGTGACTGGGGTAACAAATTCTATTGACAATTGCTTGAGTTGACCCTAATACTGGCGCGAAGCGGGTCATACGGTGTGGCTGGCTGTAAGACAGGGGGACTCATGAAGAGGTTTTTAGCTGCGATAGTGGGGGCGCTACTTGCGTTCGTTCCGGCTGCGGTTCACGCCAAGGAAATTGATCCGGCTGGTCCAATCCACTGTGCACCGATGTCTGTCGCTCCTCTTGCGCAGACATCATCAAGTAGTCGGCCAGATGCTGAGCTCCAATGCGGGACGAGCAGGATACCTGTTCGGTTGTTGGTGGGTGGGAAGGTCAACCTCAAGGTGTTCACCGTGAAGATCCAAAACGGATGGCGTGAGCCTAAGGGCCAGGGCTGGCGGATCGAACGAGATCACGCCGGGCATCGAGGCAGTTATTGGAAGCTTAAGTCCCCCCGCGGTGAGAGGATTGCTTCAGTTCGGGCTAATGGAGTTATCGCTCATCTTGACTAACTGCAAGGAGAGACTCGTGATTAATGCAGAGATGGTTGTGTGGCCGGTCCGCTCCGAGCAACTCGACAGAGATCACGCCCGACCGGCGTGTGCATTGCCAGCCGGAATGCTTGCTGTCGCACTCAGCAATGGCGACACCGTCGGTCCCATGTTTTGGCATGGTGGCTTGGAGTGTACTGCGTCGTGGCTGCCGTCGGGAGGTATTCGGCCACCGGCAGTTGGGTGGCAGGAGATCGCGCCCGAAACGTGGGGAATGACCATCATCGCCTACAACGAGCTCTGGTCCGATCCAATCATCGGGGGCGAATATGAGTTTGGATTGCACGGCGTGAGGCGGCTCGGAGATATCCGCGCATCCGAGCAGCTTCAGCACGTCTCGGATGCTATTGCCCGGGAGTTGGCTCAGATCCGAACTCCGCGGGTGTTCGTTAACGACGACCCCATTGTCATCCCGAGCCTGGCGGGGCTCGTGTCGGTCCACCTAGTCTCTGACGGGACGACGTACCGCGTGTTGGAACTGCCACCGCTTGAGTTCGACGATGGCGAGGTACGTGCCCGCAGGGCGAGGGTGCTGCGCGATGATCAACCGCTGAGCTCGGAAGGCGTGGTCGTGTGGGGCGCTGCGGGGCAGCCGCCGAAATTATGGCCGGATGGCTCCCACCCTCTGCTCGATGAGCCGGTGACCTCGCACCCGTTGCTCGCGGCGCTCGCGGATATCTTGGTGCCGACGCCCTAGGCGCCGGGCTCGAGCTCGCCGCCGGATTCGCGCAGGTAGCACTGGGCGCACAGCGATTCGTAGGTGACGTCGACCCCGTCGATGGCGACCTGGGAGCCGGAAAAGACGAAATCCTCGCCGATTCGTCGGCCGTTGAACATGGCTTTGCGGCCGCAGCGGCAGATCGTCTTGAGTTCTTCTAGGCTGTGCGCGATCTCGAGCAGGCGGCGGGCACCCGGGAAAGCGCGCGTCTGGAAGTCGGTGCGAATGCCGTAGGCGAGGACGGGAACATTATCGAGGATCGCGATGCGCAAGAAATCGTCGATTTGCCCCGGGGTGAAGAACTGGGCTTCGTCGACAAGGACACACGCGAGCGGCGCGATGTCGACGTGCGGGACGAGGGTATCGGGTGCGTCGCCGGCGGCGAGGGCGGAGATGATCTCGCGGGCGTTGTCGTCGGGGCCGAGAAGGAAATCCACGGGGCGGGCGACCCCGAGGCGGGAGACGATCGTGTCCTCGCCCTTGGTGTCGATGCGGGGCTTGCCGAGCAGGACGCGCTGGCCACGTTCCTCGTAGTTGTAGGCGGCCTGCAGCAGGGCAGTGGATTTGCCGGAGTTCATCGCTCCATAGCGAAAATACAGCTTGGCCACGGGCGTCCTTTGGATCGTGAGGGTGGGGCGTCGGCCCCAGTGTACCGGCGTGGGCGATAATGAGGCATGACCTTAGCGACACTGCGACCGCTCCAGCTACAGGGTGCCGGCGATGTCCTCGCCGCGTTCTCATCCGCGCCCGATATGGCGCGGCAAGGCGATGTTCGCGATGAGGCGAGCGCGGCGGCATATACGCGGTGGGCGAGTGGCGTCGATTCCGCGACGCGCGCCTTCGGGATCGTCGTAGTGGACCACGTCGTGGGCTGCGTGGGGATCAGCGTTGATCGCGTGAACCTCGTCGGCTGGGTCTGGTACTGGATGCACGCCGAGCACCGCGGCAAGGGACTGACCTCGCGCGCCACGACGACCGTCGCCAACTGGGCGCTTGGCGAGGGCGGGCTCGAACGCCTGGAGCTTGGCCACCGCGCGAACAATCCTGCCTCGGGCCGGGTGGCGCTCGCGGCCGGCTTCACGTGGGAGGGGGTCGAGCGCGGCAAATTCCTCATCGACGGCGAGCGCCTCGACGTGCGCACCTACGGCCGGCTGCACGATGACCCGGTTCCTACGTGTGAGACGCTCGCGGCGGATACCTCGACCTGGCCGCCCCTGATCGGGGAGCACAGCTGAGATGGATCCACGCGTCAGCGACGCCTTCACGGCAACTCCTCGCCAGGGGTTCCTGCCCGAGCGATCGCGTGCGCACGCCACCTGGGATATGCCCATCCCGATCGGGCACGGGCAGACGAACTCGCAGCCGCGCACCGTTGCCGACATGCTCAACCTGCTCGAGGTCCCACCCGGCGCCCGGGTCCTCGATGTTGGAGCCGGCAGCGGGTGGTCGACGGCGCTGCGCGCTCATCTCGTCGGGCCGGGCGGACTCGTGATCGGCACCGAACGCGTCACCGAGCTCGCCGAGTTCGGCAGCGCAAACCTTGCGGCGATGAACCGGCCTTGGGCGAGCATTCGCCTCGCTGAGCCGGGCGTGCTCGGCGTTCCGCAGGAGGCTCCCTTTGACCGCATCCTCGTGTCGGCCTCAGCTCGCGAGCTGCCGAGCCAGCTCATCGACCAGCTCGCGCCCGGCGGCATCATGGTGATCCCGTGGGCACGACGATGGTACGGGTGCGACGCGGTCACGACGGCGAGATCGCGATCAGCGAGCACGGTGCCTACACCTTCGTGCCCTTGCTGTAGGCCGAAAGCGCCTGGCCGGTGAGGGTCTCGGCGGCCGCGAGCTCACGCGGCGTGCCGGTGAAGACGATCTCGCCGCCGTCATGTCCGGCGCCGGGGCCGACGTCAATGAGGTGATCGGCCTGCGCCATGATAGCGAGGTTGTGTTGATCCGCTGTCGCTCACCGCCTGACAGCGTCGAGAGCGGCTGGCCCAGGCGCAGGTAACCGAGGCCCACGTCGATGAGGGTCGCGAGGATCTTCTTCGGCTTGCCGCTCGTGAAAACCTCCGCGGCGCGCTCCACCGTCATGTCCAGGACGTCGGCGATCGTGTGCCCGTCGAGCCGATAGGTCAATACTTCTGGCAGGAAGCGCCGGCCCTCGCATTCGGGGCACGTCGTCGCGACGCCCGCCATCATGGTGAGGTCGGTGTAGATGACGCCCTGGCCGCTGCAGGTGGGGCAGGCGCCCGCCGAGTTTGGCGAGAAGAGCGCTGGTTTGACGCCGTTAGCCTTCGCAAACATCGTCCGGATGGGATCGAGCAGGCCGGCGAGCCGTGGATGAGCGAGGACTTCCCGCTGCCGGCGACGCCCGTGACGACGGTCAGGCGGCGTTTGGGCAGATCGACGTCGATATCTTTCAGGTTATTGACTCGGGCGCCTCGCACTTTGATGAGGTCGTGGCTATCGGCTGCGTGCATGGTGGTGTCCACTTCATTCGCTCCGGCTAGGTAACTGTACTCTGCCGTCAGCGCCGGGGGCGGGCGGCCAACTAGGCTGAACCAATGGACTCCTCCCAGGTGCGTGAGCGCCTCGCCCGCTCGAGGCTCGAGCCCATTGTTGACGAGCTTGGTTTCGATACCGAGGACGTCGCGGATCTATTCGCGGCCCGAGTTTGCTCGCACCTTTTGGTGTGACTCTTGGCTGCTAAATCCCGCACTTGAGGAGATCACTCCAGGATCCAACCTCGCTCACTTTGCGCGGCGCTGGCGGATCGCTGAGAGTCTCGAGGATGTCGACGGGGTGGTGTTCTTCGTCTTCGATCGCCGTCCGCCCTACGACCTGGAGGACCTGCCTTCAACGACCCGACTCGAACCAGCCATTCGCGAACGGTTACTCGATGGGCGCGGGTGGCATCGAGGGATCGGGGCCTACTCATGTACCCGTTCCCGCCGTGGCGCTCATGACGCGCCAGCCGATTTCCGTTTCTGTCGGCGCTGCGCCACCGGAAGGCGGAATGGGTTTGACCAGGATCATTCCCACGGGTTCGGCCGTGCCACCCCGGTCCCGGCGCTCAACCAGCCAGTAGCCGTGCCGGGGATCATCATGTCCGGACATAAATCGCTGGAGGTGTCGCTTTGCAACGGCCTCGTCAGGAGTGATGGCGGATGCAGCCGCGTAGTCTGAAGTGAAATCACATTGCCGGGGTGAGAACTAGCCACAGGTCACGCCGGTGGCGTGAACCGGGCAGTATCCGAACGGGTTTTTCTTCAAGTAGTGCTGGTGTTCTTCTTCGGCCAGCCAATACTCGTGGGCGCCGGGTTCTTCGACCGTCGTCGTGATCGGCCCGTATCCGGCCTCGGCTAGGCGCGGCTCATAATCGGCGATGAGCTGGCGAGCAGTTGCCGCCTGCTCCGTCGTCGTCGGGAACACAACCGAGCGGTACTGGCTGCCAACGTCATTGCCCTGACGATCGCCCTGAGTCGGATCGTGGTTTTCCAAGAACACCTTGAGGATGTCAGCGACATCGATCTGCTCCGGGTCGTAGGTCACCCACACAGTCTCCGCGTGCCCGGTGTTGCCGCTACATACCTGGCGGTAGGACGGATGGGAAGCGTCGCCGCCCATGTAACCGACGGTCGTCTCGCTTACCCCGTCGAGGGAATCGAGGAGTTTTTGGGCGCCCCAGAAGCAACCGAGGGCGAGACCAATAGATTCCTGGGAGGCTGGAGAATTCGACATAGCGTGATCGTAACTCAGCATGTCAATCCGACTGAAGAGGGAGCGATACGTCGCTGGCGTAGCGCGCAGGAGTGAAATCTTGCTGCGCGCCCTGATTTGCGGCGTCGCAAGTCAATGAGCTGAGTGGCGCGCCGTAAACTACAGTCGTATCCAGTACCGATTATTCGTCGAAAGCGATGCTCACCATGTCACCTGCGACCCCGAATTGGATTCGCACGATCGCCCGCACCTCGAAAATGAAGATGGTGGAGTCGGCTGAGCGTGTTCGCGCGGCTGGCAACACCAATCGTTTTCCGGAAGAGGCACTCGTCTCCGTCAACGCGAAAACCGATGACGATCCCGACGCCGTAGTGCCCTGGAGCGTACGGGCGGCAGCTGAGTGGTCGTGGCGCCTGCTGATCATCGTGACGGGGCTTGCTGTCCTCGTCTACGCGCTGTACTGGATGCAGATCATCGTCGTTCCGCTGCTGGTCGCGACCCTGATCGCGGTCTTGCTCGAACCCATCAACCAGTGGCTTCGTCGCTACCTGCGTTTCCCGCGCGCCCTTGCTGCACTCACGACCGTCGTCGGTACCCTTGCGGCGATTGCGGCGCTGCTGACCTTCGCTGGCCAGGCACTCGTCGACGGTTTCGCGGATATCGCGGATTCCGCCGCCGCCGGTTTTGACCGGTTGCTCACGTGGCTGTCCGAAGGGCCCCTGCATATCGATGCGACCAAGATCAACGAGTTCCAGGCGGAGCTGGTCTCCAAGGTTCAGGACAACGCGACCACCCTGGCTTCCGGCGCTCTGAGCATTGCCTCCTCGCTCGGCCAGGTCCTGTCCGGCGCACTCATCGCGATTTTCTGCCTGTTCTTCTTCCTGATGGAAGGCCGACGGATCTGGCTGTGGTGCGTCCGCCTGCTGCCGGTCGGCGCTCGCGAGCGCACGCACGAAGCCGCGATTCGCGGCTGGCTGTCGCTTCGCGGCTACGCCCGCACCCAGATCCTGGTGGCGGCCGTCGATGCGATTGGTATTGGCGTCGGCGCCTGGCTGCTGGGAGTCCCGCTGTACCTCCCGCTCGGTGTGCTCGTCTTCCTCGGCTCCTTCGTGCCGATTGTTGGTGCCCTCGTCACCGGCACGATCGCAGTTCTTGTCGCGCTTGTATCCCATGGCTTGTCGACCGCGGTCTTCATGCTCATCGTGGTTCTCGCGGTTCAGCAGATCGAAGGTAACGTGCTGCAGCCCTTCCTCATGGGCCACGCGGTTTCTCTGCATCCTGTTGCGGTGCTGCTCGCGGTGGCGGGCGCGACGTATATCGCGGGCATCGTGGGTGCCCTGTTTGTCGTGCCGTTCGTCGCCTTCTTGAACACCGTGATTTTGTACTTCAACGGTCGAGATAAATTCCCGGCGCTCGCCTCCGACCCGGCTCGCCCCGGAGGGGCACCGGGAGCATTCTCGGAACAGATCGAAGGCACGTTCGAGGACTCCATCGATGTTGCGGAGCACCGCGAGGCCGCCGAGATCGTCGATGGGATTAACGAAGACGAGATCGAGGACCTGACCGAATCAGAGCGCGCCGCGATTCGCGCCGAAAAAGCCAAGGTCAAGGCCGCGCTGGCCAAGCAAAAAGCCGCATCCGCGAAGGCTGATGCCGAATCTGCTACCGATCATGCGGAGCAGGCGAAAGCCCACGCGGACGCGGCCGATGAGCGCACCAAGGATGCGCCCAGAGATTAACTAGCTACGGAACGGCTCGACCTCGGTGATCTTCACCTTCACGGTCGAGCCGTTCGGTGCTTCATAGGACACGCTGTCGCCGACCTTGTGGCCGATGACGGCTGCGCCGATCGGGGAGGACTCCGAGAACACCTTCAGGGCCGGGTCCACATCGACGGCCGCTTCCCGCGAGCCGATGAGGAACGTCATGTCCTTGCCATCGACCTTCGCGTGTACGACGGTGCCAGGCTCTGCCACGCCGTCGTCGGCGGGGGCTTCGCCAACCTGCGCGTCGCGCAGTAGTTCGGTCAGCTGCTGGATGCGGGCCTCGAGCTTGGACTGCTCGTCCCGGGCAGCGTGGTAGCCGCCATTTTCCTTCAGATCGCCTTCCTGACGCGCGGCATCGATGCGAGCGACAACTTCGGCGCGGCCCTCCGTGCTGAGGTGTTCAAGCTCAGCGCTCAGGCGGTCGTAGGACTCTTGCGTCAGCCAGGTCTCAGTCACGATTCCTCCATACAAAAAAGACCACCCCGGCCCTTCGCCGAGGTGAAACATCGCTACACAGCTGTAAAAATCTGGTAGCTCAGCGGTTGATCGCTCGATTATAGCACCGCGACTTTTCGCAGCGCTCGCTGAATTTCCGCTATTTGAGCACGATGCAGTCGGTGACATCCCCGCGAGCTGCTCGCTGGGTCGTCATGAGTTCGACCTCCACGGTGGTCGGTTGCGTCTCGATTGTGGTCTCGACCTCGTTGACGCCGACCTCGATGGAGTTCTCATTGAACGCCCGTACGGTGCAGCGGACGGTGGCATCCAGATCGCTGGTGACGTTGTAACGCACCGTGATCGAGGAGTCCGAGTTCACGGTCGAGCCGAGGACGTCGGAGTGTGCTTGCGGGCTCATGATCGCAACAGCTTGCGAAATCAACCAGATAGCTATGAGGAGACCCGCGATGGCGCCACCGAGCCAGAGTAACCGGTTCTTTCCCTCGGGCGAACCGTAGCGGTCGCGCAGGTATTGATCGGTGGAGGTCATGGCCTCATCCTAGCCAGACTTCAGCTCACAGCTGACCTGGGGGCGCGTGCGGTAAGACCTTCCGAGTAAGATCACTTGGAGTTAATCGGACATGTCCTATGTGAGGTGACACCTATGCGGATGATGGCAGTGCATGCCCATCCTGATGACGAGGCGAGTAAGGGGGCCGGCACGATGGCGAAGTATGTCGCCGAGGGCCACCGGGTGCGCGTTGTCACCTGCACTGGCGGTGAACGCGGCGACATTCTTAATCCCCGCCTCGAAAACGATGCCCAGATCATCGATAACCTCGTGACCGTGCGCCGCTCCGAAATGGCCGCCGCAGCCCGGGCGCTTGGGATCGAACACGCCTGGCTGGGGTTTGTCGATTCCGGTCTGCCCGAGGGCGATCCGATGCCGCCACTGCCGGAAGGCTGCTTTGCATTGGCGCCCGATTCGCAGACCGTGCCCGCGCTCGTGGCCCAGATCCGAGATTTTCGGCCGCATGTGCTCACCACATACAACGAGATCGGCGGTTACCCGCACCCCGATCACATTGCCACCCACAAGATTTCGCTTGCCGCGGTCGATGCCGCAGCGGACCCGGACTACCACCCGGAATTGGGTGAGCCGTGGCAGGTCTCAAAGGTCTACTATGACGTCTCGTTCAGCCAGGATCGACTGGTCGCGATTCACGACGCGATGATCGAACGGGATCTGGAGTCTCCCTTTATGGAATGGCTCAAGAGCAGGGGTGATCGCCCGCAGCGCACCGCGACCGCTCGGATCGAGGTCAGTGACTACTTCCCGCAGCGAGACGCTGCGCTGCGCGCACACGCCACCCAGATCGACCCCGAAGGGTTCTTCTTCCAAGTGCCACGCGATCTCGAAGCTGAAGTCTGGCCGTGGGAAGAGTTCGAGCTGGCTCGCACGGTCGTAGACGTCGCCGAAATGGAAGATGACCTGTTCGCCGGAATCGACGATGGCACGGACAGCGACAAAGTCCGCTGACATAGACTGAAGACAGCAGAAATTCGCGATCAAAGGGTGTGCCCCGTCCATGATTTGGCTAAGTGTTGAGCCCTCGCCGCCGGCGAAGATCGATCCGTACCTCGTGTCGCCCGGCATCTACGGATTCATGACCTTCCTTGTGCTCGCGATCTGCGGCTGGCTGCTGTTCAGCTCGTTTTCGCGACACATCCGCAAGGCCACGTTCCACGCCGATGAGCGGGAAGAAGAGCTTTACGGTGAAGCGTCAGGAGACCGGCGTCGCCACATTCCGATCGACCCGAATCTCAAGCCCACCCAAGGGCCTTACGCGCAGACCGTCCTGGGGCAACGTGCTCCCGAATACGACCCGGACAGTGAAGCGCGGGAAGAGCTCGAGCGCCGCGGCGACCTAGCGTCCACTCCCTTCCCCCGTACTCCGGACGGCATTCCTTCCGTGTGGGGCGGAGACGAGGGACGCTTCAGCGAATCGTATGAGAAGCGTGCCGAGATCGTCTGGACCACGCTCCAAGAGTTAGGCCTGTCGCCATCATTCGCGATGGCCGGCAGCGAAGACGGCGAGGTCATCATGGCCCGCGATGATGCGCGCGATGAGGAACACCTCGTCGTCGTGATCGAGGACCCGAGCGAGCATGAACTCATCGACGCGCGAATCGCTGACGGCACCCTCGCTAGCTGGCTGCGAGAGAGGTTCGAAGGCTAGGACTTCTTCTTTTTCTTGTCCTTCTTTTTCTTCTTGTCTTTTTTGCCGTCGTCCTTAGAGTCGTTCGGCTCGTAGTCGTCGACGAAGTCGGCGACCATTTCCTGCAGCTCTTCGCGCTCGGCCTCGGTCTTTGCCTCGGCCTTCGGCGCGTTCTTGTCCGCGAGCTCGATCGTCTCGGGCTCCATGGTCTCCTTCAACCGCCGCTGCTGGACATCGACGTGCCAGCGCGGAGTGGGCCACTGCAGATCCAGGTCCAGCAGGGCCTTGGTCAGCAACTCGGTGATCACGAGTCGCGAGTACCACTTGCTGTTGGCGGGCACGACGTACCAGGGCGCTTCGTCGGTGCTCGTCCTTTGGATCGCATCCTGGTAGGCCTGCTGGTAGTCCTCCCATTTGGAGCGCGCATCGATGTCATGCGGGTTGAACTTCCAGTGCTTATCTGCCCGGTCCAGGCGCTCCATGAGGCGCAGCCCCTGCTCCTCCTTGGAGATATGCAGCATCACCTTGATCACGGTGATGCCGCTGTCGACCGCCTTCTGCTCGAACTTCACGAGCTCCTCGTAGCGTGGCTCCCACACCGTCTTCGGTTCGAGCTTGTCGACCCGAACGACGAGGACGTCCTCGTAGTGCGAACGGTCAAAGACACCGATCTTGCCGGCCGGCGGCAGGGCGCGGCGGATTCGCCACAGATAGTGATGCTTCTTTTCCTCTGCCGTCGGCACTCCAAAGGATCGCAGTGCGACACCCTGGGGGTCAACCATCCCAAGCACGTGTCGGACGACGCCGCCCTTGCCCGAGGTATCCATTCCCTGCACGACCAGGAGCACGGACTTGTCACCGCCGCTGCGACCGTTGGCATAGAGCCGTTCTTGCAGTTCGGATAGCAGTTCGCCGCGCGCCGCCATGAACTCTTCGGCGGCGGATTTGCCTGCGTCCCAGCCGGGCGTGGCATCGGGATCGATATCGGCCAGGACGGTATCGGCGCCCGCGCGGTGAAGTTCCCAAGGGGGAGTGAGGAAGGCTGACATCGGTGGCTCCTTTCGATGCCACCAGCCTAGAGCTCCGCGCGTCACCACGCGCGTTACCTCGCTAGCGCAAGGTGAGCGCAGCCATAAAGACCGCGACGCAGTGGCAGGCGTACCCGATGACCGTGCAGACGTGGAAAATCTCGTGGAAGCCGAACCAGCGCGGTGCGGGATCCGGCCACTTCAGCGCGTAGACGACGGCCCCGAGCGTGTAGGAGATACCGCCGGCGACCACGAGCCACACGATCGCGGGCCCACCGGCGTGCCAGAACTGCGGCAGGAACCAGACGGCTACCCAGCCAAGGGCGATGTATAGCGGCACATACAGCCAGCGTGGGGCGTGCAGCCACAGCACGCGCAGCAGGATGCCGGCGAGCGCGCCGCCCCACACGACGGTGAGCACCGTCGTCGCGGTGGCGCGGTCGAGGAGGAAGAGCGAGAGCGGGGTATAGGTTCCGGCGATGAGCAAGAAGATGTTGGCGTGATCCATCCGGCGCAGGATCGCCCCGACCTTCGCGGACCACGTGCCGCGGTGATAGACCGCCGAATGCCCAAACAGCACGACGGTGCTGGCGGCAAAGATGGAGACCGCGATCTTGCCCATGGCGGTCGGGGTCAGCGCAATGAGGACAATGCCGGCGGCGAGCGCGAGCGGAGCGGTGACGGCGTGGATCCAGCCGCGGAAGCGGGGCTTGACCTGTTCGAACATATCCTCCATCCGATCAGCCATGCGGGCAGACGTGGATGACGTCGAGCGAAGCTTCACGCGATGAGTCATGAACCCTCCTAACTTACGCACTCGTAACCTACGCCATCGTAACCACACGTGTTGGATAGAGTCGAGCAGAAGAAGTCCATCTCACGTCCCTATTTTCCTGACACAATGACGGAAGGGAAACCCGCCACGCACCCGCGAGGAAGGAACGCACATGGCTTTGAGCTCGCTGCTGTATCCGATGTACGAGCGACGGCTTGCGCGCCAGCTCGACAAGCACAACGTTCCGCGGCATATCGGCGTCATTTTGGACGGCAATCGGCGCTGGGCCAAGGCCCTGGGCACGCCCGCCTCCCACGGCCACCAAAAGGGCGCCGACAAAATCTCCGAGCTGCTCACCTGGAGCGCGGATACGGGCGTCGACGTTGTCACCCTGTGGATGCTGTCCACCGATAACCTCTCGCGCTCCAGCGACGAGCTCAGCCAGCTGCTCGACATCATCTGCGGCGCCGTCGACAAGATCGCCGACGACGGGCGGTGGCGCCTGCGGGTCACCGGAGCGCTCGAACTGCTGCCCGAGGCGGCCAGCACCTGTTTGGCGGAGGCCGAAGCGCGCAATCGCCGCAGCGGGGTGGCGAAGGACGCGATGGTCGTCAACGTCGCCGTAGGCTATGGGGGCCGGCACGAGATCACTGACGCCGTGCGAAACTTCCTGCGCTCCCAGGCCGCGAGCGGCCGCGAACTCGGTGAGGTCGCCGATTCGCTCACCGTCGAGGACATCACCGCGCACCTGTACACCGCGGGTCTACCCGATCCGGACCTCGTCATCCGCACGAGCGGGGAGCAGCGCCTCGGCGGCTTTTTGCTGTGGCAATCCGTGCACTCCGAGTACTACTTCTGTGAGGCGTACTGGCCGGATTTTCGGCGCACCGATTTCTTGCGCGCGCTGCGTGACTACGGGCAGCGCGAACGGCGGATGGGGCGTTAGCCGAGCGCGTCGATCGCCTCGAGGTAGCCCGGCCAGCCGCGGCCGACAATGTGGGCGCTCGTCACGTCGCGGATGACGTTGATCTTGCGGAACTCCTCGCGTGCCTCGACGTCGGAGATATGCACCTCGATGATGGGGCAGCTCAGCGCGGCCAGGGCGTCGCGCAGCGCATAGGAGTAGTGCGTCCACGCGCCGGGGTTGATGATGAGCGCATCGAAGTCGCGCTGCTCGAGCCGGTCGATCGCGCTGCCTTCGTGATTGGACTGGAAATCAGCGAGCTCATGGCCGCGCTCTGCGGCGTGCTCGCGCATCGCCGCGATGATCTCGGCAAGGCTCATCGAGCCGTAAATCTCCGGCTGGCGGGTGCCGAGCATCGCAAGGTTCGGGCCGTTGACGACGAGGATACGCATGGCTACTCCGAGATGGCCGCGAGGGCCGCATCGACTTCTGCTTCACTCACGTCATCGGCCTGGACGACCTCGCCGAGCGCCATCGGCAGGATCCAGCGCACCTTGCCGCGATGGGATTTCTTGTCGCCCTTCAGGGCGCTCGTGACGACGGCGGGATCGAAGCGGCGGGTGAGTTCGAAGCCGAGGTCCGCCGCGACGTCGTCGATGCGCTGAATGAAGGCCGGATCGGCGCCGCGCCCGCGGGCGATGTGGGCGACGGCGCGCAGGCCCAAGATGACGGCGCGGCCGTGGGGCAGGCGGTAGCCGGATTCGATCTCGAGCGCGTGGCCGATCGTGTGGCCGAGGTTCAGGTTGCGGCGCTCGCCCTCCTCGAAGGGATCGCGCTCGACGACGCCGAGCTTGAGCAGCGCGGACCGCTCGATCATGGCGTAGCGCGCCGCCAGATCGGGCTCGCTCGTCGACAGGGCGGCGCGGCCCTTGGCCTCGACGAGGTCGAAGAGCCAGGGATCGCCGATGAGGCCCGACTTCAGGGTTTCGCCCATGCCATCGAGCAGGAGATCACGCGGCAGCGAGGTCAGCGTGGACACGTCGGCGATGACGGCGACGGGCGGCCAGAACGCGCCCGCGGAGTTCTTCGCGGCCGACAGGTCTACGGCGACCTTGCCGCCGATCGCGGCATCGCTCATCGCGAGCCACGTCGTCGGCAGTTGGATGAGCGGCGCGCCGCGCATGTACAGCGCCGCGGCGGTGCCGACGAGGTCGCCCGTCGTGCCGCCGCCGAGCGCCAGCCAGGCGTCCTTGCGTTCAGCACGCACGCTCGCGGCGAACTCCAGCAGCGCTTCGGCGGTGGCGAGGCGCTTGTTTTCCTCCCCGGCGTCGAGCAGCCACTGCCGCGAGCTCGGCAGAATGCTCATGAGGTCGGGGTGCGCGGCGGCGGGGTTCTTATCCGCGACGAGCACCGGTGTGCCGGCCGAGGCGTTCGCGATGAGATCGGACAGGAAGGCGCCGGGCAGCCGGTCGGCAAAGGCGATCGTCGCCTGCGCCGGGCCCATGGGGTGATCTCGGCGCGTCATCATCTTGAACAGCAGGCGGCCCGGATCGGGCCGGCCGGCCGCGCGCGCCCGGCTGAGATCGGCGAGTTGCTGGGCGATGTGGGCGGCGATCCGCTCGGCCTGCGCGGTCGAATCGACGTGGATATCGGCCGCGCGGTAGTAGGGCAGCCGTTGGGTACGGCGCTCGGCGAGTTGCTCGGCCGTCGTCGTGAGCGGTCGCTGCGTTTCATCCATCGACAACCGGTTGCGCAGCACGTGATCGGGCGCGTCGAGCCAGACGACGGTGCCCGCGTGCCACAGGTGCCAGCGTGCGATCGGATCGACGACGGCGCCACCGCCCGTGGCGTAGACGGCGGCATCGCCCGTGACGATCCGGGTGATGAGCGCGCTCTCGCGGGCGCGGAATGCAGCCTCGCCGTGGGCGCGGATATAGTCCGCGGGGCTCGCCTTCTCCTCGCGGGCAAAGACCTCGTCGAGGTCGATAAAGGGCAGGTTGAGCGAGCGCGCAAGCTCGGTCCCGACGGTCGTCTTTCCGACGCCGGGCATTCCGACGAGGATGACACTAGACATGGCTGGCTCCCAGGGTTGTCAGCAGGGCGGTAAGCATAAGGCGCACCGGAACCTCGGTTCCCGTCCAGATCTCAAGGGCGCGGGCGCCCTGGCCGGCGAGCATTCCGGCGCCGGCGCGCGCGGGTGCGCCGAGCTCGCGGGCGGCGGCCACGAGCGCGGTGGGCGTGGGCCGGTAGACGAGATCAAAGACCGCGAGATCGCTGCGCAGCAAGCCGCGATCAACGGGCAGTTCCTCGGACTGCGTGCCGATTGGGGTGGCGTTAATGAGCAGGTCGCAGCGCGGCACTTCGGCCGCAATCTGCCCCCAGGTGCCGGTCCGGCGCGCGAGCGTTGTGGCCTCGATACCGCGCTCGGCAAGGGCCAGGGTGACGGCGCTTGCGGCGCCGCCCGCGCCGAGGACCGCGGCCCGGCGAGGCGTTGTTCCGAGGGCGTCGAGCTCGTCGAGGATCGCGGGATAATCGGTGTTGTGGCCGATGAGGCGGTCGCCGTCGACCTCGATCGTGTTGACGGCGCCCAGGCGCGCGGCCGGGCCCGTGAGTTCGTCGACGAGTTCGGCGGCGCGCTGCTTGTGCGGGACGGTGACATTGGCGCCGCCGTCGGTGCCGCGCAGCGCGTTCAGTGCGGCGGGAAAGTCCTCGGGGCTGACGTCGCTCAGCGTGTAGCGGTGGGGCATGTCGAGGGCGGCGAAGGCCGCGGCCATGATCACCGGGGAGGCCGAATAGCCGATGTGATGGCCAAAGAGAGTGAACGTGCGCCCGGTCATGCGCCTAGTATCCCCCGGATCACTGCTGCGGCGCGTCGCGGCGTTCAGTTGCCGCGGCGAGATCGGCCGCGAAGCCGGGATAGGAGACCGCCGCGCAGTGCGGATCGTCGGCGATGATCGCCCGGGGCGCCAGCTGGCTCGCGGTGAGGATCGCGGCGGCCATGGCGATGCGGTGATCGCCGTCGGTCCGGATCGCCTCGGGCGGTGCGTCGGCGGTGGGGTAGCGGCGCGGCGAGCCCGTGATGCGCCAGCCGTCGGGAGTTTCGGTGACGTCGATGCCGGCGGCGGTGAGCATCGCGCAGGTCAGGGCGATGCGGTCGGATTCCTTGACACGCATCTCGGCGGCATCGCGAAGTTCGCTGGTGCCGCCGGCGCCCGCCATCGCGAGGGCGAGGATGGGCAGTTCGTCGATGAGGTCTGCGGTTTCGGCGCCCGCGATGGTGATGGGGGACAGCAGCGGTGCGGAGCGGACCTCGATCGTGCCGGAGGGCTCGGGGCCGGTCGTGTCATCGGGGGTGAGCGTGATGTCGGCGCCCATGTGGCGCAGCGTGGCGATCAGGGCCGTGCGGGTCGGGTTCAGGCCGACGGCGGGCAGCGTGAGGTCGGCGTCGGGGTGGATGGTGGCCGCCACGAGCCAGAACGCCGCGGAGGACTCGTCGCCGGGGACACTGAATTCGCGCAGCGTGAGGCGGGCGGGGCCGGTGATCGTCGTGCGGGTTTGCGGGGCGCCCTCGCGGCGGATGTCGACGCCACAAAAGGCAAAGAAGCGCTCGGTGTGGTCGCGGGAAGGGCCAGGCAGCGTGATACGGGTGGTGCCGGGGGCGGCGAGCGCGGCAAAGCACAGGGCGGCGAGGACCTGGGCCGAGGGCACGGGCAGCTCGATATCGATGGGGTGCAGCGGGGCCGGGCCGGTGATCGTGACGGGGGCGGTGCCCTTTGAGGTTTCGATGCGAGCACCCATCTCGCGCAGCGGCGCGGCCACCCGATCCATGGGCCGGCTCGACAGTGAGGAATCCCCGGTGAGGGTGACGGCGCCCTCGCGATCGGCGAGCAGGCTGGCGAGGGCTCCCATGAGCAGCCGCATGCCGGTTCCCGAGTTTCCGCAATCGAGAACGAGGGGCGCGTCGGGGGTACCGAGGGTGTCGGGGGCGCCATAGCAAGTCGCGACCAGCAGGTCGTCGGTCAGGACGTCGATGCTGAGGGCGCCGAGGTCCGCCATCGCGTGCGCGGTGGAGACGATGTCGGCGCCGGGATTCTCGATGCGCAACTGCGGCGGATCGGTGAGGCGCTCGCCGGCCAGGGCGGAGGCAATGAGGGCGCGTTGGGCCACCGATTTATTGGCCGGAACCGTGATCGTTCCGGCGAGGCGCGCGGGCCGCAAGCTCATGATTTCTCCTTCGTCGCTGCCCCTATTGTGGCGCAGCGCGAAGGTGGTGGTCGCCCTGTCCGAGTAGCGGCGAGGTGAGCAGCGGGCAAACTCTTGGCGGCCTTGCCGCCCGTTGGCGCGGCGAGCATGCACGCAGCCGGCTTGCCGGTTAGGTTTCAGATATGACGTCCACACCGCTCATCGAACGTCGAGAGGGTGTGCGCACCTATCTCATCGACACCTCCGTTCTCCTGTCCGATCCCGGCGCCCTGCAGCGATTCGCGGAGCATGATGTCGTGCTTCCGATCATCGTGGTCACGGAACTCGAGCTGAAACGCTCCCACCCCGAACTCGGCTACTACGCCCGCCAGGCCCTGCACGCGCTCGATGACCTGCGCGTCGAGTTTGGCCGGCTAGATATGCCGGTTCCCGTCGGCGACGGCGGCCGGCTGTGGGTCGATTTGCAGCACGAGAAGTCCGATGCGCTGCCGTCTGGGCTCCAGCTCGGGGACAACGATTCGCGGATCCTTTCCGTCGCCGCACAGCTCGCGGCCGACGGCCACGACGTCGTCGTGGTCTCCAAGGATCTGCCGATGCGTGTGAAGGCCTCTGCCGTCGGCCTCGCATCCGAAGAGTATTTGGCGCAGCAGGTCATCGAGTCCGGCTGGACGGGCATGACGCGGGCCGAGCTGACCGAAGAGGAAATGTCGCAGCTGTGGGAACACGGCGAGCTCGAGATCGATAACTTGCTGGCCGGCGATGAGCTGGCCGACCAGCCGATCCATACCGGGGTGATCCTGACCTCCGCGCGTGGCTCAGCGCTCGGCACGGTCGGGGCCGACGGTAAACTGCGTGTCATCCGCACCGATCGCGAGATCTTCGGACTGCGCGGGCGCAGCGCCGAACAGCGGGTCGCGATCGAGCACCTCATGAACGATGACATCGGGATCCTCTCCCTCGGCGGTCGCGCCGGAACCGGTAAGTCGGCGCTCGCCCTCGCGGCGGGCTTGGAACTCACCCTCGAGCAGCGCAAATACCGTAAGATCATGGTCTTCCGTCCCCTATATGCCGTGGGCGGTCAGCAGCTGGGCTATCTTCCCGGCTCGGAGGCGGAAAAGATGGACCCGTGGGGCCAGGCCGTCTATGACACGCTGTCGGCCGTCGTTGCTCCGGAGGTGACCGAAGAAGTGGCAACGCGCGGCCTGCTTGAGATCCTGCCGCTCACCCACATTCGTGGCCGCACGCTGCACGATGCCTTCGTCATCGTCGATGAGGCGCAGTCGCTGGAACGCAATGTCCTTTTGACGGTCCTATCGCGCGTGGGCCAGAACGCGAAGGTGATTCTCACCCACGACATCGCTCAGCGCGACAACCTTCGCGTGGGACGCCACGACGGCGTCGTGGCCGTGATCGAAAAGCTGAAGAACCACAAGCTTTTCGCGCACGTGACGCTCACGAAGTCGGAGCGAAGCGAGATCGCTGATCTCGTGACAAGCCTGCTGGACTAGAGCCACTCCACCAGGCCGCTGTGCAGGTGGTATCCGGCACCGAGCACGCGGATCTTGCCGGCGTTTTCGGCTTTCGTGATGACCTGGGAGCCGCGGAGCCGATCGACGATGCGCGAGACCGTGGGGAAGAGCGAACCGTCGTCGTTGACGAGATCGGCGATGACACCGTTGGTCAACACCGAGGTTGAGCCGGGCAGGTTGACGTCCTCGCCAGCGCGGATTGCTCGCGCAAACTCCAAGGCCTTGCAGCCCTCGTGCCCGAGAACGACGATGAGGGAGCATTTGGCGACGACGTGCGCGAATTCGGCTGAGGCGATGACGACATCGGTGGGGATGTGGCCGCCGTTGCGCACGACGAACATGTCGCCGAAGCCCTGATCAAACAGGATTTCCGGGGGGACGCGCGAATCCGCGCAGGAAATCACGCAGGTGTGCGGTGTTTGGCCCTTCAGGAGCGTGGCGCGCGCGGCGGCGTCCTGGCGGGGGTGGTGCGGGTGCCCGGAGGCGAAGCGAGTGTTGCCTTCGATCAGGAGCTGCAGGGCCCCGTCGGGGGTGTGCCACGCATTCGTCATGGTGGCAGCTTACCGATCCTAAAAGGGGGAGGCGATGTCCCGCTCAGATAGGAAGTCCCGAACCTCGGCGGTCGTTGGCGGGTTCGCGCCATCGCGCGAGACGGTGATCGCAGAAATCGCGCTCGCCCACGTCACGACCTTGGAAAGGTCATCCTGGCTGATGGCCTTGAGTTCCTGGCGGCGGTGGGCCCCGAGCAGGTCGAGGCGACCGAGGGCATCGATGAGCCCGCCCATGAGCGAATCGCCCGCGCCCACCGTATCGGCGACGGTCGTGGAAAATGCGGGCTGGGATGCCTCGCCGCTAGCACTGTAGACGCTCACGCCGTCGGCCCCTTTGGTGATGACGACGAGGCCTGCCCCGCGTTCGAGCCATTCCCGGGCCACGGCCGTGACAGGGCTACCACCGGTGAACCAATCCACGTCCTCATCGGAGGCCTTGACGATGTCGGCATTGACGAGCAACTGCGAGATCTGAGCGAACGCCTCGTGAGGTTCACCCATGAGGGTCGGCCGGGCATTGGGGTCTAGGGAGATCGTTGCCTGGGAGCGCAGTGCGGCGACGAGGCGTTCGACCGTGGCGGCACCGGGCTGGATCACGGTGGCGATCGATCCGGTATGGACGTGGTACACCTCGGAGAAGTCGCCATTGGGTTGGGGGTCCCACGTGAGCTGGAAATCGTAGGTCGCGGCGCCCGTCTCATCGAGCGTCGCGATGGCGCGGGAGGTATCTGCCGCGGTGCGGGTGCCGGGAAAGATCTCAACCCCGGAGTCCGTCAGGTGATCGGCTAGGAGCTCGCCATCGTCGTCGCTGCCCCATTGCGATAGGAGCGTGACCTCGTTATCGAGGCGAGCGAGACCGAGCGCGACGTTAGCGGGCGAGCCACCTGGATGGCGGGCGACGTCCTCGCCGCGGTGGACTTCGTCGATCAGAGCCTCGCCGATCACGAGAATGGTGCCGGTCATGAACTCTCCTCGGGTGAATCCTCAGGCTGATCGCGGCGAGCCTTGGCTTCCGCGAGTCGCTCCCGCGCGCCTGCGAGCCACTCCTCGCATCGGTTGGCGAGGGCTTCGCCGCGTTCCCACAGCTGTAGTGATTCTTCCAGGCCGGCACCGCCGGACTCTAGTTGTTGGACGACGCGGACTAATTCGTCTCGCGCTTGTTCGTAGCCGAGGGAGGCAATATCGGGGCGTTGGTCTGTCATGAGGATCCTTCCGTGAAGCTCTCGGTGGTGGCGGCAACGACTTCGACGCCGATCCGGCCGCGATGGACGATGACGTCATAACGGTCACCGACGGTGGTCTGTTCGGCGTCGGTGATGACGTGGCCGTCGCGGTCACGCACGACGGCGTAGCCTCGCTCCAAGACCGTCGCGGGGGAGAGGTCCCGCACCCGTGAACGCAGCCGGGTGATATCGGCCGCGGCGAGGTCGATGAGATGAGCGACGTGCCGGGAGAGGCGCTCGCGAGTCGAAACCAGGAGCTCGGCCTGCCGGTCGAGCATGACCTCGGGGCGGGCCATGACGGGATGGCGGCGCAGCGCCGCGAGGCCTTCGGCTTCTCGCTGCAGCCGCAGCTCAATTGCCTGGTTGAGGCGCGCTTGCGCGACGGACAACTGCCGGCGCTCCTCAGCGACATCGGGCACGACGCGGCGGGCCGCGTCCGTGGGTGTGGAGGCGCGAAAATCGGCGACGAGATCGAGTAACGGGGTATCGGTCTCATGCCCGATGGCGGACACGAGGGGAGTGACGCACGCGGACGCGACCCGAACCATGCGCTCATTGGAAAACGGCAGGAGGTCTTCCACGCTGCCGCCGCCGCGCGCGACGATGATGACGTCAACGGCCGGATCGGCATCGAGCGATTCGATCGCCTCGCATACTTCGGCTACCGCGTAGGCGCCCTGAACGGCGACTTCCCGGATGTCGAATTCGATTCCGGGCCAGCGCGCCCGAGCGTTCACGACAACGTCGTGCTCGGCCTTTGATTCCCGCCCGCACACAAGCCCAATGCGGCGCGGCAGGAAGGGTAGTGGGACCTTGCGCTTGGGATCGAACAGTCCTTCGGCTGCGAGCAAGCGCTTGAGTTCTTCTAGCTTCGCGAGCAGCGCCCCGAGCCCGACGGAGCGAATCTCCTTGGCCTGCAGCTGCAGGGAACCGCGCTTGACCCAAAACGTCGGCTTGGCGTGCAACACGACGTGTGCCCCGTCATCGATCGGCACCTCGATGGCGTCGAAGTCCCGAGCGAACATCGAGACATTCATCGACATATCGGTGTCGGTATCGCGCAGCGTCATGAAAACCATGGCGGCGCCGGGACGGCGATTGACCTGGACGAGTTGGCCCTCCACCCACAGCGGGCTCATCTTTTTGATGTACTCATCGATCTTGGTATTGAGCAGGCGCAAGGGCCACGGGTTCTCTGCGGAGGTCTCCCGTGCGGTAGCGGCAAGCGAACGATCGATTGGCGGCATGTCTTAAGCATGTCAGAGTGCACGGACATGGCAGGGCCGATGAACGTGTCACACCCCAACGCGGCAAATCGGTCGTCACGGTAGCCTAGGGATCGTGACTACTCCGACTTCGCTTGCAGGTGCGTCCGCGTTCCCCGATGAGATCCCGGCGGTGACTCCGGGAGTCGATGCCGATCCCGATCGCAAGATCTTGCTCGCCGCCCCGCGCGGGTATTGCGCGGGCGTCGACCGTGCCGTCGACGCGGTCGAAAAGGCGCTCGAACACTACGGTGCGCCGGTGTATGTCCGCAAGGAAATCGTGCACAACAAGTTCGTTGTCGAGACGCTGACAAAGCGCGGAGCGATTTTCGTTTCGGAAACCGATGAGGTGCCCGAAGGCGCGCGGGTCGTCTTTTCCGCCCATGGTGTCTCCCCGCAGGTCCATGCGGAGGCGGCCCAGCGCCAGTTGCAGACCATCGATGCCACGTGCCCGCTGGTGACGAAGGTCCACAAGGAGGCCGTGCGGTTCGCCAACGGCGACTACGACATTCTGCTCATCGGTCACGATGGGCACGAAGAAGTCGAGGGCACACACGGTGAGGCCCCCGACCACATCCAGGTGGTCAACGGCCCGCATGAGGTCGATAAGGTCGAGGTTCGTGATCCCGATAAGGTCGTGTGGCTTTCGCAAACGACGTTGAGCGTGGACGAAACGATGGAGACCGTCGGCCTGTTGCGCAAGCGGTTCCCCAAGCTGCAGGACCCGCCTTCGGACGATATTTGCTACGCGACGCAAAACCGCCAGGTTGCGGTGAAGAAGCTGGCACCTGACTGCGATGTCGTCATCGTCGTCGGATCGGCGAACTCGTCAAACTCGGTGCGCCTCGTCGAGGTGGCCCTCGAGGCTGGTGCGCGCGCGGCCTACCGCGTCGACAAGGCCGATGAGGTCGACCCGGAATGGGTCAAGGATGCGAAGACCGTGGGCCTGACGTCGGGCGCTTCGGTGCCCGAGATCCTGGTCCGCGAGGTTGTCACTCGCCTCGGCGAGCTGGGGATTGGCCGGGTTGAGGAAGTCCGCACCGCCACGGAGGACATCATCTTCTCGCTGCCAAAGAACCTGCGTGCCGACCTGAAAGCGGCCGGCTACCAGCCGGACCGCCCGCACAAGGTGCGACGCAACGACTAATCCTCGTCCTGGTAGCTGACCGTTCGGGGCGCGACCTCGACCTGGCGGACCTGCGGAACGTCGGCAACGCCGAGGTCGGCGAGCGCCCGTGCGTGCACGGTAAGTCGCGAATCGAACGATCCCACGGCCTTGTTATAGGCCTTGATCGAACCGTCGAGCGATTTACCAACCCCATCGAGGTGCTGCGCAAACGTGGCGAGGCGCCGCACCATCTCCTGGCTTGCCTCCAGCAATTGACTTGCCCGCTCACTCACTTCCTCCCGGGACCAGGTGGCGGCAATATTGCGCAGAATCGCGAGCAGCGAGACCGGGGTGGCGAGCGAGATGCGTTTCCGCAGGGCGTATTCCAAGAGCGTTGGATCCGTGGTGCACGCGGCGGCGAGAAGGGGCTCGGCAGGAACAAACATGACGGTCAGGTCGATTCCGCCATTGAGCGCCTCGGGGTAGTTGCGGGCGGCGAGCGCATCGATGTGGCGCTTCATTGACTTTGCGTGCTCCTTCAGCAGCTCCGTGCGCCGGGCGGCGGCCTCGGCGCTCGGGTCCTCCACGAGTTCGGTCGCGAGCAGATAGGCATCGAAGGGGACCTTGGCATCGAGCGCGATGGCGGCGCCGGCGGGCAGGTGAATGATCATGTCCGGTCGAGCGCCACCGGCGAGCCCCGTTTGCGTCGTGAAGTCGGTGTGCCGCTGCATTCCGGCTGCTTCCACGAGCCGCTCGAGTTCCACCTCACCCCACATGCCACGGCTCGAGGCGTTGCGCAGCGCCCCGGCGAGCATCGAGGTGCTGCGGGAGAGCTCGGCTCCGGTGAGCGCATGTGCCTTCAACTGCTCGCGCAGTTCGGCGGCGGCAGCCGCCTGGTCCCGCTCGGTGGTGGTGACCTGGCGATGAAGTTCGATGAGCCGCGTCTCCAGGGGGCCGACCATGCGCTGCAGGGAGCGGTAGCCGGCCTCGTCTTCGGCCTGGCGCTCGGCCAGCGCGGTCAGCTCGGCGACTTTGCCTTCGGCGGTCCCGATCCGCATGGCCATCGCGGTCTTTTCTGCCGAGTCCTTCCGGCCGGCGAGCAGGTAGCCGAGTGCGACTCCCACGGCCAGCGCGAGGACAACGAACACGAGTGTTAAGGCATCCATGCTCCCAGCATGACGCACCGTACCGACACGATCGCCGTCTAGTCGGAGAAACCCTCATACATGTGTCCGCCTGGCGGTTGATGTTTCTACCAGGTCCAAACACAAGAATTTCATAACGTGGATATAACGAGTACCCCGGTGATCGCCGGCGCCATCATCATCACCCTGGCGATGACGGCGCTCGCGATCTTCTTGATCTACCGTGCGCCAGGCGGCCGCTTCTTGAGAATTCTCCAGCGCCTCCTTGCGACCCTCGCCGCCTGCGTACTTGCGGTGACGACGGGCGCGCTCATGGTCAACCGGCATTTTGACTTTTTTAAGCAGGCGGGCGACGCCTTTGAGTACTTCTCGGTTTTCGTCCCGAAAGGCGCTCCTACCGAGGTAGTTGCGGACCCGATCGAGCCGAGCAATACGCCGGAGGATTCGCCCTACAAAGTCAACTTTGTCGACTCCGATGAAGAAGGCATTAAGAAGGTCAGCTTCACCGGCCCGACGTCGGGCATTACGGAAGAAATTCGCGTGTGGACGCCGCGCGGCTACGACCCTTCGAAGGGGCCGTACAACGTCATTTATTCACTCCCCGGAAACCCGGGACGGGCCGGAGCGATTCAGACCGCGATCGGCGTACAAAAGTGGGTCCAGGAAGCGATCGATGCGGGAACGCTGCCGCCCACCATTGTGGTGAGCACGTCGATGAACATCTTCGGTCAGGCGACCGACTGCGCCGACTTCACGGGCCGACCGAAGGTCGAATCGTGGATCGTCAACGACGTCCCCAACGTGATTCGCGCGAACTACAACGTCTCGACGAACAAGGATGACTGGACGATCACCGGCGTCAGTGCCGGGGCGTACTGTTCGACGAGGCTTGCTCTCACCCATCCCGACGTCTTTGGCGCCAACGTGTGGTTCCACGGCTACAACACGCCGATCGACGGCGGCCTGGCGAACAACCCAAGTGTGCGCGATGCCAACAAGCTGACGGCACTCGTCGCGAACAAGGACCGCGAGATTCCCGTCCGTCTGCTGCTGATCGGCTCGAAGGATGATCCGGGAACGATTGAGGATGCGAACGCAATCAAGGCGAAGGCCAAGCCCGGCGACCGCATTGACGTCTTGCCCTACGACAAGGGCGGCCACGGCTGGAAGAACTGGTACAAGCAGTTCCCCGCCGCGCTGAAGTGGATCGGAGAAAACAGTGTTCGCAACTGACCTCATGTGGGGACCATCAACGCCCCTGGGCCTGACCTCTGCCAAGCTGGCGACGATCGTCGGTGTGCTGACGCTGGTCTGTCTGCTGATCGCGATCATCGGCCCCGAGCTCGCGCGCGATACTGAGCCGACCTCCAAGCGGCGGTGGCTGCAACGGCTGGCTCCGGCCGCAATGGTGCTGGGACAGCTCCTGTTCTGTGCCCTGGTTTTCCTGCTCGTTAACCGCATCGGCTGGTTCTACAGCTCATTTGCGGACCTATTCGGCTAGGAACGCGACAACAAGCCCAGCTCGAGCGCCCGCAAGACCGCCTTCGTCCGATCGCGCACGCCGAGCTTGTCCATAATCGCCGAGACGTGGTTCTTGACCGTGCCTTCCGCAAGGTGAAGCGATTCGGCGATATCCCGATTCGGCCAACCGGCCGCGAGCAGCCTGAGCACATCGAGCTCGCGGTCGGTCAGGCGCGGGATATAGGCGGGCGGCTCAGCCGGTTCCGGGTCAGCAAAGTGCGCGACCAGGGTGGCCGTAATCGCGGGCTGAATATAGCGCTGCCCGGCCGCAACCTGCCGCAGCGCAGCCGTGAGTTCCTCGAGCGTGACGTCCTTCAGCAGATAGCCGCGCGCTCCGGCGCGCATCGCGGCGACGACCTGCTCATCGTCGTCGAAGGTGGTCAACACGAGAACGGGCGTGGGATCGTTGTCCTCCCGCAGTCGCGTCAGGACGCCGATACCGTCGAGGCGGGGCATGCGAAGGTCGAGCAGGAGCACATCGGGCCGGTGGCTCGCGACGAGCTCGAGGGCCTGCTCGCCATCGCTTGCTTCCGCGACGACGTCGATGCCGGGATCGAGCCCGAGCAGGGAGACGATCCCGGCGCGCACCAGGAATTGATCGTCCGCGAGGAGAACTCGAAGCCGGTTAGACATGCACGCTCCTAGCGGCCGGGGCAGTGAGCTCGACGGTAAAGCCGGGCGGGTCCGGATCGAAGTGGGCGCTGCCGCCGATCGCGCTCATGCGTTCGACCATGCCCCGCATGCCATTGCCCACCGCGAGTTCGTTCACGCCATGGCCATCGTCGGTAATGCGAAGCCGCAGCAGGCCGCCTTCGCGCACGCCGCGAACCCGGATCGCGGAGGCATCCGCGTGCCGCACCGCGTTGGTGATCGCCTCTTGCGTGGCAAGCAGGAGGTCCCCCACGAGCTCCGGATCGACCGTGAAGTCCGGCGCGATATCGACAATCAGCCTGGGGGAGGGAATGCGGCGGACGAAGGCCTCAAGCCGCGCGAGGAACGGGTCGTCGTCATCGCCGCGAAGCTGGGAGACGACCTCCCTGATCTCCGACAGCGCGCGCTTGGCGAGCAGGCGGGATTGTTCGACGTGGTCATGAGTCGGCGCGCCCGCCGTCAGGTGGCTCGCCGCCTCGAGGTTCACCGCGAGCGCGGACAGCTGGTGCCCGACGCGGTCGTGCAGGTCGCGAGAAATCCGCAGGCGTTCGGCAGCGCGCGTCGTCTCGGCCAGTTTGGATTGCGCGGCAGCTAGCTCGGCGCGGGCCTTGGCCTCGCGTAGCAGCAAGCCAGAGACGAACACCGCGAACAGCGAGAGCAGAGCAATCAGCAGGACGTTGATCAGCCAGTCGAGGCCGGGATTGGCCAGCGCTACGAGGCACTGGGCCGCGACGAAGACGTAGCCAGCGCGCTGCGAAAACTGGAGTGCGACGACGGCGGCGGCAATCACGAGCGCCACAAAGGCGAGGCCGCCCGCGACGTCAATGAGCGGCAGCGCGAGGGTGCTGAGCGCAATGACGACGGCGGCCGCGCGCTCCACCGTCACGTTGCGCGCAACGAACATGACGAGATGCCCGAGGAGACCGATCCCGTAGCAGACCCAGAACAGCGCGGGCAGGGGCGGCAGCAGACTCGCGGCCGCGACGCCAATGAGGCCATAGGCGCCGATCCCGACCCAACCGAGGCCGCGTTCGAGCGGATCGATGGCGTCGCCAGGGGGATTCATGACTCCACCGTAGCGGGCGGCGCGATCGCCCACAGGTGCCACAAGTCATGGGTGGGCACCCGCGATACTCGTGACCGCGGACCCTGCCCGCTAGCGCGAGCCGCCCCTAGCGTGAAAGACATGAACTCCGCAGTGCACGCCACCGACCTGACCAAGATCTTCTCGGCCCGCAGCTCCCGCACGACAGAGGAGATTCGGGCCGTCGACGGCGTCTCCTTTGAGATCGCCACCGGCACGACGACGGCGATCCTCGGGCCGAATGGCGCCGGCAAGACCACGACGATCGAGATGATGCTCGGGCTGCAGGTGCCCACGAGCGGGTCCGTGCGCGTGCTTGGCGGTTCGCCCACGGATCGGGCGGTACGCGCCCGTGTCGGCGCGATGCTGCAGGATACCGATGCGCCCACCTCGCTGACTGCCGCCGAGATCCTCGACCTCGTCGGCCACTATTACCCGGCGCCGCTGCCCGTCGCGGAGGTCCTCGACTTTGCCGACCTCACGGCCCACCGCACCAAGACCGTCGGCCAGCTCTCTGGCGGTCAGCGCCAGCGCCTGAGCTTTGGCATCGCCATCATCGGCGATCCCGACGTCCTCTACCTCGACGAACCCACCGCCGCCCTCGACGTCATGGCCCGGCGGCGATTTTGGGAGGGCCTCGCTGCCTTCACGGCCCGCGGCGCGACGGTCATCTTCTCCTCCCATAACCTCGCGGAGGTCGAAGCCAATGCTGAACGCGTCATCATGCTCGCGGGCGGCCGGATCGTCGCCGACGGCAGTCCAACTGAGCTCGCCGCGAAATCCGCGCGCATGATCCTCGCCTTCCAATCCGAGGCGCCCGCCGAGCGCTTCGGTGAGCTCACGGGCGTCATCGGTGTCGAACAGAGCGCCGACGGGCTGCGCCTTGCCGCCACCGACGCAGACGCCACCGTCGCGGCGCTCGTCACCTCCGGCCTGCCCTTCAGCCAGCTCACCGTCACCCGCGCCTCCCTGGAGGACGCCTTCATCCACGTCGCGAACAACCAGAAAGTCGAGGCCCACGCATGAGCGCACTGGCCGCCCAAATCCGCGCCGAAGTCACCCGCTTTCGTCGCCTGCCCGAATACGTCGTCGGCGTCGTGCTGCTGCCGGTCATCCTCTTTGCCATGTTTGGCCTCACCAACCGCGATAACGTCTTGCCCTCGGGCCTTGCCGTGCCCGGGATCCTCGTCGTCTCCTTTGCGGCCTACGGCGTCGTGAGCCAGTCGCTGTTCTCCTTCGGATCGGATCTCGCCACCGAGCGCGCCCAGGGCTGGCTGCGCCGGATGCGCGCGACCCCGATGACGATGACGACGTACTTCGGCGGCAAACTCGCGATGAACATCATCTTCGCCATCGCGATGGTCGCCCTCCTGCTCGCCACCGCGAGCCTGTTCGGCAAGGTGGACTTTCACTGGCCGCGCGCCCTTGCCGCCGCCGCGATCTGCGTCAGCGGCGCTATCTGGTTCGCGCCGTTCGGGGCGGCCATCGCCTACTGGGCGCGCCCGGGAGCGGCGACGACGATCGTTAACCTCGTCTTTTTGCCGCTGTCCTTCCTCTCCGGCTTCTTCATGCCGCTCGCCCAGCTGCCCGAGGTCTTCCAGAAGGTCGCGCCCTTCCTGCCGACCTACCACTTCGGCGCCCTGGCCTGGCGTACGCTCGCCGAGCCGGCTGACCTCGAATTCATCATGACGGACCCCGCCATCAACCTGTGGCTCTCGGCGGGCATTGTCGCCGCGTGGTTTCTCGCCGCGAGCGTCCTCGCGATAGCCGGTTACCGGCTGGAACAGCGCCGCGAGCGTCGCTAACGGCACACCACTTCCGCCCTAGCAAGGAGGTAAAGTGGGACGACGTGGCCTTAACTATCGGAATTGCAGGACTGCCCAACGTCGGCAAGTCGACCCTCTTCAACGCCCTGACCCGCGCGAGCGTGCTCGCCGCGAACTATCCCTTCGCGACCATTGAACCGAACGTCGGCGTCGTCCCGCTGCCGGACGAGCGCCTCAAGGTCCTGGCCGAGATCTTCGGCTCGCAAAAAATCCTGCCCGCCACCGTCTCCTTCGTCGACATCGCCGGCATCGTGCGCGGCGCCTCGGAAGGCGAGGGCCTCGGCAACCAGTTCCTCGCCAATATCCGCGAGGCCGACGCCATCTGCCAGGTCACCCGCGCCTTTTCCGATCCCGACGTCGTCCACGTCGACGGCCGCGTCGATCCCGCCGCCGATATCGAAACCATCGCCACCGAGCTCATCCTCGCCGACCTACAAACCCTGGAGCGCGCCATCCCGCGGCTCGAAAAGGAGGTTCGCGGCAAGAAGGTCGACAAGGCCGTCCTCGACACGGCGCTCGGCGCCAAGGACCTGCTCGAGCGTGGCATCCTGCTCTCCAAGGGCGCGGCCGAGGCGGGCCTCGATCCCGAGCATCTCGCCACTTTCCAGCTCATGACGAACAAGCCGTTCATCTTCGTCTTCAACACCGACGACGAGGGTCTCGCGGATACCGAGATGCAGGAGCGCCTGCGCGCCCTCGTCGCCCCCGCCGAGGCGATCTTCCTCGACGCGAAGTTCGAATCCGAGCTCGTGGAACTGGAGGAGGACGAAGCCGCTGAGATGCTCGCCGAAGCCGGCATCACCGAGTCCGGCCTGGACCAGCTCGCGCGCGTCGGCTTCGATACCCTCGGCCTGCAGACCTACCTCACCGCCGGCCCCAAGGAGGCTCGCGCGTGGACCATCCGCAAGGGCTGGAAAGCGCCCCAGGCCGCCGGCGTCATCCACACCGACTTCGAAAAGGGCTTCATCAAGGCCGAGGTCATCTCCTTTTCCGACCTCGTCGAGCAGGGCTCGATCGCCGAGGCCCGCGCCCACGGTAAAATGCGCATGGAGGGCAAGGACTACGTCATGGCCGACGGCGACGTCGTGGAGTTCCGGTTTAACGTATAGGACGTTGGTATTTCAACGATCTGCGTCCAGTAAGAACTTACTGGACGGGGCGGTTACTGGAAGTTATTGGAAGATTACTGGACGCTGAGAGGTAAGAGCGATGGACCCGAACACGGTTGCGGCAGTCGTCGCGGCAATCGGCGCTGTCGCAGCAGCCGTGGCGGCGTTCGTTGCGCTCAGACCCGCGAACAAGGCTGTTGAACAGTCGAAGGAACAGACCAAGATCCAGCGGGATCTGATGGTTTAGGCGGCACAGCCCTACGTGTGGGCGGACATCCAACCGGACAATCAGCAAGGCACGATGCTTCAGTTGGTGGTCGGCAACGTCGGACCAACGATGGCTCGCAACGTCAAAGTGGTCATCGATCCAGCGATCCCTGAGCATCCCGCGTACTCGGGTGCCACGGCGGTGGCTCAGGAACGGCTGCGCGACGGCATCCTCTCTCTGGCACCGCGACGAGTGATCCGATGGTCTCTCGGTCGCAGCTTTGACCTTCTCGAAGACAAGGATGACGCGACCATCTATCGCCTCCGTGTGACTGCGGACGGCCCCTATGGTGCGCTGGAGCCGGTCGAGTTTGAGGTTCGACCGAGAGACTGGCGTGAAGCACGGGACGCACCTGACGGCTCGCTCCACCACGTTCGCAAAGAGATTGAGAAACTGGCTGGTGAAGCCAAAGGACTACGCACCTACATCCAGCAGGCGGGGATCGTGGCTCTCGTGAGGAGTGACATCATCGAGACCACACTCGCTGACTCCATCGTTCAGCGTCACCCAGAAGAGATTGAAGCCGCCACGACGGGCGAAGAAGAGGGTCAAGTTGAAGTACAAGACTGACGTTGATGTCAAGAAGGCGCTGGGGATCGAATCCTTCAGGAACCTTTCAAAAGAGAACGTCATGAGGTTCGCGGCAATGATGCCCGATATGGACAAGGAAGTCGCTCTCAAGGTAGTAGCGCAGTTCCCCGAGTTCAAAGCATTCGCACTGGAAGCAATAAACACGATCCAGACGGCTCAGGAGAAGTCCTTAGCGAGTAACAGCGAGAGCCAAGCACAGGTTCATCAAGCGTGGTCCGATGTGCGTGCGATCCTGGAGGGGCAACTCGATGATGATGAACTCACCTGGGAACAGAAGAAGGACATCCTTGATCTGATCATGGAGACTGCCCGACAAGAGTCAGCGAAGGACTCCGAGAACAAGCAGTTTCTCAAGGACCTCACCAAGTATGTCGCGTACGGAGTCGCCGGGGCTGCAGCCGCTGCCGTGGTCTTTGTCGGGGGACGTGTCGGTATAGATCAGTTCCTCAACAAGGCGTAGGTAACAAGACCTTTCACAGTCGCCACATCTTCCCAGTGAAGGGATGCCCATCGCGGTCGAGCAGTTTGACGAACTCAACCTTCGAACCGATCCCAGCGTCCTTCGCAGCCTGATGAACCTTGCGCGCGAACGCCTCGCTCTTCATCACGTAGATGATCTTCTTGAACTGTCTGTCCTGAGCGTAGGCGGCCATCACCTGTCTCAACTCTTTCGGAGACTTTCCTGAGATCTCCACCTCGACGGCGAACGACACAGGCTCAGCATTCGTCCTCAGGTGCTCACGGTTGATCACGAAGTCAGGGCGGTGGGTCTTGCCGGTGCCCTTGATATCCACCGGAACCCACAGCGACGGGTAGAGAGTTGCGACCTCAGACCAGGCGATCTTGCCCGACTCGGCGGCTCTGTAGGTGCCTACGTTTAACGACTCCACGACCTTCACTGAAGCATCCATCACTGGTGAGTTGAATGACCGCCTCGGCTACGTGTCATCGATCGTTCGCGTCGGCGACACCGTCGTGTACTCGGACGTTGATACGGCTTAAGCGCATGATCAGAAAGGGTTGTGCCGTCACTTACTCTCCGCACCGAAGAGGCGTTACTGTCCCGCGGTCTAAAGCGATTCTATTCTTAACCACCTTTCACTGTAGGTCGTAGACCATATGCATAGCACGCTCGCCCGGCTTGCGGCTGAACTTCTTGGACAGTTCGCGCGCTATTTTCCTCCGGAGAGTTCTCCCAGTTACATGAGCTTCGTCGATTCCAATGCCTCGGTCAGGCCGCGATTGAACTGAATGAGCGGGCGTCTTAGCACAAGTCCTATGAGCAGGGCAGGGAACGCAAACAGACAAAGCAATCCAAGGCAGATCCAGAGGTCACCGCCGTAGACGCCCGCGATCGCTGAACGTAGAGCATCGATCGCATGCGTTGCAGGAAGGAAGGGGCTGATCTGCTGGAACCATTGCGGGAGAACCGCGAGTGGATAGGCCCCGCCGGAGCCAGAGATTTGGACGACGAGCAGAAGAACAGCCAGAGCCTTTCCGGCATTGCCGAATGCGGCGACTGCTGTGTAGATCAAGAGCGTGAAAACAATGGAAATGACCCATCCCGTCAGTATCAATAAAAGAGGATGACGCGCCTCGATCTGGACGAAGAGAATCAGGCCAATTGTGACAAGGCTGGCCTGCGCAAGACCCACCAGGGCAAATATTCCATATCTGCCTAAATACTGCTGTGCTGGTGTGAGGTCGGGGCTTCCGGGTAGCACGTCCGCTTTGACATCAACTCTGATAGCAACGGTCATGAGCAAGGCTCCCACCCACAGAGCGAGGACCATGTACAGCGGAGCCATTCCTGCACCGAAGCTAGCGACTGGGAATACCGCGATCCGCTCTATCCCAACAGGCTGCGCTAGGGATCTTGCGAGGATGCTCGGATCCGTTCCGATGATCGCGCTGATCTCGTCGAGCTTCCCGGTGTCAGCTGCGCGTGCGAGCGATGCCGCAACCTCGTCGAACTTGTCTGCCGTTTCTTTGAGCGAATCGGAGATTTCTCCCGTGGCTTCAAAGGCGCGTGTCAGCGATGCCATCACCGAATCTGTCTGTCCCGACAGGCGCGACGATGCTGAGGCGAGGTCAGCACCAATGGCTTCTATATCTACCTTGATAGTGTCGAGCGTTGACGACAGCTCGTCGAGCTGTGGCTTGAGATCGGATATGTAGGCATTCTCCACATCGTCGATCGCCTGCTTCGCCTGCGCAACTGTATCCTGGACCTCCTGGCGGGAGGATTGAGCTTCACTGTTGTTGTCTCGAACAGCCTGCGCAGCGGAGACGAGCCTGTCATAGACATCCTGTTGACGGGATATTGCTGTCTCGACCTTGGCGATGACGGAATTAATTCCGTCAAGCGCGGACTCTGGCAACATTGGGGCGATTTCGTCCCGGAGCGTGTCGCGCGCGCGAGTATAACTGTCGATCTGTAGTTGGACTTCCTGGGCAAGCGTGTCGATGGCGTCGGCCTGTGAGACGCTGCCAGAATCGAGCTCGGCAAATAAGTTATCAACGCTCGCGCTCACATCGTCGTAGGCATCCGATGTAGACGCGAGTGCATTCGCGAGCCCTTGGGTTGCTGTCTGCACGTTCGAGCGGAGACCTTCGATTGCCGCGGACCCATCCGAAACAGCAGTAGACACACCCTCTATCGCCATGCTGGATCCACTGACAAGGTCATTGGCACCGCCAACTACAGTCTTACTGCTTTCAATGAGAGAACCAAAGGCCTCTGCGGTTTGCGCGGCGCCGCGTAGGTTGCTTCCAATCTTGCTAACCCTCAGTTCAAGCTGTGCGAGAGTTACACGCGTCTCGTCGTCAGTAAGGAAATCTGACAGCGATGAGATTAATCCGAGGGCGAGGTCGCTGAGGGTTTCGGTAAATACCTGCGTTATGCGGGCTGACACACCTTCCGCACCTTGCTCGGTTAGAGTCGGCGCAAGGGCGTTCTTCTTTTCGTTTGTGTAGTATGCAATAGGATCGCTATCGTGGCCCTCGGCGAAGAACGTCACCATATCGGCACTGAAGGACTCCGGTAGAACGATCGCGGCATAATATGCGCCCGATTCCGTTCCATCGATCGCGTCCTCTTTAGATGTAATGACCCAGTCAAAGTCATCATTGGCGCGAAGAGCAGACAGCGCCTGGTCGCCAACATTAATACGAACGGGTATGAGGTCGCTTTCATAACCAACATCGGAGCTGGCAACGGCAACTTTGAGGTTCTTGGTGTTTGAGAAAGGATCCCAGCTGGCAATCACGTTGAACCACGTAAATAGAGCGGGGATGACAATGAGCCCGAAAATGACGATCGATGCCAGAACATTGCTGGTAGCACGATGGAGATCGCGCTGTATGAGCCGAAGTATGTCTCTCATTCGTTCTCCTCCTGCTTGCCGTCAGTGTCGGCGTCTGCTCGATGTCGTCCAGATCCACGCCGGCCCGCCGCTTTGGCGTCGTCATGCACCTGGTTCTCGTCCTCAAGCACGGGAGGACCATCAGGATCGGTCACGCAATCAACTTCTGACCTTCCGTCTTGCTCGCTTCCATTTTCCTCGCTGTCAAGGTCCGAGCTCTCTACAACGGGCGTGCTCTCATCGCCACGAATGTCCTCTGGCTCGCTATTTAAGGTTGCTTCGTCTTCCGGCTCCTCCGGTCCACTTGTGACTGCCTCGTCCGCTCTTTCGGTCAGCGAAACGACATCCTCTGTCCTCTCACCCTCTGCACCAAGTACCTGCCGCGCCGGCAAAGCTGCAGCCATCACCTCATCAGAACCATCCCGGCCGGCATTCCTTGCCTTTCCAACATCAGCACGCGCAACACTGCTAAGTACAGAGTCGTCGAGATTCGCAATTTGTTGCGCTCGCTCCAATGACTCCTTGACATATTCAAGAGCGATGATGACTCCAATGGTGATGAGGCTGACCACAAGCCATGCGGCGAGGAGGGTGGCATTCGCAGATGGATACAGCCAACCGGCAACGGCCAGAATGATGGTGAGAAGGAGGCCGGTAAGCACTGTTATACGAAGGAGTGTCGGATAGCGTTGTGCGAACCGTTCGGACCTCCGAGTGACATCCTCGTGGTATTCCTGTCGGTTTTGGAGGGCGTGGACGATGTCCGAAAGTCTGTAACCTGAGCCCTTCACGTGTACGGTCTCACTGATGAAGAGATCTGTCGCACCGATCTGGCGGTTAAACATCAAGATAATATTCGCTAATCTACGGCGCAGAACGAGGCCAAGGAGGACCGCGGCCGCAACGAAAGCTGCTAGCGCCGCCATGTAGAACCAGTAGTGTCCTTGGTAGAAGCCGCCGATGGTCTCCCTCATCGCGTCAATGCCATACGTGAATGGTAAGAATGGATAGAGATCTCGGAAGAACCCAGGCATCATTTCGATCGGATAAAGTCCGGAAGCGCCCGGGATTTGCATGACCACGAGAAGAATACACAGGCCCCTTCCCACATGGCCAAAGGCAACGCACAGAGCGTAGATAACGTTCAAATATGCCAAAGCTGTGAAAACGCCTGTTGCGACGAAACCGATACTGCTGACCGCCTGCACCCCGATCATGAGGTCACCAATGCATACGACTAGGGCTTGTACCACGGCGATCATTCCTAGAAGTAGGAACCGCCCAAAATACGCCTGACGTACAGTCAACCCGTCAACGCCCTCCGGATCCACCTCGAGCTTGAAAATGACCATGAGGACAAAAGCACCGATCCATAAGGACAGATTGGTGAAAAGGGCGGCCATCGCTGAACCGTAGGAGTTCACGTGGAACACCACGTGCTCATCAATAGAGACGGGTGATGCAATAAACTGAGCTATCTGTTCCGTGTCCAGGCCCGTCAATGAACTGAGGCGGCTCCAAATGGACGCCTGGCTGAGTGCGACAAGATCGTTATGGGTTGTCTGTATGCCGTCGTCGATTTGATCAAGATTTTCGTCAAGCCTGTCGAGAACATCTGAAGTCGCGACCAGCTGTTCGTCGATGTTGGTCAAGAGTTGTTGAGCTTGGGTGAGCTGATCCTTTTGGGCATCGAGTGCCGCTGAGAACGCACCGGCGCTCGCGGTCAACGCGCTCATTGACTCATTGAGACCCGGTAGTGTCTCTGCCAAGACGGTGCGCATCTCGACTGCCGCATTTTGTGAATCCTGAGCGAAATTGTCCAGCTGGCCCGCCGTGTCTTGTATCGCAGTCGCAACAGCATCGGCACTGGAATTGAGCGCCTGAAGGTCTGAAAGCAGCTGCTGATCTGTCGCGTTACGATCCTCGAGAGCATCCAGCAGCTCCACTATCCGCTGGGCTACTGCGGAATCGGCATCGGCGCTCTCAAGAAGGGTACGGAGTCGTTCTATTGCCACACCGTTGGCCTCAACGGCTTCCGACACATCGGTGATTGCGCTTTCGGCCTTTGAGCTGAGTTGCTCAAGAGACTGGACGACTTCCGTCACTGCGATGTTCGCGCCCGACGTTCCTTCTGCCAGAAGTACCGTGCCATTTATATAGGCATCCGTCGCGGCGTCGCCGAATGCAATAACCTCGTCCTGAACGCTGGCAACAATTGATTGGGCTTGAGTCACTGCTGTCTGCACATCAGTCAGGACCGTATCGACGTTGGTCAACGCACTACCTGCCAGAGCCAACCCTTCCCGGGACGACTGCACATCAGACTGCAGCGTGGAGAGGCGCTCGCGCGTGGTCGACACCTCTGATTCCGCCTCGTCAACTGCGCTCAACGTGTTGCCCTGAGCTTCCAATAACTGAGCTTCTGCCGAATATCCAACGTCTCTCAGAGCATCGGTAGCGGCAGCTGCAACCTGTTCCGAGAAGGTGCTGGTGATCTGCCTGTCGAGCTGAGAGGCCCCCACGTCCGTAATCTTGGGTGAAATCGCACTCACTTTCTCATTGACGTGGTATTCGAGGCGCGGCTGGACGAAGTCACCAGTCGTGATACTGAGAAGATTTCTACTGAAATCTTTGGGAATGACGATCGCGGCGTAAACATCACCACGCTTCACAGCTTCAAGAGCATCGTCCTCCGCCATAAATTGCCAGCCGAGCTGGTCATTAGCATGAAGCTCGTCGACCACGAGCGCGCCGACATCGAGTGGTCCAGTGAGCTCGGATGACGCACCTTCGTCCAGGTTGACGACAGCAACCTCAATACTTCCTGTATTCGAGTACGGGTCCCAAAATGCGCTGATGTTCAGCCAGGCGTACAGTGCCGGCGTAAAAATAACGCCAACAATGACGACCCATGCCTTCCGCACTCGGAACAAACGTGTAACGTCCCGTGAAAAAACTTTCCATATGTTGGACACGCGCTAATTATATGGAACATGTTTCTCCGACTACTAGTCCCTCCCCAAGGACACCCGCAGCCTCCAAAGCTTCAACGCCCTCTTTCTGGGCCTGGCGACGCTTGAAGCGTCCTGGGTTTTGTTCCTACCTGTTTTTGAGAGGATTGGAACATGCCGAAGAGGTATTCACAAGAATTTAAGGACCGTGCGGTGCGGATGGTCGCCGATCGCCTTGCTGATGCATTGGCTTTGCGACCGGATCGTTCGACAACAAGGACACCGAGCGCATCTGGCATGAGCAGTACGTCAAGCGCGTCGACCGGCGCGGACAGCACGGCATCCGTGTGAATGCACAATGGCGTATCTGCTTCGTCTGGAGTGATGGAGGTGCAGATGGTGTCGAACTCGTCGACTACCACTGAGGCCGACCTGATAAGTCGATCCACCTGGGAGGGATCTTGATGGAGGACTTCATCGAGGGTTTCGGGACTACGCAGCACAAGCTCGCCATTTCGATCGGGGGGCCGCCTCGTCGGATCAATGAGATCGTGCATGGCAAGCGCGGCATCACTGCAGATACGGCGATACGGCTGGCGCGGTATTTCGGGACATCCGAGGAGTTCTGGATGAATCTGCAGTCGAACTACGAGCTGCGGTTGGAGCGTCGCGCGTTGAAGAACACGGTCGCTGCTATTACTCCACTGCAGGTCGCGTGACTGAATGTAATCTCGCCGTGCAATGTGCCCGTGCCGCCTACTTGCTATTGACGTTACGGGGGTAGGCATCGTTCTTGAGTTCTTCCGGTTGTTGGATCCCGCATCGCGCCATCAGAGCTATCATGGTTGATAGCAGAAGGAGGTGGCTCTGATGTCATCCATCATCGTGCGTGGTCTCGATGACCACGTGAAGCAACAGCTCGCATCTCAGGCGAAGGAACACGGGCGGTCCATGGAGGCCGAGGTTCGCGACATCCTGACGAAGGCGGCCCGACGGCCGCACATAGGCGTGGCTCTTCTGAATGTGGCGCAGGATGTCGGTGGGGTCGAGGAGCTGCCGATTCCGACACGCGACGATGTCGCACGGGTGGCGAGCCTCGAATGATCGTCCTCGACACCAACGTCATCTCGGAGATCTTTCGGCCCTCACCGGAGCCTCGTGTCCTCGAGTGGCTTGTGTCGCTGACGGGCGACGTCGCCATCACGTCCATCACTCTTGCGGAGCTGCTTGCCGGCGTCCGAAGGCTCCCGGAAGGTCGACGCAAAGACGCGCTGGCGCACGGGATCGAGGAAGCGGTAGCGCCGTATCGGGGGAGCCGGTCGGTGCTCGCATTCGATGCTGACGCGGCGGAGCGGTATACGGAGGTGCTCGCGTCGCGTGAGGCGGCAGGTGCGCCGGTCAGTACCGCCGACGCCCAGATTGCCGCGATTTGCCTGGCGCACGGGGCAACCTGCGCTACGCGCAATGTGATGGATTTCCAGCACACCGGCGTCGAACTCGTCGACCCGTGGAATGCGGACGCGTGAAGCGTCATTCGATTGCGGTCATCGCCCATCAAGAGCTGACTGAAGCCGATCTGCAGGGGCTTCGACAGCGAGTATCTCGAGGAGTTCGGAGAGTGGGATCCGCAACAGCCCTACGGCTATGCGCCACATGATGTCCACATCATGGCGCGAAACGAAGGTCGGGTCGTCGGCCACGTGGGATGGGCACGCCGCGAGAACACCGTTGGCACGGAGAAACTGACTTGGAAGCCGTTCATGGCTCTCATGGGACGTGGTCGAGTGCCGGTTCAACGTCTAGCTTTAAAACCCCGACTCAGGTGATAAAGGACGACCGAGCCGGGCAGAGTGTGCGCGAGCTCGGGGCGGGGCTCACTGCGCAGTACAGTCGACGGCCACTGCAAGGGCAGCGCAGACCTCGCCCATGCGCGCATCGGCCAACCGCCCCAAGCGTTCGACCAGAATCGCAGTCGACACGCTCTCGACCGAGTCCAAGTTCACTGCCGAACGGCGTGGCACGGGGTCTTCCCCGGGTTCCAGGAGGACCTCACTTGGGATGTTTCGGATCGTGGTCGTGCATGGGGCGACCAGCGCGCGACGAAGCCTGGGGATGGCGGCGTCGCGAGAGATTATGACGACGGGGCGTCGACCGATCTCGGCCATCTCACACCACCAGACCTCGCCTCGGGCCGGCAAGCCTGTCATGAGGCGGCCACTGCGCGACGGAACGACGCCAGGTCCCCCCACTCGTCAGGCTCATCCAAGGGATGTGTGTCGTAGGCGGCGTAGCTGGCGTCCACTTCCGCCGCGCGATGCCTGGCCAACAGCGCAGCCAGTGCTTCATCGATGAGCGCGGAATCAGGCTTCGAGGTGACCTTTCGCGCGTTCCCCAAAAGTTCCGCGTTTACTGTGGTACTAATCCGTATGCGGCTCATGCCACGATTATGCCACGCCGGCCGATCTCACGGATCCGGTGACGGGCCGACTTCCCTCCTCGCGCGGCGCGCGCTCGGGACAGGCTCTCCAGGCCGGTGGAAACTCGGTCGCCCTGTTTGCGCGTTGTCGACCAGGTACGCTGGCGCGCCATCGTGGCCGCACTTGGCGAAGACATAGTCAGTCCAACGAGGGTGTTCTGACGGTCGAACGGACCTATGCTGTCGTGTCGCTAGCCTGCGGGTTACGCTCCAACGCTGCACGGTCCCACTGAGCTGTTTCTGCGGCGGCGACGTACGTTGTCTGCAGGAACTCAAGCAAGACTGCGTCCGGATCGTCAGCTGTGCGAACGGCGGTGTAGGGGAGGACGAACTCCCCTAGATCGTCATCCCATCGGGCCTGCGGGGGACCAGCGGGGCGATCCCGATAGCCCTCGGGCTCGGGGTAGGCGTAGGAATAGAAGATTCCTTCTCCGTCCCTGCCTGGCCAGTAGTCGGCACTGCTGACCTCATGGGAGTAGGCCTCGTGCATGACTTGCGGGCCGCAGTTAGGTGCGCCGCCCGGGTGCGGCGGGGCGGCACGACCCGAGAAGCGGGTAACGGCCAAATCGAGAGCTTCCCAGAACAGGTGCACAGGACTGGCTTTGCCCGTGAAGCGAGCTTGGAAGATATCGAAGACACGCTCGGTTCGACCATGGTCCGCCAGAATGCGTTGACGCTTTCGGCGTCATACGAGGAGTGAGTGGCGTCATCGGTGAACGAAATGGCATCGGGCAGCTCAACCGGCATCGGCCTGATCTGGGTGTGGAGGTCTAGCTTGTCGAGCATGGACATCACCGTGGCGTGGAAGTCCTTGACGCTCATGGGTTCCAGCGTGAGTCGGGATGACTCGCCGTGAGTGGTGTTGATGTCGAGGTGGAGGTCGATCAGATCGAGGTCGAAGCTGAAGGCTGATGTGTGTGCAGGCTTCAGGCGTGATGAGTCCTTTCTCTCAAGTGAGCTGCTCTTTCGAGCAAAGCCCTCGCGCGTGAATCCGCTCGGCGAGGGCGGCAAGAGAAAGTGGCCAGCCCTAGTCGCCGAGGGCGGTGCCGACTTCGCGTGCGGCGGCGACCCACGAATGATCGGTGGGGACGAGCTTCAGCTTGCCGGCGACGTCGCTGATCCGGACCGGCTCCACGCCCTCGCCGCGAGCCGCGACCATGTAGCCGTACTTTCCTGCAGCAACGAGATCGGCGGCTGCCGCTCCGAGCCGCGTGGCGAGCAGCCGGTCCACGGCGCACGGGGTGCCGCCACGCTGCATGTACCCGAGGATCGAGACGCGCGATTCTAGCCCCGTCGCTTCCTCGAGCTTGTGGGCGAGCCGCAGGGTGTTCTCGCGATGGCCGGCTTCCAAGGACGCCACGTGGCGCTTAGCCTGGGCCTTTGTCTCGGGAGTCTTCGCGTCTTTCACGAGGGTTTGCGCCGCTTGGAAGGCAGCGGCTTCGTCGAGTTCCATCGCCCCCTCAGCTACCGCGACCACCGAGAAGTTGCGGCCGCTCTTCATCCGCTCCTTGATCATGTCCGTGATGGACTCCATCGAGTAAGGAATCTCGGGAATGAGGATCACGTCGGCGCCACCGGCGATCCCGGCGCCGAGTGCGAGCCAACCAGCCTTGTGACCCATCACTTCGGCCACGATGATCCGGTGGTGAGAGTGGGCGGTGGAGTGCAGGCGGTCAATGGCTTCGGTTGCGATCTCAAGCGCAGTCGCGAAACCAAAGCTGGAATCCGTTCCCCAGATGTCGTTGTCGATCGTTTTGGGAAGTGTGATGACGTTGATTCCGGCGTCGGCCAATCGAAGAGCGTTCTTCGCGGTTCCGCCACCACCCAGCATGATGAGCCCGTCGAGCTGATTCTTCTCGACGTTGTCGACGATCGTCGGGACCATGTCGCGGATCTCGCCGTCGAGCTCCATCTTGTGTGGTTTGTCCCGCGAAGTTCCAAGGATGGTGCCACCCACGGTGAGGATGCCTGCCAGGGAATCGGAGTCGAGAGTGATGAAACGGTTTTCGGCCAAGCCGCGGATCCCGTCGCGGAAACCGATGAGCTCCCAGCCGAACTCGCTGATCGCAGATTTCCCGAATCCGCGAATTGCCGCATTGAGCCCTGGAGCGTCTCCGCCCGCTGTAAGGATTCCGACGCGCTTCGTAGCACTCACTGTCATGTCCTTCCGTTGTGGCATACGTAACGTTACCGGCAGTGGCGTGACTTTTCCGTGGTTCGCAGCGGGGTCCCTTCGCGGATGTCAGGACTCATTGGCAGGCGAGGTCCGCTTTCTGTCGCGCCACTCGGAATCGCTCATGGCGTAGACCATGTTGTCGTCCCAGGCGCCGCGGCACCAGAAGGACTTTGGAGACAGGCATTCGAGATGCATGCCAAGTTTTGCGAGCAGAGCGGCGGATCGGGCATTTTTGGGGGAGAGCTGGCCAAAAATCCGATGGCAGCCGAGACGTTCGATGAGATCGGTGATGAGTGCGTGCGCCGCTTCATGCGCAAAGCCTCTGCCCTGGTATCCCGCTCGCAATGTGAAGCCGATTTCTGCCACGCCACCGTGTTCGTCGAGCCCGACATACAGATCACCGATGAGCTCGCCGTCGTATTCGATGCCGATATTGCATGGTTCGCCGGGAACGATATCGGTCCAAGTCGACATTCTGGCGACCTGACGATCGACTCTTTCGCGCGTTACCGGAAGCTCCCAATCCTGAAATTCTGCGATTTTTGGGTCATTGCGATACTCGGTGATGACATCGATGTCCTCCTCGACCAGGCGTCGCAGGAGGAGCCGATCAGTGCGAAGGGGATAAACAGTCCTCACCTGACAAGGCTAACGGCTCGCTGACGCGCAGGGTGGCGCGCTTCAGCGGCAATGTAGGGGTTATTGCGATTGCTCGTCTGCGATGATCGCAAAGGCCCTGCGAGCAAGTTCAGCACTATGCCATCGTGCGAACTTGGCAGATGTCGAGGACCTCATCAGCATGAGTACTAGCTTCCGCAGCGACGCTAGAACTGTGGGGTGTTGGAGCGCGTCATGCACACGACCTAGGGGGACGATGAGGTGAGTCACCGGGCCGGACGCGCGGTAACTGGTGAAATTTGGAGCCGTGTATCCTCCGGCGATGCGCCATGGCAGACGGTCATCGGGTGCGACGTTAAGGATGGCTGCCAATCCCGAATGATCCCCACGCGAACGAGGAAAGAAGAGGATTTCCATATCACCGACATTCAAGGTGGCGAACCGACCACCTGATGTCGCGGGGTAGTCCGTAATCGTCCAGTAGGTTCGCTCGGTGCTCACGACTTCGGGAATGCCGCTTTCGATGACACTTGCAAGGTCGAGGAGCACAGCTTCCGCAACCCGTAGACCGGGATAGAACTGAGTGGAGCCGAGAGTCGAATTCGTGAGTTTTGTTGGGCGTTCAGTGTCCCTCTTCGAGGCGACAACTAGCTCAGCCAGATCGTACGAAGCATTGCCGAGTGCCCAATGATGCTGTTCGACAACGGGCAGCACATCATCGAAAGTGCTGGACGTAGATGCCGGCTCCGCGGGCTCGGAACACGGGGGCGAGCGAAGCGGCATGGGACAAATCGAACCGCTCCCATCGATCAGCGCTACTCACGACTTCCTCGCGGTATTAGGCAGTCTTGGAGCTCTTCTTCGTCGATTTTTTGGCGGGCTTCTTGCGCTTCTTGTCGAGCGAAGCCTTCAGCGCCTCCATCAGATCGACGACTTCGGCGTCATCCGCCGACTCGTCGTCGGGGCGCTCACCGAAGGTCGCTTCGGTATCGATGGTGTCGCCGGCTTCGAGTTTGGCGTCGATGAGCTTGCGCAGCTCGATCTGGTATTCGTCTTCGAACTTCTCGGGAGTGAAGTCTGAGGCGAATTGGTCGACGAGCGCACCCGCGAGCTCGAGTTCCTTATCGGAGATCTTCGCGCGTGACTTCGTGCCCTTGAAATCAACTTCGCGAACCTCATCGGCCCAGAGCAATCCCTGGAGCACGAGCACCTTTCCGCGCACCCGCAGGGCGCCGAGGCGAGTTTTGTGCCGCAGCGCGAACGTGACAATTGCAGTACGGTCCGTCTTTTCCAGGGTTTGGCGCAGCAAGAGGTAGGACTTTGGGGATTTGCCGGCTGGCTCGAGGTAATAGGTGTTTTCGAGCATGATCGGATCGACCTGGTCCGATGGCACGAATTGGACGACCTCGATTTCGTCGTTTTCGGATTCGGGTGGTGATTCGAAATCCTCATCCGTCATGATGACGGTCTTATCGTCCTCTTCGAACGCTTTGTCGATGTTCTTGTACTCGACCTTCTTGTCCGCGAGCGTGCGTCCGAAGGAGTACTCGCAGACGGCGTAGGCGCCGACGGGGGCGTCGTCGAGCTCGTCGACGTCGAGGACGCGCAGGAATCGGGAGTCGGTGGCCGCGGTGCCTCGGCGGGCGGCGCCGATCCGTGGCACCTGCTCGACCAGTTCGGTGCGCTCGGTGCCCCAGTCGGAGAAGTCGTCGAGGGGCTCGTCGAAGCCCTCGTCGAGGTCTGGTTCCGCGGGCCCGGCCGCGCGCGCAGGCTCGTCGGCGACGTCGTCCTCGTCGAACACGGCCCGGTCCGAGTTCCGCAGCGGATTAGCATCACGCTGACAACCCTGGAGGCATGAGTTCCAATGCCTCCATCGCCACGACCGACCAAGCCGGCCGGGCAGCGATCTACCTGCGAATCTCGCAGGACCGCGAGATGGACGGACTTGCGATCGAGCGCCAGCTCGAAGACTGGCTCGACTGGGCCGAGGAACGCGGGCTCCAGTTAGTCACAGCCAACGGCGACGCGGACCTGGGCACCGACGGCGGCAGGATGTACGCCAGGATCAAGGCAGCGGTCGCCCGAGCCGAGATGGAGCGCAAGAGTGCCCGTCAGAGGCGCGCACACGTCCAGCGCGCCTCGCAAGGGCGGCCCTGGGCGGAGTCGACCGTGTTGGGCATCCTTTGGAACCCCCGCTACGCGGGGTTCTCGGTCTACACCGACATCAGGGATCGGAAGCGCGCCAAGCAGGCCAACGCCGAGAAGAAGGCCGAGCTTGAGGCTCAGAAGGCCGAACCCGTGAAGACCGTACGAGGCAAGCGCCGGGAGTGGCGCGACTTCGAGCAGCGGGGTGCGGACATCGTCCACAGTCTGCGCAAACAGGTGACGTCGGTGCGCAAGATTGTCGAGTCTGTGAAAACCGACGCGGGCAAGGCGCCTGCTCAGCTGGAGGCAGGGGCCGCAGACTGGCGAGGTGCCGCTGAACGGATCGACGATATCCGAAAGCGGATCGCCGCGATGCAACAGATCCCCGGTTGGTCTGGAGCGGCGAGCGGGGGCTATACCCGCCGGAGCATGGTGCAGGCGGCCGCCACCAGTCAGTTGCAGTCACTGGTGGATGACTGCCTGGCCTCTCCGCAGTTGCTGCGACCGGATTCATGGCCGACTGGCGGAGCCCAAGCGGGCACCGCTCCGGCAGCCACCGACACGGTCCCAGATCCCGATGAGGGCATGCGGGTCGACGACCCGAGCACCCAATCTGCTTCCAACCCACGCGACGGAATCGGGAGGAACGAGTAGTGAGCATCAACCGCTTCACACAGATCCTGGCCGCCGTTGCCGTGAGCATCTCCGTTTCGGCGTGTACGCCGGTCGAGTCGGGTCCTACACACTCGCCGACGGGCCCGGCCTCTCCTGAGGTCCCAACAGCAACCGGAGCCCCAGTCAGCGTGGGGCCGACGCAGTCGTTCGAGCCCCGGGACGTTCAGCCGGTGCCGGAAGAGGAATACCCAGAAGAGGTTGAGGGGTTCACGTTGGTGCGGTTCATGGGGGCCTCGGCCTATGACCGGGGTGAAGATGACCGCATCGGCGTGCGCGACCATCTGCAGGTGAAACCCGTTCGGCAGTGGTTGGAGTACATGCCCTATGAGTACGAGGAGTCGCTTCCCGGGATCTGGTGTTTCGAAGCGGACCTTCATGACACGTGCATGGGGAACGGGACGACGGGGCGTGTCTGGGCGGTGATGAACCAGTTCGATTCGCTGTCGCGGGAGGAGTTGGCGGCGTGGGCCGAGCAGTTCATGGCGGTGATCCCCTGATGAGCACCTTCGACGACGACTTCGACCCCCTCGCCCCCACCCCGGCAGGCACCAGGGGTGAGCGCCACAACTCCGCGGACACTACGACTTCCCACAAGGCGCCGTGCAAAGAGATGCGTAAGGAACCAGATTCCCGTTCAGATTCTTCGGCCGGTTTTCGTCAAGAGTAAGGGTCACATGAGCTCGGCGTGCGGATGGAGAGGTCCATTGTTGGCTACCTGACCCCGCCGAGTGCTCAACAGCTCGTGGAAGTCATGAATGGTTCGTACCGGCGCGTATGGGCGTTTGATGGCGACCGCGGGTGCTGTGCGGCTAGATTTTCAACACCGGTAGAGATTTCAAAACGCAAGTGTGAGGAGAGTTCGTGGCGTCACCGCAGAATATCTTGTTGTATTTGCCTACTGAGCAGCAACGGCAGGTGCGCGAGATTTTTGGTGCGCTCGAAGCCCGTGGTTTCCCACGTCGGAATCAGACCCCGCACATCACTATCTCTTTTTCGCACGACATGGCCTCCGCAGCGGTTGAGCGTGCTGCGGAGGTGTTGCCGGACGTTGTTCCCGCGTATTTTCAGCGGGTTGGAACAGGGGAGCCGATGCGGCAAGCGGCTCGAGAGATCAGCACCCTGAACCCCGCCGCCAACTCGCTTTCTGCGCCAACCCGGCACTGCCCCTTCTTCGCCCCTAACCAGCACTCCCGGGAATCCATATGTGTTCTTTCAGTGAGGCTCTAGCGGGTTTTCAGGATCAATTCAGAATGAGGTCATACCTTCGTTACGAACCTTTACGGCGCGCTGCATCCTGCGAAAGAGTTTTGGCTCTCCCCGATGTATGCAACTGTGGGTAGCCTCGCGACGAGTCTTGCGATCAGCGCCATGGACGCGCCAACCGTTGTACCTTGAAAGGGGAACTTTGTCGTTTCTAGGAAGGGCTTGGCGCTATTGTGTCCGCAAGCCCGTCAAGACTCTGATTATTTTTGTTGTACTTGCCGTGATGGCTACTGTGGTGATGTCCGCCGGGGCTGTGACGCGTGCTGCGGATAAGGTGGCGCAGGAGGTGGACGCGAAAACCGGTAGTGGTTTCGTGCTCGAGAATAATCCGCAGTACAACATGGGCACGCCGCGTGGCGCGGGCAACGTGAAGCCTGCCGATATTGAAAAGCTCGCGGGGCTGGACGGTGTTACGTCGCATGTGGCCCGGCAGAACGTGACCGCAGACCTTGTGGACGCGCAGGTTTTGAAGCCGGATCACGACGACTATGACAAGCAGCGTGAGGCGCAGTTCGGTAACGCTGTGAACGTGTGGGGCGTGAACCGTAGCGATATGGCTAACGCGTTCCGTAGCGGCTCGTTGAAGCTTGTTGAGGGGCGCCACCTGACGGCTGAGGACAAGAACAAGGCAGTGATTCATGAGGATCTCGCGAAAGCTAACAACCTCAAACTCGGTAGCACCCTCACGTTGAAGGGCAATAAGTACGATGCTGACAATGAGAAGCAGTCCACCAAAGAGGTAAAGACTGAGGTAGTGGGCATCGTTTCGGGTAAGAATACTCGGCCGGTTGCTGTGCGTAGCGAGTTGTACGCGAACACGGTGTTCACTGATTTGGATACGACGCGTACGTTGTATCAGTTCACACCGCAGACGGAGATTTATCAGGACGCGAACTTCTTTGTCGCGAAAGACGCCAATTTCGAAGATGTTGTGAAGGCCGCCGCGGCTCAGGGGGTCGACTGGAATAACTACCAGCTTTCGCGTTCCGCTGAGTACCTGGCAGGCATCACTGGGGCAGTCGATGGTGTCAAGAGCATCATGACGAACACGACGGTGGGGGCCACGATGTTCGCGGCCGCTGTGGTGGCGTTGGTTCTTTTCTTGTGGCTGAACGAACGTAAGAAAGAAACCGGTACTCTGCTCGCGATCGGTGCTCGGAAGGGAAACATCACGGCCCAGTATTTCGCGGAGCTTATCCTGATTGCGATTCCTGCGTTCATCCTTGCTTATTTCGCTTCGAGTGCTGTCGCCCAGTGGATGGGTAGTGTGACGCTGGCGAGCGTGAATAAGTCCGCTGAGCAGCAGATGACGCAGGCGGGTCAGTTTGGTGCAGACATGGAGTCTTCTGCGTCTCTTCAGACGTTGGACAGCCTCGCTGTTGGTTTGACTAGCGGTTCGGTGATCCAAGCGGTGATCATTTGTGTGGCTGTGATTGCGGTGGTCGTTGCGGTGACGTCGATCCCGATGTTGCGTAAGAGCCCTCGCGAGATCCTGGTGGACAACAAATGACGAGCCCGTGGCCACGAGCAATTCGTAGCGTTGTGCGTAAACCGCGGCGCAGTGTCCTGATGATCCTCATCATGGCCGTGGTGTTCACCGCGCTTGTTGCGCAGTCTGGTGTGCGTTCCTCCATGGCTGAGGTCAAGGACGCGATCAGCGCCAACGTTGGGGCTGGCTTTACCGCAAGTGCAACGATGGATGCGGCACCCGGCCCCGATGTGCAGGCCGGCCCTGGGGTTGATTCCGATGGGGCGAAGGGCTCGGATGCGCAGCAACAGCACTCTGCTCAGCAATCACCCGCTGACCAGGGTGGCATCGATGAATCGATAGCTGAGCGTTTGGCAGGCATTTCGCAGGTAGCTAAGAACAGTTTGGAGGCGGCGACGATCGCCCAACCTGAGGGTGCTAAGCCTGTGACGAGTGGCCGCGGGGTCCAGCTGGACCCTGAGTTTGCTGGCGGGGTCAGTGTGACAGGCGCGAGTGATTCCGCGCTCAACCCAGCGTTCCAGGGCAAGTTGTATCAGCTGCTTGAGGGCAGCCACGTGGGTGCAACCGCATCGCAGGCTGTGATCCATCGGGACTTCGCTCAGCAGAACAATCTCAAGCTGGGGGACAAACTGACCCTCACACAGGCCGATGCGAAGGTTACCGTGACGGTCGCGGGTATCTTTGAGGGGAAAACGGAAAACCCTAGTGGGCTCCCGGCTGATGCCTCAGAAAACAACGTGTTTGTGGACCTGGCTTCAGCTCAGCAGCTCGGCGCGCCGATCACGGCAGGCCGCTATTTCACGCATAACGCGGAGGAACTTCCGGAGGCGCTCGCCGCGGCTAAGAAGATCGCGCCGGAGCTTACGTTGGAAGACAACTCGGCTCAGTTCGCGCCGGTGCTTCAGGCTATCGCCGGTGTGGACAAGCTTTTGGCGACCATGCTGCGGGGTTTGAGCATTGCTGGTGCTTTGGTGCTCGCGTTGGTGAGCACGTTCTGGGCGCGCGGCCGGATTCATGAGGTGGGAGTGTTGCTTTCGCTCGGGAAAAGCAAAGGCAACGTCCTTTCGCAATTCGCGCTTGAAGCAACCATTTTCGCTGCCGTCGCCGCAGCCATCTCAGCGGTGATCGGGTCTGTTCTTTCGGGTTTCCTCGGGCGTGCGGTTGTAGCCCAGGCCGGTGAGGAAACTCTTTCCTCGATCCACCTCGCGACCAACGCCGGCGGTATTGCTGCGGCTCTCGCGTGGGGATTCATCATCGTATTGATGGGCGTCTCGGTGGGGGTTTTGCCTCTCATCATGCAGCGTCCAAAACGCATTCTTTCGAAACTTAGTTAGGAAAAAACAATGTCCATTATGCAGCTTGATCAGGTTGACTTCACGTACGGCAGCGCCGCTCAGCGCGTCTTGAAGAACGTGAGCTATGACTTTGAGGTCGGAACGTTTTACGCGATTGTGGGTTCTTCCGGTGCCGGTAAGACCACGATGCTGAGCCTGCTCGCCGGCTTGGATGCACCTACCGAGGGCGTTGTTCGTTTTGACGGCAAAGACATCGCATCCACCGGCTACACACGTCACCGCCGCGACCAGATCGCGTTGGTGTTCCAGAACTACAATCTCATCGACTACCTCACGCCTCTCGAGAACTTGCGTCTGGTGAACTCGAAGGCAACGGTTGAGGACCTCACCCAACTGGGGCTCGATGCGGCGGCAGCTAAACGGAATGTGTTGGCTTTGTCGGGTGGGCAGCAGCAGCGGGTCGCGATCGGCCGGGCGCTCGTCTCTTCTGCTCCTGTGATCCTGGCAGATGAGCCTACGGGTAACCTGGATGAAGAAACCGCGGACGGCGTGATCGATATTTTGCGTGATGCCGCGCATCTGCAGAATAAGTGCGTCATCGTGGTGACACACTCGAAGCAACTTGCGAAGGCTGCGGATGTCACGTTGCGTCTTGAGCGCCGCAACCTAGTGGAGCGCCGCAACTGACCATGGTGGCGGGTGCCGCATCGGTGGTCGCTGCCACTGTATCGTCTGCGGCATCTAGACTGCCCGCCGCATGAGGTTGAGGGCGACACCGTGGTTCTGTAGCCGGGTGTTCCCGCTACTGACGCTGACTGATGGCGGTTGAGTCTGTCGCCATCAGTCAGCGCTGGCGTGGATGGTTTCACCGTCGCGCAAGAGCTGCGTTCGCGTGGCTTCGATGGTGAGATCACGATGATGGAGCCGCAGGGGTTGCCGTATGATCGGCCGCCGTTGTCGAAAGATTATCTGCTGGGCACTAAGACACGCGAGCAGATTCAGTTCCAGCCGCGTGAGTGGTTTGTTGAGAACCGTGTGACACTCATCGAAGCTGAGGCCGTGGCGGTTGAGGACTCTACTGTTGCTGCTCCGGCGGCTGTTCCCGGCATCGGGAGCCTAACCGTCCGGCTCGGAGAGTATTCGACACTCAAACGGGTCCGAGCGCTGATCCGAACCCGAACTACCGTCGCGAAATGATGCAACTCGCGAGCGAAGTCAAGGGGCCGGACGACGGGTGAGCCGGGTTTAGACTCACACCATGAGCTACGCCGATGTCTTGCCCGAACTGGTCGCAGTCTCGCGCGCTGACCCGGTAGGAGATCCACAGCTCGTGATCCTGAACGAGGACCTCTCTAAGGAACTCGACTTCGATCCGGATTGGCTCCGGAGCAGCGAAGGCAGGGCGTGGCTCACGGGCCAGAGCGAAGAGCCAACCACCGCGCAAGCCTATGCGGGGCACCAATTCGGGAAGTACGTGCCGCGACTGGGCGACGGCCGGGCGTTGCTCCTCGCCGAGCGCACTGACCGCTCCGGCACGTCGCGCGACATCCACCTCAAGGGATCCGGTCCCACGCCGTTCTCCCGGGGCGGCGACGGGAAAGCCGCACTTGGGCCCATGCTGCGGGAGTACGTCATCGGAGAGTTTCTCCACGCGGTCAGCATCCCGACGACGCGAGCCCTTGCAGTCCTCACTACGGGCGAGCACGTTTGGCGCGATCGGGGGCCGGAGCGGGGCGCGATTCTCGTCCGCGTTGCCACGGGTCTGGTTCGCGTCGGGACGTTCCAGTACGCGGCTACCCGCGACGGCGATGTGTCTCGCCGACTCGCCGACTACGTCATCGAACGGTACTACCCGGAGCTTCGTGGCGTCAACGAACCGTATGTCGCGCTATTTCAAGCGGTGTGTGACAACCAAGCGTCCCTCATCGCCGACTGGATGGCGGTGGGATTTATCCACGGCGTCATGAATACCGACAACATGGTGATTGCGGGGGAGTCCATCGACTTCGGGCCGTGCGCATTCCTCGACATTTTTGACCGCCGGGCGGTCTTCAGCTCCATCGACCATGCCGGCAGATACGCGTACGGCAATCAGCCCGCCATCGCCCAGTGGAATCTCGCACGATTTGCCGAGAGCATTCTCCCGCTAATCGAGCCGGACACCAACGTTGCGGTCGCCAAACTCGGTGAGATCTTGACTGGGTTCGTCACCAGCTACGAGCGCGAAATCGGCGCGCGGATGGCCGCCAAATTCGGGCTCGACGATCCTTGCTCATCGCTGATAGATGAGGGACTGGACTTGATGGAGCGAAACCAGGTCGATTTCACGACCTTCTTCCGCGCGCTCGGCGCAGGGGAGGCCCCATCACTGGTGGCAGATTCGCCAGACTTTGCCGCATGGTACGCGCGCTGGGAGAGCGAGGTCGATCCCGAGGCGCGCCGACGCATGGCGAGTGTTAATCCGCTCTATATTCCGCGAAACCACCACGTCGACCGGGCGCTGACTGAGGCAAGTGATGGAAACCTTGCATCCCTCGAGCGGCTGGTGAGCGCTCTTACCGATCCTTACCGCGAGCGCTCAGAGCTCGCCGACCTTGCCGAACCGCCGCCACCAGATACCCCGCGCCACGTGACTTTTTGCGGGACCTGATGCTTAGGTGCTGGCTACGTTGATCAAGCCTAGGCGTTCGGAGATCTGCTCAACGTCGGAAAGTGCCCCCGAGGCGACCTCCATGATGAGGTCAAATAGCTCGTCGTTGGTGAGATCGCATCGGTGGTTATTGGTCTCAGCGAACACTAACGAGGCGATGGCAGCGAGCCGCTTGTTTCCATCCACGAGTGGATGGTTGTTGCAAACGGAATGCAGGAGGGCTGCTGCTTTACGGGGAACGCCTGGGTAGGCATCGGTCCCCATGATCGTCGTCAAAGGGCGATCGAGCGACGATTGCAAAAGGCCGATATCTCGCACCGGCCCGATGCCTTCCGCCTCGATGATGTGCACAACGACGCTAAGCGGCAGTGGGCGGGTGGATGCACTCACGGCGGGGCTAGACCGATCCGAGACGATCCAGCGCAGGACGGTACGCTGAACGCACTCGTTCATAGGCAGCCCAAGTATCGTCTTCAAGACGGGTCTGCGCGTCCTCGCGCAAGATTGCGCGCCGAACTGCTTCGTGTTTGGAAATGCCCTGCCTTTTGGCAAGGCGTGCGAGGGCTTGCTCGAGGGCGGGGTCTGTCCGCAACGTCATAGCCATGGGTGGTATGATACCAGAGTGGTATCATGCATTCGCGTTATCGTGTGACCAGAACCGTTTGCTGACTATCGAGGAGGAATCACCAATGAGTTTTCAGGTGTATCTTTCCGGCGAGATCCACACCGATTGGCGCGAGGAGATTGAGCGGGGCGCCAGCGAGGCTGGGCTCGATGTCGTCTTTACTTCCCCGGTGACCGATCACCCCGCGAGCGACGCCGCAGGCGATCATCTCGGTGAGACGCCAAGCTCCTTTTGGCGCGATCACCAGTCAGCGAATGTCAATGCCATCCGGACACGGACGCTGATCGAGCAGGCCGACTTGGTCGTCGTGCGGTTTGGTGATCAGTACAAACAGTGGAACGCGGCCTTCGATGCCGGCTACTGCGCCGCCCTCGGTAAGCCCTATGTGACGCTCCACGACGAGGACATCGTCCATCCGCTCAAAGAGGTTGACGCGGCTGCGCAGGCCTGGTGCCGGACGACGGACCAGGTCGTCGAGATCTTGCGCTACGTCCTTAAGGCGTAGGTCGGGGCGTGGCTTTGACGAAGCTGAGCAGCACCACGGAGTCCTCGGTGGGCATCTACGGCATCGAGCAGCTCTTTCATGAGATCGGCAAGATCTTCACGGGCGCCAAGGAGATGGGCTTCGATACGTCAATCTTTCGCGAAGATGCGACCTTCGACGAGGTTCTCGAGGTTCGCGCGGAGCACCAACAGCTGGTGACCGATTTCCTCGCTGAGGTGGCACAGGAGCAGCTGGCCGAATAACGTCCCAATCCGTGGGGGCGATGACTGGAAACCCACCGTTGGCGACTGCATACGCACGATCCTCGAAGAGGAATGGGCACACCTGCGCGACATCAAGCGTGACCTGGCGATCCTTCAGAAGCGGGGAGCCTAGCGCTCGAGCTGGTCGCCCTCGAGGGTGTAGCTCCGCGTGGTGTGGTCGATCGTTGCTCGCCAGTGCGGCTGCTCGCCACCGACTAGCTGGAGCTCCCAGCCTGCTCCCGGTTGGCCCTCGGCCTCCCAGATCCTCGTGATGACAGCCGCGTCGATAGCGGAAAGCGGTGTCGTGCCTTTGGCCTCCTCGCAGGAGACTCCGAAAGACCCGGCGGAGCGGAACAGGACGGTCGCACAGTCTCCGCCGCCGCTAGCGGGAACGTCCGGCGTCACCACCTGGACTCGGGTTCATATCTGGTTGCTCGTGATACCGAAGGCTGTTTCGTCGATCTCACGAGCATCGAGCAAGGCCGCGTCCTCGCGGAGTTGTCGGACCGCTGCAGTGAGGTCTCCGGCGGGCGTGGCGGCGACCGGTTCCCCGTCGATCCGGCTGCTGGATTGGCCGTAACGCCCACATCCGACACTCTCGATCACGTGGTTGCCGACGACTTTGAGCGTTCCGAAATTTTCGTCGCAATCGGCGACCTCGTTGAGGTTTTTCTCCAGGCTGGCAAGGTCTAGCTTGCTGATCGCTACTCCTGGTCTTCACCCACGATGACATCCCCCTCGAGATCGCCGGTGTTCAGGTCCCGGTGGGCACGATCGACGAAGGCGAAACACCTCATCGTCGAAGAACTCGTGTCGAGTGATCACCCCCGAGGGGAGACTGAGACGGTGACGAGGCCATGTGGGCCACTGACAGCTGAGCGAGTTCGGACCGTCGTCGATGACGAACGGTGCGGGATTGTTAGGCGCTCTTGGAGCTCTTCTTGGTGCTCGACTTCTTTGCGGGCTTTTTCGTGCCGCGTTTCTTATCGAGCGAGGCCTTCAGGGCTTCCATGAGGTCGACGACCTCGGCCTCGTCCGCCGATTCGTCTTCGGGATGCTCGCCGAACGTGGCCTCGGTGTCGATGGTGTCCCCGGCTTCGAGCTTCGCGTCAATGAGTTTGCGCAACTCGATCTGGTAATCGTCCTCGAACTTTTCGGGCGTGAAATCGGAGGCGAATTGGTCAACGAGGGCGCCGGCGAGCTCGAGTTCCTTGTCGCTGATCTTCGTGCGCGATTTCGTGCCCTTGAAGTCAACGTCGCGGACCTCGTCGGCCCACAGCAGCCCCTGCAGGACGAGGACTTTGCCGCGCACGCGCAGGGCACCAAGCCGTGTCTTGTGCCGCAGGGCAAACGTGACAATCGCGGTGCGGTCCGTCTTTTCCAGGGTTTGGCGCAGCAGCAGGTAGGACTTCGGAGACTTTCCTGCGGGCTCGAGGTAATAGGTGTTTTCGAGCATGATCGGGTCGACCTGATTGGAGGGAACGAACTGGACGACTTCGATCTCGTCGTTGTCGGATTCGGGTAGTGACTCGAAATCCTCATCGGTCATGATGACCGTCTTGTCGTCTTCTTCATATGCCTTGTCGATATTTTTGTATTCGACTTTCTTTCCACACACTTCGCAGCGTCGCTCGTAGCGGATGCGGCCACCGTCGGCGTCATGGACCTGGTGGAAGGAAATATCGTGATCTTCCACGGCGCTGTAGGCCTTGACGGGGACGTTCACCAGGCCGAATGTGATGGCTCCGGTCCATATTGCTCGCATAGCATGAGCCTACAGAGGAAGGCTCGACAATGGCGCGACAAGGCAAATCATTTCAGGTCGGCGACCGAACGTTATCGGTCACGAAACTGGACAAGGTGCTCTATCCGGAAACGGGAACGACGAAGGCCGACGTCATCCATTACTACCTTTCTGTCGCGGACGTCCTCATCCCACAAATCACGCGCCGACCCGTGACGCGCAAACGCTGGGTCGATGGGGTAGGGACCGAGAAGAAGCCGGGCGAGGTCTTCTTCCGCAAGGACCTCGAGGACTCGGCGCCCGAATGGATTCCGACCGGGAGTATCGAGCACAAGAGCAGGACGAATACCTACCCGATCGCTGATGAGCCCGCGGTCCTCGCCTGGTTCGCGCAGGTCGCCGCGCTCGAGCTGCACACGCCGCAGTGGCGCTTCGGACGTAACGGCCAGCCCCGCAATCCCGACCGGCTCGTTCTCGACCTCGACCCGGGTGAGGGTGTCGGCCTCGCCGAATGCGCCGAGGTGGCGTTCTGGTGTCGCGAGATCCTCGACGACATGGGGATGGCGACCTTCCCAGTCACGTCGGGTTCGAAGGGCATTCACCTTTACGCCGGCTTGGACGGCACATATAACTCTGAACAGGTTTCGAAGGTCGCGCACGAACTCGCCAAGGCTCTCGAAGCCGACCACCCGGACGAGGTCATCTCGACCATGAAGCGGGCGGACCGTGCCGGAAAAGTTTTTCTTGACTGGTCACAAAACAGCGCCGCGAAAACGACGGTCAGTCCGTACTCGTTGCGCGGCCGGCTCACACCCATGATCGCCGCGCCCCGGACATGGGAGGAGCTCGAGGCAAGAGATCTGCGGCAGTTGACCTACGAGGAAGTGCTCGAGCGGGTCGAACAAGGGATTGACCCCATCTCTGACCTTGGTGCCGACCGGCTCGATACGTACCGCTCGATGCGTGACGCGTCGAAAACCGCCGAGCCAGTCCCCGCGCAGCGCCCGAGCGGAGGAGACGAGGACCAGCCGAGCTTCGTCATCCAAGAGCATCACGCGAGCAGCCTGCACTGGGATTTCCGCCTCGAATACGCGGGCGTCCTCGTGAGCTGGGCCGTGCCCAAGGGCGTCCCGCTCAAGAAGAACCTCAACCGGCTCGCCGTCCAGACCGAGGACCATCCGCTCGAATACGGCACATTCGAAGGCACGATCGCCAAGGGCGAGTACGGGGCGGGCGAGGTCTCGATCTGGGATACGGGCACCTATGAGCGAGAGAAATGGCGCGATGGCAAGGAAGTCATCGCGACCCTGCACGGTCGGGACGACGGCGGGCTCGGCGGAGTGCCGCGCCGGTTCGCGCTCATCCGCACCAAGGGGATGGGCGATGACAGCTGGCTCATGCAGCTCATGAAAGACCAGCCCGACGATCACGCCGATCCCGAGCCCGAGGAAGCACTGAGCGTCGCCGACCTGCCGGGGCCCATGCTATGCAGCGTCGGCAAACCCGCCGATGTCACCCTCGGGAAGAAGGACGGCGAGACGTGGGCCTTCGAGATGAAGTGGGACGGCTACCGCGTCATCGCCGGGGTCGGGAAGAACACTGTCGTGCTATCGAGCCGCAACGGCAAGGACCTCACGGACCTCTTCCCGCAGGCTTGCGAGCTTACCGAGCTCATCGATGACGAAGCTGTCCTCGACGGCGAGCTCGTCGCCCTCGATGAGGACGGCCGCCCAGACTTCAGCCTCCTGCAGGCCGTCCTCAAGGGCGACGACGAGGTCAGCGAGGACGCCGAACTGCGGTATATGGTCTTCGACATCCTGCGCCTGGGCGACCGCTCGCTTACCAAGGAAACGTATGAGGAGCGACGAAAGATCCTTGCCGAGCACCTCGCCGAAGGCGAGAACGTCGTCGTGCCCCCGAACTACACCGGCAGCCTTGCCGCCGCGACCAAGGCGAGTAGCCAGCTCGGGCTGGAGGGGGTCGTTGCAAAGCGGATGGACTCGACCTACCTGCCCGGCAAGCGCGCCAGCGCCTGGCTGAAACTCAAGACGCGGCAGCATCAGGAGGTCATCGTTATCGGTGTCCGCGAGGGGAAGGGCTCGCGCTCTGGCTCGATCGGCTCTCTCCTCGTCGCCGTTCCCGACGAGAGCGGCGAACTGCGTTATGCGGGCCGCGTCGGAACGGGGTTTACCGATTCTCAGCTAGCCGAAATCGAAACAACTCTGCGGCGCATCGAACGCAAGACGCCGCCGATCGATGATGTGCCTGCTGAGGACAGCTCCGATGCCTGGTGGGTGACGCCCAAACTCGTCGCCGAGGTGGCGCTCGCGGGTCGCACCCGCCACGGCCGCGTTCGCCAGGCCGCGTGGCGTGGCTTGCGACAGGACAAAGACATAAAAGACGTGCGCTGGGAGGTGTGACTCGAAGGCAATGATGCCTTTCAGTTAGCGATCACCGCGAGATTCTTCGAGCAGCGCAGCAATCTCCTCGGTGGAGTATTTCTCTCCGCGAGCCTTCCCTGGCCAGGGTGTGGGGTCCTCAGCTGGCGGCGTGAGTGTGCCGTCCTGTGTTAATTGTTCGAGAACGCGGCTAGCGTGGCACGTCGATCGTCACCGTCTTTCCTCCGTAGCCGTTTGCCTGGTCACGGCCTTCGACGACGACCTTAGCGACGTCGTCGGGAATCGTGAACGGGCCGCGCTCGCGAGTGAATGGCTGCTCGTTCGCATGGTCGTGCGCGAGGTCGTGCTCGGCCAGCACCTCGCCGTCCTCGGTCATGACGCGCCAGCCGTCGGCATAGCGTTCCGGGGTGTCATAGGGCGAGGAGATCGTGACGGCAATCGAGAACTGATCGCCCGACGGTTTAAGTTCGGCCTCTACAACGTCGGGAAACTTCTGGTCGGGGTCAACGTCAGTCGTGGCGCTCTCGGTTGGAAGTGAGGCGGTCGTGGACTCCAGTGAGCGGGGGTTGTCGGCCTGCCCCGCACAGGCGGAGAGCGCAAGGGCTGCGGCACAGGCAAGGGCGGTCGCGGCGATGCTTTTTCTCATGGCCGCCAGTCTACGGAGGACGGCACGATGGTGCCGAGGCCAAGGAGGAGCGATGAGTGACCTGATAGGCCGCGCCGCCATCGTGACCGGCGTGAGTCGACGCGACGGCATCGGCTTCGTCTTTCCGCGATTCCAGTCGGCGTCCATGTCCGCTTCCCAGTCGGTCGATGCCCACGGCTCGCTGGGCTCCGACTTGGCGGCGACCGCGCCGAACCAGTGGTCCTCGACGTATGCGAGATGGCTCAACAGTCCGCCGAGCGTCATCGCCGAGGGCGGTAGCGGTTGCCGCAGCCCTGTCTCGCCAAGATTGCACGTCTTCCACTGCAGCCGCGAATTCAGGCTCGGGGCGTCCGTGCTCATCAGTGCGAGTCGCCATGGTGCGTCCTCCCTGGGGTCTTGTGCAGCGTAGGCCTGGGACGTTGGGGACGGCAATCCATCTTTGGTCGCCCCCACCAGTTGACATGAAGAAAAATTTATATAAACTCTAGTTTATGGAAGAGCTGCCGTTAACAGCAGGCCATCCCGTGGTGGCCCTGTTTTCTGCTCTTGCTAATCCCATCCGCGCCAGCATCGTGCATCGGTTGACGAGCGCTCCGGCGAGCGTCAACGAGCTCGTTGAATGGCTGTCCGTGACGCAACCGCTCGTCTCTCATCACCTCAAGATCCTGCGCGACGCGCACCTCGTTGAGGCATCGAAAGAGGGACGCCGGAGCGTCTATTCCTTGGTCGATGACCACGTCGCCCATATCTACCTCGACGCCCTGACTCATATGAAGGAGCACAATCATGACTGCGACCATTAACGAGCCTCAAGCCTGCGAATGTCCGCACTGCGATGACGCCTGCGCCACGTGTGACTGCAAGGACTGCGAGTGCAAGACCTGCAACCACTGCGAATGCGACGACTGCACTGACGTGTGTGAAAGCTGTGACTGCAAGGACTGTGCCTGCCCGAACTGCGAGCACTAACGCCGCTCGCTAGACGCCTGGGGTCGCCATCTGGCGGCCCCATCGTCGTGTGCAGCCAGTAGTAACATCGAGAGCGTGGCGACAACGCACAGAGCGCAGTTCCTCCTCGCGCTCACGGCCCTACACGACGATCGCGCCTTTGTGATCACGCTACCGGGAGTCGCTGGAGACGGGACCGACGAGGTCGCACCCCCTCCCGTGGACGGCGACAGGGCGACTATCGCGGCGGCGGCAGCTCACCTGGTCGATTCGAAAGCGTGGGACGACGAAGCATCCATGACCCGCAGGTCCGCGACGCGGTTCTGGCGACCTTTCCCGAGCCAAAGACCCCGGATTTGATAAGACCCGCCGTCGCAGCCTAACCCCTGTGACCAGGTTTTCTTGTTTTCTAGGGCGAGTTGAAGCCCTCAACGCGCAGCGTCCGTGGGCTTCCATGAGCCGTTCCGCGCTGACGTGTAGCGTCGCCAACGGAGGACGGGGTGCGACTCGTCTCTTTCGTTGGCGAGTTCAGGTTGCGGGGGTAGTTCTACTCATGGCTCACGCCGGGCGAATACTCGGTCCTCGGGATCGCGGCCGGAGAAGGCCGCTTCGAAAAAGGTCGTCGTGCGCCACGGCAACAGGTTGCCACGATCAAACCGTTCGAAGTCGCCTCAACGGTCGGGCTCAGCTCGTACCGTTGGGTGTCTGCGCCCAGCGCCACAATAATGTGTCGTGTATTGTTTGCGGCGTCAGCGACGTAGCCTGATACTTGAGATATGACAATTTGGACGTTATCGAACGACTGGTTCGATCGACACACAACCCAAGATCTCACCTATCGCGTCCGGGTGCGGGTCATGACGCCAGGTGCATTGGACGCCGCATGGGCACGAATCGTTGATGAACACGGCGCTGACGAAGCCGGTGTTGTACCGATCGGTGGCGCAGCGCTCATACGGGTAAACGACCGGGAAGCTGAAGCTATTAGCGGGGGAGAGGACGCGCTCGATTCCCTCGAATGGGCGGTTAACGAGGTTCTCGGTGAAGTTCTCGAAGGAGCTGAGGTGCTCGTCGTTGCCGAAGAGCGTGCCCTCGTGACCGATGCGGACGAGCCGGATTTTGAATGACCTACAACGTGGAGGAGACCTACCTCCAGATCAATCGGTGTATGTCAGGCCCAGATGTTCGTCCTTCAGCATGTCGATTGACGAGTAGCGTGTCTTTTCACGCCCCACATCAAGTTCGGGGCCCCGAGGTGGTTTCCTGCGTCGTAGACAAAAACCAGTGGCACACCGCAAAAGCGATGTGCCACTGATGTATGCACGTAGCGTTCCGGAAGAGGTCAGTGCAGCTTAGCCCAGGTTGTCAGTGCGGAGGGCTCCACGTGGCCCGGCCTCCAATGCCGGGACACCCCACCATGACCACCTCGCTCGCCGACGACGGCATGGCGGACATGTCCCCCACCGGCGCCGAAGTCAGGCTGCTGCACCAATCCCAGCGCGGCGCTGCTTGCCGCGCTGCACGAGCCCAATGACGAGCGATTCGAGTCCGTGCTAGCGCAAGCGGAAAAACAGCGCTCCTGGTCGTTCCGTTATGACGTGGCTCAGACCCTCGAAAAGTACCGACCTGCCGGCGCGCTCGCCTACCTGCGTGCCGGTCGCGGAACGCCCGCTGCGACGGTCCGTCTTTGAGCAGGGCGCGAATTTCCGGACGTTCCTGCGTGCGCAGGCCATGCCATCCGGCGAAATACCGCTCATCGAAGGCCTGCTGGACGTCGCGTCGACGATCGACGGGGCAGTTGCGGAAGCCGTGCAGTGGTTGACGCAGCGGCGCGAGGAACTCGCGGACTCGTAGCGCCAGGCGCGCGAAATAATCGTGGCGCCAACCGCATGTGCCGTGCCATACTGGCCGGAGCGCCAGTGTGGCGCACCGGTAATGAGAGGGCTAACCCATGGCAACAATGCAGCTCCGTCGCCTCAGCGCGATGGCTTTGCTGTGCCCTGTGGGCGGTCTCCAGCTCAAGCCCAGCTTCGCGGAACAACGCTAAGCTGCGGGGTAGCCCTCTCGCCTTCACCGATCTTTTGTATAAAAGTTTTTTCCGTCGTCGTTGACGGTGCGTCGGTTACCCCCTGTGTGAAGAAAACCAACCAGGAGGAATTTTCATGACCGCTTTCCCGGTGCCACTGTCGGGCACCGACAATACCGAGATGTGGGCCCACGAGGCCGAGATCGAAGAGCAGACGCTCACTCAGCTCCGTAACGTAGCGTCGCTGCCGTGGACCCACGGCGTGCGCGTCATGCCCGACGTCCACTTTGGGCTCGGCGCGACCGTCGGATCCGTCATCGCGATGAAGCAGGCCGTTGCGCCGGCCGCGGTCGGCGTCGATATCGGCTGCGGCATGACGGCCGTGCGCACCAACCTGCGGCCCGGCCAGCTGCCCGACTCGCTCGCGAAGCTGCGCCAGGGGATCGAGCGGGCGGTGCCGGTCGGCTTTGCCTCGCACCGCGACGAGCCGCGCACCGTGCGCACGCACGCGGCGCTGGGGGAGCGCTACCGCGCACTCATGAACGAATTCGGCGAGCTGAAGGCGCACGAGATCGTGCGCACGCGGCGCCAGAAGGCCGAGAGCAAGGCCATGACTCAGGTCGGCACGCTTGGCGGTGGTAACCACTTCATCGAGCTGTGCACGGGTGACGACGACCGGGTCTGGGTGACACTGCACTCCGGCTCGCGGGGGACCGGCAACCAGCTGGCCCGCGTCCACATCGAAGCGGCGCAGGAACTTGCCCATAACCAGAACCTCGTCGACCGCGACCTCGCGGTCTTCCTTGCAGGAACGCCCCAGATGGAGGCCTACCTGCACGATCTGTACTGGGCGCAGTCCTACGCGCTGCTCAACCGGGACGTCATGCTCCAGGCGGTCTGCGACGAACTCTCGCATCAGATCGACGGCATCGCGTTTGAAGAACCGATCCGCTGCCACCACAACTATGTGGCAGTAGAGCACTACGACGGCGAGGAGCTCATCGTCACCCGCAAGGGTGCGATTCGGGCGGGCCGCGGAGATATGGGAGTCATCCCAGGCTCGATGGGGACGGGTTCCTATATCGTGCGAGGCCTGGGCAATCCCGCGTCCTACCAGTCGGCCTCCCACGGAGCTGGCCGCAAGATGTCACGGAATGCGGCGCGCAAGCGCTATACCGCGGCCGATCTTGCTGCTCAGACCGAGGGTATCGAGTGCCGGAAGGACGCCGGAGTCGTGGACGAGATTCCGGCCGCATATAAGGACATCAACGACGTGATCGACGCGCAGCGTGACCTCGTTGACGTCGTCGCGCGGCTGCAGACGGTTCTCTGCGTCAAGGGCTAGCTCAAGCGCTGGGATCGGGCGTGATCCAAAGGACATCACGCCCGGTCCTACCTCAAAACGACCCACGAGTGGAAAGCGTCATCGACCTTTCTGCTGAAGGCATCACCTATCCAGCCGTCTCCATCGATGCCGCGCAGCGGGTCGTCTCCGGGGAGGTCGATCGCGCCACCCTCGTGTGCGGTACGGGACTCGGCACCGCAATCGCCGCGAATAAGGTCGCCGGGGTGCGCGCTGCTGCCGCGCGAAAGCTAGCAACCGGCAAGGCGGCGGGCAGGAGACGTCCTGCCCGCCGTTTTTTCTGCTAGGTGGCACATCACATTTTTGATAGCGTCTTAGGTGCACGCTATGGCCTCGCGAATTTCGATAGGGCTTACTTATCGCAAACAGCGCAATCGCCTAGATCGGGCGCTCTAAGCGCGCGTAATGCCGCGGCTGGGCCAGGGGCACTGAGCCTTATTTTCGAAACGATATGTTTGCTTAATGATGTTGACGCCCATAAAGTTAGGCTCGGCTAAGCTAACCAGCGCGGCCATGGTGGAAGGGATCAGGACCTTCCACTGCTAGACCTAATGGAGACTTTCACTATGTCACTTCGTCGCTTCAAGACGATCGCCGCCGCCGCGGCCTCGGGCGCTCTCGCCCTGAGTCTCGCCGCCTGCGGTGGATCTGGTTCTGCTCCCGCGACTTCTGCCGCACCGAGCGGCTCCGCCAGCGCAAGCACCATCGAGGTGGAATCCAACCTCGGCAAGCACTCGATTACGGCGCCGCCGCAGAGCGTCGTCGCCTTGGATAACCGCACCTTCTCGCTGCTCGACTCCTGGGGAGTGAAGGTCAAGGCCGGCGCGGTCAAGCTTATGCGCCCGGACCTGTCCTATAAGAAGGACGGCACGACCGATATCGGCAATCACCGCGAGCCGAACCTCGAACTCATCGTTGCCGCGCAGCCGGACGTCGTAATCTCCGGCCAGCGCTTCACACAGTTCAATGACGAGATCAAAAAGCTCGTCCCGAACGCCGAAGTCATCGATCTCTCGCCACGCGATGGCGAGGATTTCGCGGCCGAGCTCAAGCGCCAGGTCACCGAGATGGGCCGGATTTTCGCGAAGGAGGCCGAGGCGACCAAGCTCGTCGAGGACTTCGATGCAGCGGTGGCGCGCGCCAAGGCCGCTTACGACCCGGGCCAGAAGGTCCTCGGTGTCATCACCTCCGGTGGCGAGATCAACTTCGCGGCACCGACGCAGGGCCGCAGCGTGGGCCCGGCCTTTGACGTTCTTGGACTGACCCCGGCGCTCAAGGTCGAGGGCTCCTCGACCAACCACGAGGGCGATGACGTCTCCGTCGAGGCAATCGCCGAAGCCAACCCCGACTGGATCCTCGTGCTCGACCGTGACGCGGCCGTTGCCGCCAACAGCGGGGAGACCTACAAGCCGGCCAACGAACTGCTCAAGAGCTCCGCGGCGCTGCAAAACGTCACCGCCGTGAAGAAGGGGCAGATCGTCTACATGCCGCAGTACACCTACATCGATGAGGGGCTCACGACGTACACCGAGTTCTTCAACGCGATCGCCGACGCTATGGAGAAGGCGAAGGCGTGAGCCTAGCGACCGCGCCTGCGCAGGCTCCCGGGAGATCCCGGGGGCCTGCCCGGCCGTGGCCGCTTATCGGCGCGGTGGTGCTGACACTCGGCCTCATCGCGCTGTCCCTGTCCGTCGGGGTCTATGACATCCTCGGCTCCGATGATGGCGCGCAAATGTTTGCCATCACGCGCATCCCGCGCACTGTCGCGCTCGTGCTGTCCGGCGCCGTGATGGCGATGTGTGGCCTCGTCATGCAGATGATCACGCAAAACCGGTTCGTCGAGCCGACGACGACCGGGACGACCGAGTGGGCGGGACTCGGGCTGTTGCTCGTGCTCATCGTCGCGCCGGGAGCCTCACTACTGACCAAGATGATCGTCGCCGTGGCGGCGGCATTCATCGGCACCCTCGTCTTTTTCGCCTTCCTGCAGCGGGTGACGCTGAAGTCCTCCGTCATCGTGCCGATCGTTGGGATGATGCTCGCCGCCGTCGTCGGGGCGCTGTCGACGTACATCGCGCTCGAAACCAACATGCTGCAGTCGATGGGCGTATGGTTCCAAGGCTCCTTTACCTCCGCGATCAAGGGCCAGTACGAGCCCATGTGGGCGGTCCTCATCGTCGTCGTCATCGTCTTTATCGCGGCCGACCGCTTCACCGCGGCCGGGTTGGGCGAGGAATTCGCGACAAATATCGGGCTGAACTACCGCATGGTCGTGCTGCTGGGAACCGGACTCATCGCGCTCGCGACGGGCATTGTGACCGTCGTGGTCGGCCAGCTGCCGTTCCTTGGCCTCATCGTCCCGAACATCGTCTCGCTGTTTCGCGGCGATAACCTGCGCTCGAACCTGCCATGGGTAGCGTTCACCGGGATTTGGATCGTCACGATCTGCGACATCATCGCGCGCGTGGTCATTATGCCCTTCGAGGTTCCGGTCTCGATCATTCTCGCGTTCGTGGGCGCGGTGGTCTTCGTCGTCTTGCTGCTAAGGATTCGTCGCCGTGGCTAGTGTGAAATTCGCCGAACCGGCAAGGAGCGAGGTTGACCGCGTGACGCCCCCGATCACCCCCGAGCTGTACGCCAGCCACGATCCGGGCCGGGAGCGCTCCTCCGGTCCGCTGCCGAACCGGCTGGTCACCTCGCGCTACTTCGCGATCCTCGGGGTGCTCATCGTTCTTGCGATCGCGGGCGCGGGCCTGACGCTGGCCTATGACAACCCGATGCCGATTGGCTCTGAGGGCTTCTGGACGATCGCGCAGTTGCGAGTCAAGACGCTCGTCGTCATCGCGATCGTCACGGCAGCGCAGTCGATCGCGACCGTGAGTTTCCAAACCGTCACGCACAACCGGATTCTGACGCCTGGCATTATGGGCTTCGAATCGCTCTACCGGCTCATCCAGACCGCGGCGGTCTTCTTCCTTGGCGCCGCGGGGATCACGTTTGTCACGGGGCTGACGCAGTTCCTGGCGCAGATCGCGCTGATGGTCGGCTTTGCTGCGCTGCTGTACGGCTGGCTCTTTGGCGGCAAGCGGGGAAACCTGCAGGTCACGCTGCTCATCGGCATCGTCATTGGTGGGGGACTGGGGGCGCTCGCCACCTTCCTGCAACGCCTGCTGACCCCGAGCGAATTCGATCTGCTGACTGCGCGCCTCATCGGATCGGTCGCGCAGGCGCGCGACGAGTACATCGTTCCCTCGATCATCATCGTCGCGCTCGCCGGCGGCGCATTGTGGTGGCATTCGCGCCAGCTGAACGTGCTCTCGCTCGGCAAGGATACGGCGGTCAACCTCGGCATCAATCACCGCCGCCAAACGCTTTATGTCCTCGTCCTGACCGCCGTGCTCATGGCAGTCTCGACGGCGCTCATCGGCCCGATGACCTTCCTCGGCTTCCTTGTGGCGATGATCGCCTACCAGCTCGCCGACACCTACGATCACCGCTATATCTTCCCGATGGCCTGGCTCGTTGGCTTTGTGCTCATGACGAGCGCCCACTTCGTGCTGCGTCACCTGTTCTATGCGCAGGGATCCGTCGGGATCATCATCGAACTCGTCGGCGGTGCATTCTTCCTGTTCTACATCCTTCGCAAGGGGAGGCTCTGACATGATCACGCTCGATACCGTTACTCGGAACTACTCCGATGAGGTCTGCATCGGCCCGGTCGACCTGACGATCCCGCAGGGCGGTATTACCGCGCTGGTGGGACCCAATGGCGCCGGCAAGTCGACGATGCTCACGATGATCGGGCGCCTCATGGGAATGGATGAGGGTGCGATCAAAGTCGCCGGTAAGGACGTCTCGTGCACGTCATCGAAGGAGCTCGCGCGGATCGTGTCGATCCTGCGGCAAGAAAACTCCTACGTCACCCGGCTAACGGTTCGTCAGCTCGTCGGCTTTGGTCGCTTCCCCTACAGCCAGGGGCGACTCACACGCGAGGACGAGCAGATCATTTCGCGCTCGATCGACTTCCTTGAGCTCGGAGCGTTAGAAAACCGCTACCTCGATGAGCTTTCCGGTGGCCAGCGCCAGCGAGCCTACGTCGCGATGATTCTTGCGCAAGACACCGACTATGTCCTGCTTGATGAGCCGCTGAACAACCTCGACATGCAGCACTCGGTCCTCATGATGCAGCACCTGAAGCGCGCCGCGACCGAACTCAACCGCACCATCCTCATCGTCCTGCACGACATCAACTTCGCGGCCGCGTACTCCGATTGGATTTGTGCGATGAAGGACGGCAAGGTCGTCGAGTTCGGCACCCCGGAAGCCATCATGCGTGAGGACGTCTTGACCCGAGTCTTCAACACCAAGGTCGATATCCTGCAGGGACCGAAGGGCCCGATGGCGTACTACTACTAAGAGGATTTCTCGTGCTCCTGGGAGATCTCCAGCTGAACCGCCCTACGCTTGAGGATGTGCCGAAGGTCCACGCAATCTACAGTGACCCACGAACCTGGCGGCACTACCCGAGCGGGTGTTTTTTGTTCCCCAGCGAGTCAGAAACCCTGGTGCGCAGCTGGATCGATGGCTGGGAAAGGGACTTTGAGTTCGTGGCTCATCACCGATCCCACCACGAACGACCTGCTAGGCAACTGTGGCGCGATGATGGGACGAGGCGCATTCTGGAATCTCGGTTACCGGCTCGCACCGCAGGCCGTCGGACATGGCATCGTGAGCACGGTTGCCGCCTATTCGGTTCAGCGGGCGCTCGCGGCCGATCCCGATCGGCCAGTCGTCGCCTCGCTCCTCGAGCACAACGTCGGCTCCGCTAAAGTCGCAGAACGCGCGGGCCTTGCGAAGCAGTGCGTCTCATCTATGCCGATCGCGAGCTGAGCGCCGGGCAGTTGAAAGCAGTCCTTGGCTGATCGCGCGGTCTCGCTGCTAGTGCGACGCCATGCGTTCAGTAAAGGTGACGACGACGCCGGAAGCATCCGGCGTCTTGTTGCTGCCCTAACCCGCACGACACACAAGCCCCGGAGCGATCCGGGGCTTTGCTGTATCTGAGCTACGAATCGACTACCGCGACATCAATCTCGACGCCGATATTTACCCGACCCACCCGCTAGCCGGTAGCGGGTTCCGGCACACCGTGATCGGGCTGCCGCGCGGTGGTGAACTCGCCCGGTCACTGGGCCTTCGATAGCGTGACAAGCCAGAACCAAGAACGGAGGACGTGATGAGGCTATGGTCGCTGCACCCCAGCCTGCTCGACCGCCAGGGTTTGCTTGCCCTGTGGCGGGAAGGTCTGCTGGCCCAAAAAGTCCTCGCCGACGAGACTCGTGGCTACCGCAGCCATCCGCAGCTTCAGCGCTTTTGCGGCTGTCCCGACCCTCGCAGCGCGATTGCGACGTATTTGCATTTCGTGGCCGACGAGGCCGATCATCGCGGCTACCACTTCGCGCGCGAACGAATCCGCCTGCCCGCAGGCGATCTCCGCCTGACGGTGACCGACGGTCAACTCGCCTACGAGTGGCAGCACCTGTTGGCCAAGCTCGCTGCTCGTAGCCCCGAGCTCTGGCGGCGTGTGTCAGCTTTGGAGCCTCGACCGCACGACATGTTTGACATCGTTGCCGGCCCGATCGCCTCCTGGGAGCGCCCAGCTTAGGCTGTGCCTATGCCCACCACTGATACCCGTCCCTGCCCCTGCGGAGGCGAACGCTACGCCGAGTGCTGTGAACCCCTGCACGATGGTGCCCGCGCCGCCGAGACCGCAGAAGAGCTCATGCGCTCGCGTTACAGCGCCTACGCCAGGCGCGACCCCAACTACGTTTTTCGCACCTGGCATCCGCGCACCCGGCCCGCCACGATTGACGAGGACGGCCCCACGTTCACTGGTCTTGAGATCCTCTCGACGAGCGACGGGGGAGCCGACGATGAAGAGGGCCTCGTGGAGTTCCGCGCGCACTTCACCGACCGCGGCCTACCCGGTGAACTCCACGAGCTCTCGCACTTCGTTCGCCGGGGGCGCAACTGGGTGTATCTGGATGCCCATCCCGTAAGGTAAACGTATGAGAGGTTTCGGTTTCTTAAGTTTTGGCCATTACGGCGGCCATGGCGGTCCGGACGCACGTGCAGCGCTGCACGAGGCGATTGAACTGTCCGTCGCAGCAGACGAGATTGGCGTCAATGGCGCCTATTTCCGCGTCCATCACTTCGCGCGACAGGCGGCCTTGCCCATGCCATTGCTGGCGGCGATCGCAGCGCGCACCGAGCGCATCGAGGTCGGCACCGGCGTGATCGACTTGCGATAGCACATGTCGGAGTTATAGCACTCGATGATCCTTCCTACTTCCTCGTCCTGGCGGCGCGGAGCCCGTTGAGGATCACTATCACCTCGGCGATCTCGTGCACGAGCACCACCGCTGCGAGGCCGAGTACGCCGAACAGGGCCAGCGGCAGCAGCGCGGTGATGATCAGCAGGGACAGGATGATGTTCTGGTTGATGATGTGCCTGCCGCGGCGGGCGTGGTCGAACGCGCGCGGGAGGAGTCGCAGGTCGTGGCCGGTGAAGGCGACGTCGGCGGACTCGATCGCGGCGTCGGAGCCGGTCGCGCCCATGGCGATGCCGATGTCCGCGGCGGCCAGGGCGGGGGCGTCGTTGATGCCGTCGCCGATCATCGCGACCGAGCCGTGCCTGCTCAGCTCGCTGATGGCGGCGGCCTTGTCCTCGGGACGCAGCTCCGCGCGCACGTCTTCGATCCCTGCCTGCGCGGCCAGCGCGCGGGCGGTGCGGGCGTTGTCGCCGGTGAGCATGGTCACCCCGACGCCCTGGGCCGCGAGGGTGCGCACGACCTCGGGAACCTCGGGGCGCAGCTCGTCACGGACCCCGATCGCGGCGACCGGGACCCCGTCGCGGTGCACGATCACGACGGTCATGCCCTGCTCCTCCAGTCCCGCGACCTGGTCCTTAAGCGTCCCCGCGTCCAGCCAGCGAGGGCTGCCGACGGTGACCCGGGCCCCGTCGAGGGTGCCTTCGATGCCGTGCCCGGCCTGCTCGGTGACCTCCAGGGCGGCGGGAGCTCCGGGTGCGGCGGCGGTGATCGCGGCGGCCAGCGGGTGGGTGCTGTGCTGCTCCAGGGATACCGCCCAGGCCAGGGCCTGCGCCTCGGTCACGCCGTCGGCGGTGAGGACGGCGGTGACGGCGGGCTCGTTGCGGGTGAGGGTGCCGGTCTTGTCGACGGCGACGTGGCGGATCACGCCGAAGCGCTCGAACACGGCACCGGACTTGATGATCACGCCGAACCGGCTCGCCGAGCCGATCGCGGCGACGACGGTGAGCGGGACGGAGATCGCCAGCGCGCACGGCGACGCGGCGACGAGCACCACGAGGGCGCGGGTGATCCACAGCTCGGGGTCGCCCAGCAGCGAGCCGATGACCGCGACAAGAGCGGCGAGGATCAGCACGCCAGGCACGAGCGGCCGGGCGATGCGGTCGGCCAGGCGGGCGCGGTCGCCCTTCTCGGCCTGCGCCTGCTCGACCAGCTCCACGATCGTGGTCAGCGAGTTGTCCGTGCCCACCGCGGTCGTCTCGACCTCCAGGGCACCGGCAGTGTTGATCGCCCCGGCCGACACTGCGTCGCCGGGCTCGACCTCGACCGGGATCGACTCGCCGGTGATCGCGGAGGTGTCCAGGCTCGACCGGCCCGTGCGGACGATGCCGTCGGTCGCGATCCGCTCACCGGGGCGCACCAGCATGAGCAGCCCGACCTGGAGGTCCTTCGCGGCGACCTCCGCGGGCGCGCCGTCCCGCCGGATGGTCGCGGTCTCCGGGACGAGCTTGAGGAGAGCCCTCAGCCCGCCGCGGGCGCGGTCCATGGCCTTGTCCTCCAGCGCTTCGGCGATGGAGTACAGGAACGCCAAGGCGGCGGCCTCCTCGACGTAGCCGAGAATCACCGCGCCGACCGCGCTGATCGTCATCAGCAGGCCGATGCCCAGCTTGCCCTTGAACAGCTTGCGGATCGCGCCGGGCGTGAACGTCGACGCGCCCAGCAGCAGGCCGATCCAGAACGCCACCAGCGCCGGGACCTCAGCCCCTGTCCATTCCAGGACCAGGCCCGTGCCGAAGGCGACGCCGGAGAGCACCGGGACCATGATCCCGCGGTCACGCCACCACGGACGCTCCCGCTCCTCCTCGGCCTCCTCGCCGACCCGGGTCTCCGGCTCGTCGCATCCGCACGCCGCGCTCACTCGCCCGCCCCCGTCCCGCAGCAGCCGGGCACGGCGCACTCGGCGTCGACGCACGGCGCGTGCTCATCGACGGCCAGCGTCACGTCCACGAGCGCCGTGAGCGCCGCCGCGAGATGCGGATCAGCGATCTCGTAGCGCGTCTGCCGACCCTCGGGCTCGGCGACCACGATCCCGCAGTCGCGCAGGCAGGTCAGATGGTTCGAGACGTTCGAGCGCGTCAGCTCCAGCTCGCGCGAAAGCACGGCCGGGTAGCTTGGGCCGTCGAGCAGGGTCATCAGGATGCGGGATCGCGTCGGGTCCGCCATGGCCCGGCCCAGCCGGTTCATGACGTCGAGGCGTAAAGCAATGGTCAGCATGCACTGAACTATACAGCGTGTGCTGACTCATTGTCGACTCGTCAGGGCTGCCGCAGGCGCTCCGCGCGCTTGCCCTCGGGAACCGGGTTCACCTACTTGCGCCAGCGGGGCCACTTCGGCATCCCGCGGCCCCTCCAGGTCTCGACGAGGCACGCGACCCAACGGACGGACGCGAAGAGCCCGTAGTCGGCCCCGGTGAGGCCCACGGCAACCACGAGCCAGCGCCCGATGCCGAGCCACAGGCTCCCGTCCACGTCGAGGGCCCACTGAGCGCCTGTGATGAGCCCAGCGATGCCCATCCAGAGCCCAGCGACGACCACGACCACCGGCAAGAGGGCGAGGCACATCGCAGCGGCAGCCGACCAGAGCTGTCGCGCCTCCAGCTTCGCCGTCGCGGCGATGATCCGCTCGGCGCGCTCGTTGGACGCGTCGAGGTTCGCCGTCATCGTGGCCGAAGCCTCCCCGGCGACCTGCTCGACAGCCTTCTCGACCCGTTCCTCGGTGCGCTTCTCGATCCGCTGGACCGCGCCGCCGACCTGGCTCACGAGTTTCTGGTTCGCTGTGACCTGCGCCTTCAGACCCTCAATCGCCGAGGCCGTAGCCGCGCGATTCTTCTGCGCCTCCGCGACCAAGCTCCGCGACGCGGCGTTCAAGCTCTCGCCGTTGAGACTCTGCGCGAACTCGCCGAGCGTGCTCTCGATCTCGTTCTGCCTGCTCTCGATACTCGCGATCCTCGCGGACACGTCGCTGGAGGGCGAGGAGGTCGACGCCGGGGCCGTGATCCGCTCCAGCCGCCTCGTCGTCTCCTCGTCCATGACCTTCACGAACCGCGCGAGCTTCTTCTGCTGTTCGGTCAGCGTGGCGATCCTCGTGTTCTGCGCCTCGACGGCGGCGAGGATCGAGGTCAACAGCTCCATCGTCTCCGGACTGCCGAGCTGCTGCCGCTGCTCGTCCTGCGCGTTCTGCTGCTTCAGCCTGTCGAGCGCTGCGCTCATGTTCCTTCTCCTGCTGCTGCTGGTGATAGTCGAAGAACGCCTGCGCGCCCTCCGGGGTGAAGTCCGCCGAGAGGGCGCTCGCGCGCTTACGGCGCTCGGCGCGGCCGGACTCGCCGCGGCGATCCTCGATGTAGAGCGTCCAGGTCTCTTGCCCGGCGCGCTTGCCCTTCTTGCTGACGGGGCTGTGCAACCGCATCCGCGGCACCCGCTCCCCGTCATCGCCGAGCCGCTGGTTCTGCTCCTCGATCACCGAGACCAGACCGGCCTTGTCCACCGCCCGGGGATCGGCCAGCGCCGCGCTCATCCGGTCGCCCATCTCGCGGTCGAGCGATCCCTCGGCGAAGTCCTCGCGGCGCAGCTCCCAGTCCTTCGGTGCGTGCTCCAGCCGCTTCACGACCGAGAGCCCGTGTTCTCGCATCAGCTGGTCGTTCGCCGACTGGACGCCCCGCTGATTCCCGGCCTTGCGGTCGTGGAACGTGCGATAGTCCGAGAGCGCCTTCCCCGTCCGGTTGTTGTGGTTGATGACCAAGATGTGGTTGTGCGGCTTCTTGCCCCGCTCCACATGCGTCACCACGAGGCAGTCGGAATCCGGGTGCATCTTCTTCGCGAGCTGATAACCGAGATCGTTCACGCGCTGCACGTCCTCCGGACTCTTCGGGTCGAACTCCTCGTCGCTGAACGACTGCCGGTAGTGCAGCGCCTCGACGCCGCGCTTCGTGTTTTGCGTGAGCGCGCGGGCGCGGGCCGAGAATGCGCCGGGGCCTCCCGGCACGTCGCACGTGACCGCGGCCCCGCGCTCGTCCTCCTTGCCTCGGATGTAGCGCTCCGTGTCGGCGGCGCTGGCGCTCGGGCTGTAGTGCGTGGTGCTCATGAGGCCGCCCGATCCCCGAGCAGAGCGCGGACCTCGCGCAGCAACTCGATCAGCTCGGGCACCTCCGCCGACAGCGCCACTGACTCACCAGCCCGCGCCCGGCTGTCGAGGTCGTTGACGTTGATCGCCAGAGGGCGAATCTGCGCGGCCAGCTCGCGAGCATCCGCCGACGCCTGCACCCGCGCCTCGACCCCGAGCAGGTGCGCGGCCACGGCGGCGTCCAACTCCTCGCTCCGAGAGGCGTGGAGGGCATCCCGGACGACGGTCCGCACCCACGTGCTCGGAGCCAGCCCGAGCCGCGTCGCACGAGTGCGAAGCGCCCCGAGTGTGGCGTCATCGAAGCGGGTATCGAGCCGCCCGCCGCTGCCACGACGACGCTTCGCGCCGCCGTGACTCTGACGCACAGCCTCCGCATCAGCCCGACCGGTGTTCACCTGGGAGTCGGTCTGCTGCTCCACCTGTACGCCAGAGTGGCAAGCAGTAGCCGTGTCGGACATTTCGCTGGCGCTCGAGCGCCGATACCCTCATGCTCACGATCCCGAACCAGCTCGGGGTCGATTACAACCTGCACATCCTGCAGTCCTTCGCCGAGCACGTGGCTCCGGCGCTGGGCTGGAAGCCGAACACCGAGGGGCCAGTCGAGGGATACGCAATCAACTGAACGTCTCTTTATGACGGAAGGTCGTTTACCGGGAAGTCATAGATCGTAACGATCTCGTCGTGTTGTTCCGCCCTCCTAGGCAATTCGAGCTCCTGTGTTACGCTGTAACACAGGAGGATTCATGGCTACTACAACCGTCACCCTGCGTCTTGCAGAGTCAGAGAAGCAATTGCTCGCTGACTATGCAAAGACCTTCGGCATGAGCATTTCTGAGTTTGTGCGCACCGCGGCGCTCTCTCGCATCGAAGATGAGCTGGATCTGGTCGCGTGGGAAGATGCAAAGCGCGAATTCGACGCTGACCCCCAAACGTTGACAGCCGACGAGGTTGCGGCGAAATACCTGTAAATGTGGCGACTGTTCTATTCTCAACGAGCTGACAAACAGCTAAGCAAGCTGGATCCAGGTGTCCGCCGCGTCATCGTGGCATGGCTAAATAAGAACATCGACGGCTGCGACAACCCGCGCTCGCAGGGTAAGAGCCTTACTACGGGTTTGTCGGGAAAATGGCGTTATCGCGTGGGCGATTACCGCGTGCTCTGTGAGATTCGCGAGTCTGAACTTATCGTGCTCGCGATCGAAATCGGGCATCGACGCGACAACTACAAGTGATGTTGTTGTACCCGCACATTCTGCAGTCCTTCGCCGAGCGCGTGGCTCCGCCCCCGGGCTGGAAGTAGAACACCGCGGGCCGCTCGAGGGATACGCGATGTGAACCCATCGCCTCATCACCCTCGCCTGGCGAGGCGAGGAAGAGCTACTGTCTCCTCGCGTGCGTCGTGACTCGGAGCTTTTCCGCCAGTTTCTGGCGGATGACTTTTACGAGATCGGACGGTCCGGTAGAAGGTGGAACCGAGACGAGATCATCGCCGAACTGGTGACTGAAGAAAGCTCGCTGACCGATGCTGTCCTGAGTGAGCCTGAGGCTCAGGTGATCGCCCACGACATCGTGCTGCTCTCCTACGGCCTGTAACTCGGACAGCCGCACAGCCGGCATTCATCGCTGCGGCGGGTCAGCAAGGACAGCGCTCAATGCATTTTCCATCAGGGCACGCCCGCCTCAGACTGCTAAGCCGCTAAAAAAACCTAGCGTGGCAACGAGGTCCTGGTTAGTCTTCGTAGGTGACCCTTCCCTCCGCTGCTCCCGTGATCCGAGCACGCAACCTCACCAAGGCCTACGGCGGTTTCACTGCGGTCGACGGCATCGATTTCGATGTCGCCGCCGGCGAATCCTTTGGCCTGCTCGGCCCTAATGGTGCCGGCAAGTCGACGACGATGCGCATGATCGGCGGCACGCTGCAGCGCAGTGGCGGTGACCTAACCGTCATGGGCCTCGACCCGGAAACCCACGGGCCCGAGGTACGCGCTCACCTCGGCGTCATTCCCCAGCAGGACAACCTCGATGAGGAGCTGCGGGTGGGGGAGAACATCGTGATCTACGGCCGGTACTTCGGGCTGCCGTATTCCTACCTGAAGCCGCGAGCCGAGGAGTTGCTGGACTTCGCGCAGCTGACCGACCGCAAGAACAAGAAGATCTCCGAGTTGTCGGGCGGCATGAAGCGGCGCCTGACGATCGCCCGGTCGCTCATTAATGAGCCTCGCATGCTGCTGCTGGATGAGCCGACGACGGGCCTGGATCCGCAAGCGCGCCATATCCTGTGGGATCGCCTCTTTCGGCTCAAGGAAGAGGGCGTCACCCTTATCGTGACGACCCACTTCATGGACGAGGCCGAGCAGCTGTGCGACCGGCTGATCGTCATCGACCGCGGAGCCATCATGGCGGAAGGCTCCCCGCGTGAACTGATCCGCACCTACGCCTCGCGCGAAGTCGCCGAACTGCGCTTCGGTGCGGGCCGTTCCGACCAGATCATCGACCAGGTTGTCGGCATCGGCGAGCGCATCGAAGTACTGCCCGACCGCATCCTCATCTACGCCGACTCCGGTGACGATGTCCTCGAGGCGGTCTCGGCTCGCGGTCTGTCGCCCACGACATCGCTCGTGCGCCGCTCATCGCTCGAAGACGTCTTCTTGCGCCTGACCGGTCGGAGCCTCATTGACTGACACCGTCTACACGGGCCGGCCGCATTCCGCGATGGAGGCCGCGCGCCGCGCAAAGAGATTCGGCTGGTGGTACTTCACCGAGCACTACCTGCGGCAAATGCGTCGCTATGGTTGGCCGATCATCGTCTCCGACATCGGGCAGCCGCTGCTCTACCTCATCGCAATGGGGATCGGCCTTGGCAAACTCGTGGACGCCTCCTCCGGCACCGTCGAGGGCGTTGCCTACCTGACCTTCGTCGCGCCTGCGCTGCTCGTGTCGATTTCCGTGCAATCCAGCGCTACCGAGCTGACCTATCCCGTGATGTCGGGCTTTAACTGGCAGCGGTACTATTTTGCGCCGCATGCCGGGCCTTTGGCCGCGTGGCACGTCTCGTTTGGTCACCTGCTCGCGGTAGCGTTCCGCTTCGTGCTCCAGGCGGCGATCACGACGAGCCTCATGTGGCTCTTCGGCTACAACTTCGCCGCGACCTGGCCGCTGCTGCTCATTATTGGGCCGCTTGCCGGGCTCGCCTTTGGCGCGCCCCTACAGGCCTATGCCGCGACCCTGAAGAGCGAGGGCACCGAGTTCTCCACGATCCAGCGCTTCGTTGTCATGCCGCTGTTCCTGTTCTCCGGCACGTTCTTTCCGCTGGCAGTCATGCCGAGCTACCTGCAGTGGATTGGGTGGCTGTCGCCGATTTGGCATGGCGCCGAACTCGCGCGCTTCGCTGCCTACGGTAAGGAGATCTCCGGCTGGCTGCTCGCCATCCACATGATGTTCTTGGTGGCCTGTATCGGCGTGGGGATCGTTGCCGCCGCCCGCTCGTATTCGAAACGACTGACCTCATGACGACGCCAACCAACCTCATCGTGAAACGACTGCAGCGCCCGCGCCCCTTGCGGGGGCTCTATTCCGGAAATGCCCGTGCCGTGCTGGAGCGCGGGTTCAAGGTCATCATGACCTCCAACTGGTTCATCTTGATCTCCGGATTCTTCGAGCCCGTCTTCTACCTGCTAGCCATGGGCTATGGCCTCGGCTCTCTCGTGGGCACCGTCGATGGTCCCGGGGGAGTGCAGGTGCCCTACGTCGCCTACATCGCTCCCGCGCTCCTGGCCACGAGCGCGATGAATGGCGCGATTTTCGACTCAACGTGGAACGTGTTCTTTAAGCTCCACTACGCCAAGCTCTACCAGGCAATGGTCTCCACCTCGCTCGGGCCGCTCGACGTCGCCATCGGTGAGATCGTCATGGCACTGTTTCGCGGCTTCCTCTATTCGATCGGGTTCATGGGTGTGCTGTACGCGATGGGTATCGTCAGCGGCTTCTGGCCGCTGCTCATGATCCCGGCAGCGGTACTGGTGGCCTTTGGATTTGCCAGCTTCGGCATGGGCGTCACCTCCTTCATGAAAACGTTCCAGCAGATGGATCTCATCAACTTCATCCTGCTGCCGATGTTCCTGCTGTCCGCAACGCTCTACCCGATCTCGGTCTACCCCGAGGGAGTGCAAACAGTGATCAAGCTGCTCCCGCTGTGGCACGGCGTCGAGCTCATGCGCCAGCTGTCGGTTGGCGTCTTTACTGCCCAAACGCCACTGCACATCGGCTATTTCGTCATCATGACTCTCGCTGGCCTCGTGCTGACGACCTTCAGGCTTCGCCGACTTTTCCTACGCTAGGGGTATGGAAGCAAGCAAACTGATTCTCGTGCGCCACGCGAAATCCGATTGGGACATCGTCGTCCCCGACATCGATCGGCCGCTGGCATCCAGGGGACGCAGGCAAGCTCCCCGCACGGGGAAGTGGCTTGCAGAGCAGGCGTTTGACGTCGACCTTGTCGCCCTCTCACCAGCGGTGCGCGCGCAAGAAACGTGGCGACTCATCGCCACTCAGTGGGACGCGTCAGCTCCAGTGCGCACCTACGAAGAGCTCTACACGTTTTCGCGTACGAGCCTTAAACGCGCCATTGCAGGCATCGCCGAGGCGGGCTCAGTCCTTGTCGTTGGTCACAACCCGGCGTTGGAAGATCTCGCGACGCAGCTGACGGGTCAGGCCGCGCGGATGGTGACCTCGGCCGTCGCGGTCATTGAGTATGCCTCGAGTGATCGCTGGCTTAACGACGGGACGCTTCAATTCTGTGGTCGACCGGGCGGGTAGCAGCCGTGCCAGAAGCGCGGGCCGTTAACCTGCCGTTAACCTTTCGGTCATTCATCGTTTGGCAATGTGGTTAATCCATTAAGCGATGAGGACGAACTTCCTGGCACCACCTCGGCACGCTGCGTTAGTGTGCAAGAGACGACCAGCGGACCTTGCCAAGGAGTGACATGGCTAGTCGATCGCCCAGGCCATTTTCGGCTGAAAAGGCGACCCAGATCGACGACGAGGGTTCCAACAGAGTTTGGAACCTATCGTTCGCGCTCATCGGTATCCTCACCGCGATCCTTTTCGTGTGGTGGGGCCTGGGATACATCGGGGTGGAAGCAAGCACCCCCATGCTCCTGCTGGCCACCGCCTTCGGCGTCTTCATGGCGTTCAATATCGGCGGTAACGATGTTGCCAACTCCTTCGGAACCTCCGTCGGCGCCGGAACACTCACGATCAAGCAGGCACTGTTGGTGGCTGCGGTCTTCGAGGTCAGCGGCGCCGTTATTGCCGGCGGTTCCGTTACTGACACGGTGCGAAGCGGCATCGTAGACCTGTCGGTCATTGACGTAGCGCCGCACGATTTCATGCTCATCATGATGGCGGCGCTTTTTGCTGCCGCCGTCTGGCTGATGTTTGCCTCGAAAATGGGCTACCCGGTCTCCACGACCCACTCGATCATTGGTGGCATCGTCGGGTCTGCGGTGGCCCTGGGGTTCGTCACGGGCCAGGACAATCCGCTTGAAATGGTGCAGTGGAGCCAGGTCGGCCAGATTGCCATCTCCTGGGTGCTCTCGCCTGCGCTGGGTGGCCTCGTGTCCTACCTGCTCTACCGGTGGGTGAAGAAGTCAATCCTGCAGTACAACGACGAAGCCGACGAGGCGCTCGCGCGGCTACGGCAGGCGCGTAAGGATCACCGCAATCGACACAAGCAGGCCTTCGAGCGCCTGACGGAAATTCAGCAGGTGGCCTACACCGGCGCCCTCGCGCGCGACGCGGCCGTCGTGCGTCACGACGATTACGACATCGAGGATCTCGAGTCCGACTACTACCGCGAGCTGGAGCAACTCGACCGTGAAGCCAAGAGCATCGATGCTCATCGCGCACTGGAAACCTGGGTGCCTGTCCTTGCGGCGGTCGGCGCGCTCGTCCTTGCGGCCATGCTGCTGTTCAAGGGGCTGGAGAACATTGAGCTCGAGATTTCCTCGATGAATTACGTCCTCATCATGGGGATGGTCGGGGCCGCCGTATGGATGGCGGTGCTGATCTTCGTGCGCTCGATGAAGCGCAAATCGCTCTCGCGCACGACGTTCCTCATCTTCTCCTGGATGCAAGTTTTCACTGCTGCGGGATTCGCCTTCTCCCACGGCTCGAATGACATCGCTAACGCGCTCGGCCCGTTCGCCGCAATCCTGGATGTCCTGCGCACAGGTCAGATCGAGTCAACCGCAGCTGTGCCGACGCCGGCTCTCGTGACCTTCGGTATCGCGCTCGTCGTCGGACTGTGGTTCATCGGCCGAAATGTTATCCGCACCGTGGGGACCTCGCTGACCAAGATGCACCCCTCTTCCGGTTTCTCGGCCGAGCTGTCGGCGGCAGTCGTCGTCATGCTGGCATCGGTGCTGGGACTGCCCGTCTCCTCCACACACATCTTGATCGGAGCTGTCCTGGGCATCGGCCTGGCAAACAAGGCGACCAACTGGCGCCTCATGAAGCCGATCGGAATGGCCTGGGTCGTGACGCTTCCGGCGGCGGCAGCTGTTTCTGCACTCACCTTGGTCCTGCTACGAATCCTCTTTTAACGAGGATTTTCCGACGAATGTTGGAACTGGCTACGGGTGCGCGCGAATTGCGGGTAAGGTGACCAAGTGATCGCAGCGGTTCATACCATGATTTATTCCGCCGACCCGCCCGCGACCCGGGCGTTCTTTAGAGACGTGCTTGAGATGCCGTTCGTTGCCGAAGGGGACGACTGGTTGATCTTCTCCACCGGCCCAAGCGAACTTGGTGTCCGCCCGGGCCAACCCGCCGCGGGCGACGGGCATCAGATCTGCTTCATGTGCGACGACATTCACCTGACCGTCGCCGAGCTGACCTCGAAGGGCGCGACCTTTATCGGAGATGTCTGGGAGGCGTCTTATGGGCGGGTGGCGATGGTCGACGTCCCAGGATCACGCCCGATGGTGATCTACGAACCACACCACGAGCTTGCCTACGGGCTGGACGACTAACAGCAGTTTCCACGGGTCATAGCGCGGCACGACGCTAGCATGTTTATACCCCCTGGGGTATCGTGAGGGTATTGAGCTACCCCAAGGAGAAGTCATGCTGTTAGAACGTCTCTACGATGAGGATCTCGCGCAGGCGAGCTACTTCATTGGCTGCCAAGCCAAGGGCGGGGCCCTCGTCATCGATCCCCGCCGCGACATCGCGGACTACCTCAAGCTCGCTGAAAGCAATGGCATGCGCATCACGCATGTCACCGAAACCCACATCCACGCCGACTATTTGTCCGGCACTCGTGAACTCGCCGCGGCCACCGGCGCGCAGGTGCTGGTTTCGGGGGAAGGCGGTCGGGACTGGCAGTACGAGTTCGAGGGCACCCGGATTTTTGATGGCGATGAGATTTCCATCGGCAACCTCACGCTCAAGGCTGTCCACACCCCGGGGCACACTCCCGAACACCTTTCCTTCCTTCTCACCGATGGCGCGTTTGCTGATGAGCCGGCCTACTTCTTTACGGGTGACTTCGTCTTTGCTGGAGACCTCGGTCGTCCCGATTTGCTGGATGAAGCTGCCGGAGGCATCGACACGAGGTTTGCTGGCGCTAGGCAGGTCTTTGCCTCGCTGCAGCGCTCGTTTGTGACCCTGCCTGACTACGTGCAGGTCTATCCCGCCCACGGGTCCGGCTCCGCCTGCGGCAAGGCGCTCGGTTCGGTGCCCTTTACGACTGTCGGCTACGAGAAGACCTTCGCCTGGTGGGCTCACTACGTGAAGAACGACGACGAAGCGGGTTTCGTCGCCGAGCTGCTCGAGGGACAACCCGATGCCCACGCCTATTTTGGCCGGATGAAGCGGCAGAACCGGTCTGGTCCCGCCATCCTTGGTCAGCGTGCGCCGCTTCGGGAGTTTGGTTCCCAGGAGGCCGCCGACGCACTGCAGGACGGCAGCCATGTCTTCGTCGACACGCGAAGCGCCGATGCCGTCCATCAGGCCACGGTGAAAGGCTCCCTCAATATCCCGGCCACAAAACCTGCCACCTACGCAGGCTGGGCCTTCGACCCGGAAGCCGATGACGCAGCGCTCATCCTCCTCGCCGCCGACCAGGAGGAGGCCCAGCGGTTGTGGGACCACACGGTGCGAGTCGGAGTCGATAACGTCGCAGGATATGTGACAAGCCTTGCGGGACTACCACAGGTGAGGCCTGAGATTCTTGACCCCAAGGACCTGGACGACGCTTCTTATGACCTACTGCTGGATGTGCGAAACAAAACGGAATACGCCGCAGGGCATATTCCCGGCGCCAAGCAGCTCAGTGCCGCGCGGGTGTTGTGGCAGACGGCGGAACTCCCGCGCACCGGCCGCATTGTTACCTACTGTCAAACCGGCGTACGCAACGCAGTCGCTGCCGCGGCCCTGCGGCGGGCGGGCTTTGACGTGACCGAGTTGAAGGGCAGCTACCGCGCCTGGGAGGCATTGAAAGACTGAAGCAAGAGCCGAGCGGCGCGCCATCCCCGCTCGACGGCCACCTCGTCGCTACCGCGCAGCATAAGCGTGAGGGTTCCGCAGTAGGCGACCTCGATGAGCTCGGCGAGATCGGCGGCGCTATCGCCCGCGATCGGCTGGGCGAGCTCGCGCAGCCGCCCGGTCAACAGCGCGTCTTCGGCGGCCAGGACCTCTTCGAGGTCGGCGCCGGGATGCGGGTAGGTTGCCGTCGTGGCGCAAAAGGCGCACCAGCGTTCACGCAGGTACTCGCGCTGATACGTGGCGAGCGCGGGAAAGATCGCGAGGAGCTTGTCCTCTGGGGCGGGCGCCGCAATGATCGCTTCGCTCCACGCGCGATCCCATACCTCCAGCCGCCGCTGCAGGGCCGCGACGATGAGTCCATCCTTGGAACCAAAGTGGGCGTAAAGGCTCGCCGGCGATGCCGCCGCCTCCTGCAGAATTTCCTCGACCCGGGTAGAGACGGGGCCGTTGATGAACAGGATGGAATCGGCCGCATCCAACAGGCGCGTGCTTACAGGGTCCCGGCTCGTCATACCTCAACCATAAACGCGCCCGGACCTCGCTTAAAGGTCCGGGCGCGTAACGGGTGCGCGGTTACGGTTGCAGCGACACCCGCGTCGCGGAGCCGAAGATTCCGCCCTTCAGATCGATCGCGACCGGCTTAGCGTCGGTCGGGATATCGAAGAGCATGACACCTTCAGCCGTGTTTCCGGGGTTGATCTCGGTGAACAGCAGGTGCGATTCGTCCAGGTAGATGGACGAGGAAGAGGCCGAGTGCTGGCGGTCGGAATCATCGATGAGCTTTTGTTCGCCTTCGACGAAGTACTCCGCTTCGTTGGAGGTGTTCTTCACGTTCGCGAAGACCTTCACGAACTGGCCCTGGGCCTTTTCTTCAAAGCCGGAGGGCCCGACCTTGCTGATGCCCGGCTCGATCTTGGTAATTGTGATCTCGAAGGCACCGGCCGTGATCGTATCGCCGATTCCGGGTGCGGCCTCCGCTTCGGCGGGCTCGTCGGTCGTTTCCTGCGAGTTATCCGACGAGCCCGCCTCACCACCCGCGCTCGTAGCCGCCGGGGCGGTCGTGCTCGCGGGAGTCGTGGCGGCCTCGTTTGTACCGGTCAGCTGGCTGCCGATGATCGCGAGGACAATGACGGCGAGGATCGCCGTGAGGATCTTGTGCCGCGCGAACCAGTTCTGCTTCTTCGCTTCGGTCGCGGGGGCGGGGGCTTGTGGCGTGCTCATGGAGCGCTCCTTTGGTTTCGCAGGAATTGACGCTTCTCATCATTGGCTGCCGGCAGCGCTGGGGGATCAGCCGAGTGGACATAACCGGTTGGCCAATCGGCCGATGGGGCTCGCCGCAGCTCGCGATACCCTCTCGGTATGTCGATGGTTGCCGAGTCTCCCACCCGCTCCCGCACGAATGCGGTGATGTGGTCCGTTGCCGTGACCGCGGGCACCGTCGTGACGACCGTCCTTGCCGTGAGCGCGGCGCAGGGCCGGTGGGAAGCAACCGCCTGGCCGGCGAGTATCCAGTGGCTTGCGACGATCAGCTTTGTGTGCTCCTTCGTCCTCGTCTTCGTGCTGCCGGTCATGGTGTGGTGGCGGCACCGCAGCGATCGCGTGGTCTGGCTCATCGGACTGTTCCAGCTCGTGCTTCCCGTTGGTCCGGTGATGGCCTTTGTGCTGCCCGCATATCTGCGCCGCACGAGCCGCGCCGATGGCCTGAAGGCTGCGGCGCTACACGTCATCGGAACGCTCGGCTGGATCGTGCGCGATTCACTTGGCACGCTGCACGGATCGTCGGTGACCCGGATGCTCGCCGCATCATCGCCGGATTTCGCGCCGACGGCTCCGGTGCCGTTCTCGCTCGCCTCCGCCGTCCTCATCTTCGCGCTCTTCACGGTCACCCCGATCGCGCTCGGACGCAACGCCGCGACCACCCGAGAGCTCGCCGCGCGTTCGGGTGAACTGCGCCAAGAGCGGGCTCACGCCGAACGGGTGGTATCCGAACTTGAGCTGAAGGATGAACGCGAAGCGATCGCCCGCGAGGTCCACGACGCGATCGGCCATCGGCTGTCCATGATCCACCTGTACGCGAGCGGTCTGGAGCTGGCAGCGAAGGAGGCGGATCCGGAGCTCGCGGAGAATGCGACGCTGGTGCGTACCGAGACGCAGAAAACGGTCGACGATTTGCGCTCGCTCGTGCGCCTGATGCGACAGCCCGGCTCCTTTGCTGCCAACTCGGCGGCTACCGCGCCGCGCTCCCTTTCGGACATTGCGCACCTGGCCGATGAGCAGCTGGCCGCGTCACAGCAGTGCAGTTCCTCGGTCAGCATCTCGGACCCGGACAAGGCAAGCGCCACCCTCGTACGCGCCGCCTACCGAATCGTGCAAGAACTCCTCACTAACGCCGCGCGCCACGCGCCCGGCTCCAGAGTGTGGCTGAGCGTCAAGGGCGGGCCGGGCCAGGGCGTGACGATCGACGTCACGAATGATGTCGTCGAAAGCGCCGCGCCCGCAGGTCCCGGCTCGGGCCTGCGCGGGGTGGCCGAACGCGCCGAGCTACTGGGCGGCTGGGCCACCATGGACCGAGGCGACAAGCGCTTTGCGGTGCGGGTATTCCTGCCGTGGCAGGGGTAGCCTATGCGGTATGCGTGCCCCGATCCGAGTCCTCATTGTCGACGACGATCCGGCCGTCTGCAGCGGCCTCGCCTTCATCTTGAAACACGCCGCCCGCGGCGAGATCGAGGTCGTCGCCACCGCTCATAACGGGGCCGAGGCAATTACCGCCGTCCAGTCTCACCGCATCGACGTCGTCCTCATGGATATCCAAATGCCGCAGATGGATGGCATCACCGCAACCAAGCACATTCGAGCGCTGCCCGATCCGCCGCAGGTCCTCATTCTCACGACGGTGGAAACCGCTGACGAGCCCGTGCGGGCCGCGGCCGCCGGCGCCATCGGCTTTTTGCTGAAATCCGAGGATCCGGAGCGCTACATCCAGGGCATTCGGGACGTCGCGGCTGGCGAGGGAACCCTGTCCCCGCGCACGTCCCGGCAACTCATGCACTACATCGGTGCGGACGAAACGGGGGCCCGGCGCCAGGCCGCCCAGCGTGCCCTGGCCCAGTTGACCGGCCGCGAACTGGACGTCGCCAAACTCGTCGCCGGCGGACTCTCGAACGCCGAGATTGCGGGCGAGCTCTACCTCAGCGCCTCGACGGTCAAGACGCACCTGTCGGCAATCCAGGACAAGCTCCAGGTCGACAACCGCGTCCTCATCGCCGTCGAGGTCACGCGCGCGCTAGGGTAGGCGCTCGCGGACGTAGACCTCTTTGTTCACCCGCGCGATGAGCTCGCCGCTCGCCGAGCGAATCTCGGTGGTAAACCAGCGCAGGTGCTTCGCGCCATCGCGCGTCTCCTCCCGGATCTCGGCCAGGGTCTGCTCGCTGAGGCGAAACTCCGCATAGACGTTGCCCCTGCCCTTGGCAATGAAGTCGATCTGCGCCGACTTATCCCACACCTGGTAGCCGCGCCCAAGGTTGCGAGCCAGCATCATCACCCACCAGGGATCCGTCATCGACAGCAGCGAGGCGCCATACAGCGTCCCGAGGTAGTTCGCCGTCAGCTTGCGCAGCGCGAGGCGTACCCTGACGTGGCGAACGTCCTCGGAGATATGGCGAACCGAGATCGAGGCGCCCGCAAACGGCGGCCACAGGTTCATCACGCGCCGGGTGATCGAGGGGCGCTTAACAAACTCGTCGAGGTCCTGATAGGTGGGAAAGCGCATTAGACGTAACCCTTGATGAGGTCATCGAGGCTGGTGGGGGAAAGCAGGTAGGGTGGGATTTCCAGCACGGTGCGTGCCCCGGTTTCGCCAGCGGCAGCCAGCCGCGCCGCCGCCCGGCCATAGGCGACCTGGCACGCTGCGGTGAAATCCGGGTTGCGCCCGAGCTCCAGCGAGAACTCGATGGCGCTGTGGGAACCGTTGAGGTCGCCGGAGGTGATGACGTGGCCGCCGTGCGGCATTCCGGTGTGGCGCGCGGCGAACTCAGCGTCGTCGATGAAGCTCACGCGCGTGTCGTATCCGACGAAGTAGTCGGGCAGCGTCCGAATCTCGCGCTCGATCCGCTCTTCTTCACCCGGGTCTGCGACGACGTAGACATCGCGAATATGCGCGTCGGTGGGGCGTAGCTCGGCGGCCTCGCCCCGCTTCGCGGCCTCGATCGCCTCGCCGCTGGGGATCGTGTACTGCACGGCCTTGCGCACCCCGGCGATCCGCCGCACCGCATCCGAATGCCCCTGCGAGACGCCCCTGCCCCAAAACGTGTGCTGCTGGGGCGCGGGAAATAGCGCCCCGGCGAGGACTCGGTTGAGGGAGAACATCCCGGGGTCCCAGCCCGTTGCCACGACCGCGAGCCTGCCGCCGCGGCGGGCCGCCGCATCCATCGCAGCGCGGTGGGCGGGAATGAGGTGGTGGTTGTCGTAGGTATCAACCGTCGTGAAATGCTCGGCGAAGCCGGGCGCCTGCTCGGGGATATCTGTGGCCGAGCCCAGGCACAAGAACAGCACGTCGATCTCACCGGCGTGGGCGGGCGCATCCGCCGCCGGGATCACCCGGCTCGCAGTCTCCAGGGAGTCGCGGCGCGAAAAAATCGCGACGAGCTCCATGTCCGGCTGGGCGCCGACGATGGCCTCCACGCTGCGGCCGAGATTGCCGTATCCAGCGATTGCGACGCGGATCGTTTCCTGCTGTGTCATTGCCTGCTCCTCAATCCGTGGGCTCCTTGGGTGTCACCCTACGCGCCGGGACCGCTGCCACACAGCACTGTCCGCCGCGGCCCAAGCCTCGGGCGCGGCGGACAGCTTGAGGGGGTTAAGCCTTGGCTACAGCCGCAACGAACTCGCGGTTGAAGGCCGGCAGATCGTCGGGCGTGCGGGAGGAGACGAGGCCGCCATCGACGACGACCTCCTCATCGACCCAGGAGGCTCCAGCGTTCTTCAGGTCCGTCTTGAGCGAGGCATAGCTCGTCATCTTCTTGCCGTCGACGGCCTCGGCGTCGGTGAGGATCCATCCGCCATGGCAGATTACGCCGATCGGCTTGGCGTCCGAGACGAAGCCGCGGACGAAATCGACCGCAGCCTCATCCATCCGCAGGTGGTCCGCGTTCACGACGCCGCCCGGCAGCATGAGCGCGTCATAATCGGTGGCGTTGGCATCGGAGGTGACGATATCGACGCTCGCCTTGTGCCCCTTCTTGCCTTCGAGTTCGCCCGATTCGGGGGCGATGAGGACGGCCTTGCCGCCGGCCTCAACGACGGCGTCCCACGGGCTCGTCAGTTCGGAGTCTTCGTAGCCGTCGGTCAGGAGGAAGGCGATAGTTTTTCCGGTCAGGTCAGTCATGGCGGCTCCTTATTTCTTGTGCCACTTGTCGTCGTCGCCCTTCGTGTATGTCTGCTTGACGGCAGACCAGGCGACCTTGTGCGCGACTTCTTCGCGGGAGTCATCCCCGTCGCGATCGTCGGGGGAGGAGTATTGATCGAAGGCGCTGTTGTAGGCCTCGCGGTAGATGGTCTGGGCGTGCGCCGGTAGGACGTTCTGCACGCCATCGGGCAGTTCCGTGTTCTTCTCATACGGCATACCTCCACCGTAGACGGCCACCGCTGGCCTCGCCTGCTGGGAGCCGGCGCTCAAGGCTGGATCCTGTGCGCGGATTTTTGGCCGCAGCTGTCCGCCAACTGGACTGGCCTAGATGCGGGAATAATCGCCGTAAACTGGCGGCGTGGGTGAGCGAATGCGGGGAGCCGAGTTGCGGCGCGGGCTACGCGGGGGACTGCCGATTGGGCTCGGCTATTTCGCGGTCTCGCTCGCGATCGGGCTGTATTGGGCGCAAGGCCAGCTGCCGCCGCTATCCTCGGCGATCTTTTCTGCGACGTCGATGTCCTCGACGAGCCAGTTCGCGGGGATCACGATCATCGCGGCCAGGGGTGGCCTCGTTGAGCTTGCCGCGACGACACTCATCGTGAACCTGCGCTATTTGCTCATGAGCGTGTCACTGGCCCAGCGCCTGCCGGCCAAGGTCTCCACGGGCACGCGGCTCCTCATGGCCGCGGGCGTGACGGACGAGATCTACGCGCTGAATATTTCCCGCACGCCGATCACCGCCGCGTACTTCCTCGGCTCCATGGTGTTGCCGATCCTGGGCTGGACGGGCGGAACGCTCACGGGCGCCTACGTCGGTGAGGTGATTCCTGCCAGCGTGCAAAGCGCCGCGGGCATCTTGCTCTACGCGATGTTCATTGCGATCGTCGTGCCGCCAGCAAGAGCCTCTGGGGACGTCCGCATCGTCATGGCGATCGCTGCCGCCGCCTCGATTGCGCTCGCCTTCCTCCCCGGGCTGCGTGAGCTGGAGGTCGGCTGGCGCATCATTATCGCGACGTGCGTAGCCGCAGCCATCGGCGCCACTATCCGGCCCGTATCGGAGGGGCACGCATGAGCTATCTCGCCCTTGCGATCGCGGTCACCGGGGGAGTGACCTACTTGCTGCGCGCAACCCCACTCGTTCTCATGCGCAAACAGATCGATTCGGCGTGGATTCGATCATTCCTGTTTTACGTCCCGTGGGCGGTGTTGACGGCGATGACGATTCCCGCGATATTCTTCGCGACCCAATCCCCGCTGTCAGCGAGCCTCGGACTCGTCGTCGCGGTGAGTCTCGCGCTCGCTCGACGCTCCTTGATCACCGTGGCGCTCGGCGCTGCCGTCGCCGTGTGGCTGGTGGAGCTGGTCATCAGCTGACGGGGGTTCTTTCCGGCCGAACGGCATGACGTGCATGACGGCCACGAGGATCGCGCCCCAGATCGCTCCGAGGAGCAGGGAGAAGATCGTGTTGACGACCCACGCGAGGAAGCCGCCGACGCCCGCGATCCCGGAGACGTAGCCCTCCATGTGGTGGACGAAGTCGTGCGGGGGCGTGAAGCCTAGATCGTTCAGTCCGACCAAGATGATGTGGCCGCCCACCCAGATCATGGCGAACGTGCCGATAATGCCGATCGTCGTGAGCAGCTTCGGCATGGCGGCGACGAGGAAGTGGCCAAACTTCTGGGTGCGAGGCGACTCGCGCTTCGTCAGCGCCAGGCCGATATCGTCCATTTTCACGATGAGGGCGACGACGCCGTAGACGAGGAAAGTAATGAAGATGGCGACGGCGATGAGGATGAAGGTGCGGGCCACGAAGCGTTCGTTTGCCACCTCGTTCAGCGCGATGACCATGATCTCGGCGGACAGGATCAAATCCGTCAGGACCGCCGATTTCACCATCTGGTCCTCGGCCTCGGGCCCGCGCGCGATCACCGGAGTCGCGTAATCGTCGCCGTTTCCGGAGATCTTTTCCCAGACTTTTTCCATTCCCTCAAAACACAGGTAGGAGCCGCCGAGCATGAGGATCGGGGTCAGGGCCCATGGCGCAAACTGCGAGAGCAGGAGGGCGATGGGCAGGATGATGAGGAGCTTATTGCGCAGCGAGCCGATCGTGATGCGCTTGATGATCGGCAGCTCTCGCTCGGGTTTGATACCCTCGAGGTATTGCGGGGTGACAGCCGTATCGTCGACGACGACGCCCGCAGCTTTGGCGCTTGCACGGCCCGCGGCGGCCGCAACGTCGTCGATGCTCGCGGCCGCGGCACGCGCGAGGGTGGCAATGTCATCTAGAAGCGCAACGAGTCCGCCGCTCATGGGATACCCCTTATCGGTCCTCAGGAAAGGCGACGAAAATGCCGCTTAGGGACACTGTATGCGGTGAGCGTGGACTGCGCCCACCTACCGCCGCGGTGCGGTGACTGTTACCGTGGCCACATGGCTACAACTGCTTTCAAAGGTGACCCCGTCCAGACCTCTGGCGAGCTTCCCGCCGTCGGCTCTCCTGCCCCCGCATTCGAGGTCGTCGGCACCGACCTGCAATCGATTACGCTCTCAGACTTCGCCGGCAAGCGCGTCGTGCTCAACATCTTCCCGTCGGTCGATACCGGGGTGTGCGCTGCCTCGGTCCGCACGTTTAACGAGCGCGCGGCCGGCCTCGATAACGCGGTCGTGCTGTGCGTTTCGGCGGACCTGCCGTTCGCGCTCGGGCGCTTTTGTGGCGCCGAAGGGATCGACAACGTCGTGACGGGCTCGACCTTCCGCTCCTCCTTTGCTAAGGACTATGGCGTCGAGCAGGTCGATGGCCCGCTCGCCGGGCTGTGTGCCCGCGCCGTCGTCGTGGTCGATGAGAACGGGATCGTGCGCTACACCAATCTCAGCAAAGAAATCGGCGAGGAACCCGATTATGACGCGGCACTGGCGGCGCTGAACTAACTCACGCGAAGACTACCGGGATGGGAGTCGAGCACGCGGCGCACGAACCGCTGCCGTCGGGGGCGATCGACAGGTCGATCCTGCCCAGACGGTAGCGGTTTCGTTCGATCACGAGGTGATCGCAGGCCGGGCAGAACGTGGACTGGCCGCGTGGGTCATAGACGTTACCGGTGTAGACGAAACGCTCGCCGCCATCCATCGCGATCTGGCGTGCGCGGGACAATGTCGCCGGCGACGTGGGCGGAACGTCTCGCATCCGGTGGTCGGGGTGGAAGGCTGAAAAATGGTGCGGGATGTCTGGCCCGAGGTGCTCCACGATCCAGCGCGACATGGCGGCGAGTTCCGTATCTGAATCATTGTGGCCTTCGATGACGAGGGTCGTGATCTCCAGGTGGCATGAGGTCGCTGCCACGTGCTCGAGCGTCTCCAAAACGGTGGCGAGGCGGCCACCGGTGATCTTGCGGTAGAAGTCGTCGGTGAAGCCCTTGAGGTCAATGTTGGTGGCATCCATCGCGGCGAAGAACTCCTCGCGCGGTGGGTCACAGACGTAGCCGGCGGTCACGGCGACGGGACGGATTCCGCGTTCGCGACAGGCGGCTGCCGTGTCGATCGCGTATTCGGCGAAGATGACGGGATCGTTGTAGGTAAACGCGACAGCGGTACAGCCGTGCGCGAGCGCAGCCTCGGCGATGTCGCTCGGGCTTGCCACGGAGGCGAGGGAATCAAAGTGCCGTGAGGTCGAGATCGTCCAGTTTTGGCAGAACTTGCAGCCAAGGTTGCACCCGGCGGTCCCGAAGGACAGGATTCGGCTTCCCGGCAGGAAGTGGTTGAGCGGCTTTTTTTCGATGGGGTCGATCGCAAAGCCGGAGGAGCGGCCGTAGGTATCTAAGACCAGCTGGCCGCCGACGTTCATTCGGACGAAGCAGTACCCGCGCTGGCCATCCCGCAACGTGCAGTACCGCGGGCAAACCTCGCATCGGACGCGCCCATCATCCGATCTGGACCACCATTTCGCTGGCGCACTCATCGCTCACTGGCCTTCAGCTCGTGGGAGGTCACCGTATACGTTGAGACCTCAATGTCGTGGTGCCAGGACTCGGGATCCATACCGGCTTTGGCCAAAAGGTGGCGCAGGAAATCTTCGGGTTGCGGCAGTTGGTGCCACACCTGGGGAAGGAACGTCGCGCGATGCGGCCCGTAGGAGATGATGACGCCGTCAACTCCCGGGCGCAGTGCTGCGCACGCTTCGGTCGCACTTTCAAACGTGCGAGGCGGGTTCGGTGGGGACAGGATCGAGACGTCAATATCGAGCGTGGCAAGCTCATCCTTGGACAGCGGGGGAAAGCGCGGATCAGAAAATGCGGCCGCCACGGCATGGGCGGCGATGTCCTCGGAAAGCTCTCGTGCCGCCACGAGGCCGCCCATGCACCCGCGCAATCGACCCAAGGCGCTGAGCGTCACGAAACTCGTCCCGAGTCCCTCCGGAATGCTTCCTACCACGTCGATCTCGGGCGCAGACAGCTGGCGTGCAATGGCGTTATACGCCAGCGCCGGAAGGGCCGAGTCTGCCGGCGAGGACGAGAACGCCATCGCGACATAACCAACGACGCGGGAGGAGTCGCCGGATGTATCGGCCGAGGTGCCGGCGGCGAGCACACTGCCGCGAAGTCCGACTCGCCGGCCATAGGCCAACAGTCCGTTCACCGGGTAACAACCACACGCCTGAAACCCCGTGATGGTGCCGGACATCTCGAGGATCTGACCGATCGTCGCCGCATCAACCTGGTGTGCGTCGGCTTCGGGAAGGTAATGTGACAGGTCCGTTGAGATGATGATCGCCGTGTCGTCCTCGGCGAGGATCTCCTCGATGACATCGGCGACAAACGTGGGATCGGTCTGTCCCACCGCGATCGGTAACACCCGCGTATCGGTGCCAAAGCGACGCTGAATAAAGGGCAGATGGACCTCGATCGAATGCTCCTGGGCGTGGACGACAGGCGCTTCAATGACATCGCTCATTGCTGCGATCCGCTGTGTCAACTCGGTATCGGTAGGCAGCTCACCTAGCGGCGTTCGCTGCGCGCTCGCCCCGGTAAGCGCCATCGCGTCGATCCCCACTCGATGACATGGGCCAAGCACCGCGATCCGGGAGGTGGCAGGGTCAAGCTGGTGATAAGCGAAGGCGGCAATCTCGCCGGAATACATGTGGCCGGCGTGCGGCGCGATCACCACGCGCGAGTAGGCATCGGGCTCGGGGGCAGCCGCGAGCATTCGATCAACCGAGTCGGCGAGCTCGCGAGCGTCAGCTGGATAAAACAACCCCGCGACCGCGGGTGGGCGTACGTGCGACATTGCGGATCCCTCCACATCCCACGCTACCCTCGCCGTCAAGCAAGCGGCAGCCTCGCGATCGTCTCGTATCGCGGCCGACCAGCCGGGCCCTCACCAAGGTAGGAAGCAATGAGCTCGACTTCGCTGACCTCCCATGGATCCGTCGCGAACGTGTCAAGGATCCGGAGCCAGCGGGTGGCTTCGATCGGGTTTTTGAGTCGGGCGACACTGAGATGCGGCACGAATTTCTTGCCATCGGGGCTCGCCCCGCTGTGGTTCGCGGCATTGCGGGCGGTGACTGACAACGCTCCTAGATCTCCCGTCAGCTCCGCGATCCGTAGCCATAACACCTTGGCCCGGGAAGGATTCGGAAAACACCCCGCACCATGGATGGCGATCATCGGCGCCTCGTGCCGAGCAAAGCCGTCCCGCAGGCGCTCGACGAGCTCATCGGTGCGGGCGTGCGGCACCGAATTCATGAACGCCAACGTGATGTGCCACTGCTCTTCGTTGATCCAGGGCATATCGGGCCGGGCGGCCAAGAACTCAGAGATCTCGGAAACGATCGAGTGGGGCGGCCTAATACCAACAAACATGCGTTGACCCATGGTGAAAGCCTAGGGGGCCGGGCGGTGGCGGGCCAGGAGATAAACCTAAGCTGGGAGGGTGCAGCGACTAACCCGCGACCAATGGCTCAGCCACCAACAGGCGCACCACCGCGTTATCGACGAGCTGACATCGGAGCATCTGCTCCGGCGCTCGCGCGGCGAGAAACACCCGGTGATGGATTTCTTGTTTGAGTACTACGGGTTTACGCCGGGCAAAATGCGCCGCTGGCATCCAGGTGCCGGTGTCCTCCTACAAGGGTGCAACGAGCGCGAGAACTGGCCGCTGTACCAAACCAGCCAGGAGGGTGCCCAGCTGGATCTTGCCGCGTATCGGTCGAAGCGCAAGGGAGCTCTCGCCTTCATCGGCCAGCTCCTTGCCAATATCGATTCCCGTCCCGCGCAGTTTTCCTGTTTCGGTCTGCACGAGTGGGCGATGGTCTACCGCCAGGGCGAACACCGCCACCCGCTCCCGCTTCGCTTAGGCCAAGTCGGCACCGACGCTGTCGTTGAGGCCCACGAGCTGCGGTGTACCCACGCCGATGCCTACCGCTTTTTTACCGCGGCTGCGGCACCAAAGAACCTTGGCCGGCCCACGTACCACAACCAGCTCGAAACCGAACAGCCGGGCTGCATCCACGCCGGTTCCATGGACCTGTATCGCTGGGCCTTCAAACTCTCGCCGGGCATCTCATCAGACCTGCTCGTTGAGTGTTTCCGACACGCCATCAAAGCACGGGAGTTAGACATGGCCTCCTCCCCGTACGACACGACGTCGCTCGGCCTACCGAACATCGCGATCGAGACCCCCGAGGGCAAAGCCGAGCACGTCTTCCGGCAGCGGGCGCTTGCGGATCGGGCACGCGAACTCCGAACGAAACTGCGCCTTGAGATTGGGATCCTTTCCGGCAGTGGAGAACATTTGTCGGAAATCTAATAGTGGTGGGAAATTTCGTAGCAAAACGTATACTTTTTGCTAGTCAGGAGGTGTGAGTCACAAGAATCGCTTGATTGTGCGACGAGCGTGCCATCAGTGTGAGCGAAATCCGCGCCATCCCACCCGGGAGTGCCACATGCGGTACCCATGTCGGAAGGACCTTCATGAAGAAGAAAACCTCCGTAGAGGTGCTCTCCGCATCGCTCGCACTCACCCTTTCCCCGAGCCTGGCAAGTGCCGGATCCGATATCGCTCGCGATGCAACGGTCGTGATTCCAACCCGAGCGATGAGGGTGACTGGGTCTGCTCGCCGAGGCGCTCCAAGGTGTGAGGGACATCGAGTACGTCGAAGTCGAAGGAATCGCGCAGCCGAACTAGCGTCGGCCGGGCCCCACCTCGACGGGGAGGCGCTCATCGGCCGCCCAGGCCGAAAACGAGCCCGGATAGAGTTTCGGCGTTCCCAGGCCCAGGTGTTCCATCACCAAAATGTTGTGGCAGCCGGTCACTCCCGAGCCGCAATAGGACACGACCGGGGCCTGGGACTCAGCCGTAATGCCGGCCCGCGCGAACGTTGATCTCAGTTCGTCATCGTCCTTTAAATGGCCCGATTCGCTCACGTGGTCGCGGCACGGCACCGAGGCAGCGCTAGGAATGTGGCCGGCCCGAGCATCGACATCGTCATCGCCCTCGAAACGGCTTGTGGGCCGAGCATCGATCAGAATCGTGGCATCGTCGTTGGCGGCCGCGAGGACCTGCTGCGTGCTGACGATCGCGTCGCCCGGCCACGGTCGCGGCGCGAAATGGGCGGGCTCATGCGTGGGCCATCCGGTTTCAAGTTCGACATCGACGTCGGCCAGGCCACCATCGAGCACCGCGGCTTCGAGGCCGAGGGTACGCAGCATCCATACGAGTCGCGCCGCAAAGATGCCGCCCTCGGAGTCATAGGCGATGACGGGTTTCGAGCCGTCGATCCCCACCTTGGACAGGGCCCGCGCAAAATGCTCGGGGGTGGGCAGGGGATGCCGGCCGTCGGTCGGCGCGCCATGCCCGGCCAGGTCCTTATCTAAATCCAAGAAGACTGCGCCCGGGATGTGCCCGGAGGCATACCCTTCGTAGCCCTTCTTATCGAGATGCCAACGCACATCGGCGAACGTTAGCGAATCGACATTGTCGCGACACCAGCCCCAAGTAACGAACGGGTCAACCATGGGTTAACTCTACCGCCGTCAGCGCGGCGGCGGGGCAACGCCCAACCTGCGACATTCGGTGTCGGCAAGAACAGCGAGGGTGTGCGGATCGCGGGAGCGGTAGCCCTCCGCGGCATTGGGAATCGCCGCGATGACGCGTAGCGGCGCATTGGCGAGCGCGCGAAATGCGAGCAGCTCCGTGCCATAGGGCTCGGCGGCGAGCTGAGCTGCTCGCATGGTGCGCATGAGGAACCGGATGCGCAGCGGCAGCCAGAACGCGAGCACCATGCCCACCGGGATGAGAAACGCCGCCCACCCAAGGACGACGGCGGCGTGTTCGATGGCTGCGACCTGCTCGTCGGTTGCATCAATCACGCCACTCATGTCCGTCGCGATGGCGTCAAAGGGGGAGCGGATCGAGCCGCCGACATAGGGGATATCTCCGACGGAGTCCGCCGCGGAACCAACGTTGGCGCGAAGGTTGCGCATCGTTGACCCGACCTGCCGGGAGGGGGCAGCGATGTGGTTGACCGTCGTGGTGACCCACGTCGAGAGCTGCCACCACACGATGATCCAGATCGCGACGGACAGGTCCGCCACGAGTTGGAAGGCGAGACGAAGTGAAGGACGCGCATAAACCCGCATGGCCTTACGATATGGTCATGCCTCGCGTCGTGCATACTGCCCAAGCCCTCGTCGATATCGTCGCGGAGGTTCCCCATCTGCCCAGCCGCGGAGATAACGTCAACGCCGCCAGGGTCAACCGCTATGCCGGGGGCGCGGTGACGATCCTGCTCGCGGCGGCGCGGCTCGGCGCCAACTGCGCGCATGCGGGCGCGATCGGATCCGGCCCCAATGGCGACCTGATTCGCCAGGTGCTCGCTGCCGAGGGGATCGACTATGGCGATGATCCGGTTGGCGGTAAGGATACGGGGGAGTGTTTCGTCATGGTGGAGCCGTCAGCGGAACGCACGTTCGTCACGACCTATGGCGCCGAACGCGACATTTCCGCCGCGTCCCTGTCACGCACGACGGTGCAGCCCGCCGATCTCGTGTGCGTTTCCGGTTACAGCCTGTACGACCCGACGAAGGACCCCCTGCTGAGCTACCTCGAGCAGTTGCCGAGTAAGGCGCGCGTCGTGCTCGACCCGGGAGCCCCGTTCGCGAGTTTTGCCCCTGGGCTTCGGGAGCGGATGTGTGCGATGACCTCGGTGTGGACCTCGAACGCGGATGAGGCCCGCGACTTTTCGGGCGCCGATGACCTATCCCGCGCAATGGTAGCGATTGCTGATCGGCTACCCGATGATGCGGTGGTCGTGGTGCGCGACGGCGAAGCCGGCTGCCAGGTGTTGGTGGATGGCGAGATCGTCGACTGCCCGGGATATCCGCGCACCCCGGTTGATACCAATGGCGCAGGCGATACCCACACCGGCGCGATGCTCGGCCTGGTTGCGCGGGGCATGTCCTGGGTGGATGCGGCACAGGCGGCGAATGGCGCGGGCGCTATCAAGGTCACGCGTCGGGGTCCCTCCAGCGCCCCGAACCTTGCAGAAGTCGGCGGCTTTTTGGCGCAGGAAGGCGAGGAGTCGCTGGCGGCTAAGGTCGCGGCGTTGGGTTAATGCCCGAGGCGCACGACGCAGCCGTGCGGATCACCCATCGGGAACAGCTCGATGTCGTCGCTCGGAAGGTCACGCTTGGCCAAGGCTCCCTGCAACAGCCCCAGGTGGACATTGCAGATGACCCGCGTGTTTTCCGCCGCCGCCAGCAGCGGGCAGGCGCGCAATAGGACGCGCGATCCCTTCTCATCCGTGGTGGCTTCGGGTTCAAATCCCATTGTCGCGAGCTTGTCTGTGACGACATCGAGGCGCGTTGAGGCTGTCTCGATCTCGTCATCCTCACGCTCCGCCCATGCTCGCCCCGCGGCTTGAGCATCGAGTGCGACCCTATCCGAGTGGCGTGACAGGTAATCGGCGAGTGCGAGGGCAAGGCCGGCAAACTCCGGCGCAATAGGTCCGGGGCGCAAGGCCCCAACCCCCGCCTTGGTAAGGCGGTAGATATAGCGGGGCCGGCCGCGGCCGATCGCGGGCGCGATCTCGCGCCGAATTAAGTCGTGCTCGACGAGGGTTTCCAGATGCGCGCGGGTGGTGTTGGGATGTCCCCCGAGTTGCTGTGCGAGGTGGGGGATGGTGGCCTCATCGCCGGCGGCAGCGGCGGCTTGTAAGACCCGAAGCTGGACGGGCGAAATTTGGGATTGTGGCAGCGCAGGCTCGTAGGGGCCCGGATGTCGTGACTCCGTCTCGAATTCCATGCACCATCGCCTCACACTCACTGTGCTGTGAGCACTGTTCGGCGCTTATTATCCCATGGTTTTGAGGATTTCGGCAGTGCCTTGGAGTGTCACTTGTGGGGGATACAGGTCCATGCAGTGCAGGGCCGCGCGATGATTGTCCTCGCTCGATCCGGCACAGGCATCGGATACGACGGTAAGGTAAGCGCCGGCATCCGCCGCGGGAATCACGGTCGACAGGACGCAACAATCGGTGGAGACTCCCGCGACGACCAGGTGCGGGGTTTCTCCGGTGATGGCACGCAGGTTGGCGCCCCATTTGCCGAAGGTCGGCTCATCGATCCGGTGCCCGGGGGCGTCGACAAAGGGCGGCAGCAGGTCGAGTTTTTCGTCGGTCGGTGGGACATCAGCGAATGGCCACGCCGCCATATACTCCCGCCACGACCCGGTTGGGTCCTGGGGCGGAATCCATCGGGTGATGATGGTGCGCTGGCCGAACGCTTCGATGAGGGAGAGGATATTCGGCTCCGTGGCACCCCACATGGGCGAGGCCCAGTCCGAGCCGGGATCAGCAAATATGACCTGCGGGTCGATAACGAGCAGCCACGGAGCCGAATTCATGTTTACTCCCGTCCTTCTTGCCGCGCCACCTTGGAGCGGCGCGCCAGATAGGTAATAAGGAAGGACAGCACGAGGGCAGCGAAGACGCCGAGGTTTGCCCAGGCCCAGTCACCATCGCGGCCGCCGAGGCCGAGGGGACCGAGCAGGTAGCCCTGCCAGTTATTCCATGCCGCTTCTTCAGCGAAGTTATTAATGACAAGACCCCAGCCAAGGATCGAGGCTCCGATCATCGTGCCGATAGAGACCCAATCCCACGCACCGTAGCGGCCGTTTGGATCAAAGAGCGCCTGCTCATCGTAATCGCGTTTACGCAGCGCAATATCAGCGATCATGATGCCCGCCCACGATGCGATCGGGACACCGAGGGTAATAAGGAAGGACTGGAAGGGACCGAGGAAGGACTGGGCGAAGAAGACGACCCAGATCGTGCCGAGCGTCAGGATGACGCCGTCGATCAACGCGGCGGCGGGCCGCGAGATATTGACTCCGAGCGACAGGAGCGTCAGGCCGGAGGAGTAAATGCCGAGCACCGCGCCGGAGACGAGCGCGAGGACCGCGGTCAGTAGGAAGGGCAGGAGAACCCAGACGGGAAGGATGGTCGCGAGCGTTCCGATCGGGTCCTGCTCGATTCCGGCCTGCAGGTCGGGGCGTGAGCCAATGAGGAGCAGCCCGAAGAAGACGAGCAGGATGGGGGCAACCGCGCCACCGAGGGTGTTCCATGCGACGATCTTGGACCCGGAGGCATCGCGGGACTGGTAGCGCGACCAGTCTGCGGCGATATTGATCCAGCCAAGGCCGAACCCGGTCATCACCATGACGAGGGCGCCGATCACCGAGGTCATGCCGCCTGATTGGATCGACATGACCTGCGAGAAATCAACTTCCTTCAGGGTCAGCCCGATGTACAGGATCGTGACGGCACCGGTCAGCCACGTGAGGATCGACTGCATCTTCATGATCGTGTGGTACCCGGCGACGGATGCCAGCACGATGAGTGCCGCGATCGCGATGCACGCGAGGATCTTCGTGGTGGTGCCGCTGGACCAGCCGAGCTCGGCGAAGACCGTGGCCGTGGCGAGGGTAGCCATGATCGCAAGGAAGGTCTCCCAACCGATGGAGATAAGCCAGGAGAAGACGCCCGGAACCTTTTGACCGGTGACACCGAACGCGGCTCTCAACAACACCATCGTGGGCGCCGAGCCACGCTTGCCGGCGATCGCGATAATGCCGCACAGCATGAAAGAAATCGTCACGCCGATGACGGTGACGATGAGAGCTTGGGTAAAGGAGATACCGAAGCCGTAGACGAAGGCCGCATAGCTCATCCCGAACACGGAAACGTTCGCTGCGAACCAGGGCCAGAAAAGATCGGACGGCTTTGCGGTGCGCTCCTCTTCGGAGATCACCTCGATGCCGTTGTGCTCGATGAGCGAAGCGCGGGTTTGCGCGTCCAGCGTGCTGCCGGAATCTGACATGGAATCCATAAGAACACCATGCCAGGAAAACGAGCGCAACGGCGCTCGGCGCGCATAACGAAGCGAACCAGGTGCCGACTGATCAGTCTGCAAGGGTGAAGTTTGCCCGTTAGCCTGGAATGAAACCCGTGAGTCAAGGAGGACCCCGTGCACGAGGATTTTGATGTCATCGTCGTAGGAGCCGGCACCGGCATGTATGCCGCACTTGCGGCCAATAGTGCAGGGCTGCGCGTGCTGCTGGTCGAAAAATCCGAATATTTGGGCGGTTCGACGGCCATGTCCGGTGGCGGAATCTGGGCACCTGGCAACCGGGTCTTGAGGGAAGCGGGCCTCGCCGATACCAAGGAGCGGGTCCTTGGCTACCTCGACGAGGTTGTCGGCGACAGCGCGCCGCGCAGCCGGCGAGCAGCGTTCGTTGACCACACCGCTCCCGCACTCGACCTCCTCATGGACCACACCATGCTGACGTGGGCGCACATGCGGGGATATGCCGACTACTTCTCCGACCTGCCCGGTGGCAGCGCCATCGGACGCTCCATCGAAGCGAATCCGGTCGACGCCACCCTGCTTGGACCCCACCGCCACCTGCTGCGCCCGACCTCCTTCGGAGCTCCCGTCCCGCTTCCGATCACGGCGCGCGACTACAAGTGGCTGAACCTCATGACCCGAAAACCTAAGGGACTGCTCACCGCCGTCAAGCGCGCGGGGCAGGGGATCGGCGGCTCGATGCTCAAGCGGGAATATATGGCGGGCGGACAGGCGCTCGCGGTCGGACTCATCGCCGCGGTGATCGATAAGGGGATCGAGTACTGGACGAATACTCCACTCCTAGAGCTCACCACCGACAACGGCCGGGTCACCGGAGTCATCGTCGAACGCGACGGCCAGCGCCAAGAGATCCCTGCGAGGCGCGGAGTGATCATCGCGTCCGGGGGCTTCGACCACAACCTCGCATTGCGGCAGCGCTATCAAAGCGAGGAACTCGAAAACTGGTCGATCGCGAACCCCGCTAATACCGGCGAATGCCTGCAGCTTGCCGAAGAGGCCGGTGCCCAGCTGACGAACCTGGATCAGGCGTGGTGGTTCCCCGTCGTGCGACCCCTGCCCGGCCAGAGCGCTGGCCCCATGCTCGCCGAGCGCTCCCTGCCCGGATCGATCATGGTCGACAAGACCGGCAAGCGATTCATGAACGAAGCCCAGGAATACATGAGCGCGGGCCAGATCATGCTCGGGCTGGATGGCAGCGAGTCCAAACTCCCCGTCACGATGATCTTCGACCAGGACTACCGAAACTCCTACGTCTTTTCCGGCTCCGTCATGCCCCGCCAGGACCTACCAGCCCAGTGGTACGACGCCGGCATCGCGTTCAAGGCCGAGACCATCGATGCCCTTGCCGCAGCAACGGGCTTGGCAGACCTGCCGGAAACCATCCACCGTTTCAACCTGCTTGCGTCGGCCGGTACCGATGACGACTTCGGGCGCGGCTCGACTTACTATGACCGCTATTACGGCGATCCGACCCAGGAACCCAACCCCAACTTGCGGCCCCTGCGAAACGGACCGTTCTACGCCGTTTCGATCGTGCCCTCGGACCTTGGAACCTGTGGCGGCATCGCGGCCGACGAGCACGCGCGCGCCCTGCGGGCCGACGGAAACCCGATCCCCGGGCTCTACGCCGTCGGCAATGCGGCGGCCAGTGCCTTCGGCAATTCCTATCCCGGAGCCGGGGCCACCATCGGTCAGGGCATCGTCTTTGGCTACATCGCAGCGCAGCACATGTCCGCTTTGTGAGTTTTACCGATAGCATCACCTCGGTAGATGTGTTGTCCAACACACAGCAAGGAGAAGGAATGTCCAACGAGGGTCAGACCATCGAGCAACACCTCGATCAGGCGGCGGGGAGCCTAGAAACCCACCACAGTGATGCGCTGCCAAAGCCGGGCAGCGCGGCGCGCGTCCTGACTGAGGTCGTCAGGGGCATCAGCCCCGATGATCTGCGGGCCAGCACACCGCAAGAGATTGCCGATTTCATCGCCCTCTTCCTCTCTCGGGCGTCAAGGCGCGAGGCCGGCACCTCCATCGTCGCCTTTGGCACGGGCTCCTCGCCCGAGACGGGCCGGCCACTGACGGCCCTGGACATCGTCACCGACGACATGCCCTTCCTCGTCGATTCGCTCTCCAACGAGATCGAGCGTCACGGCCTGATCATCCACATGGTCATCCACCCGCAGATGAAGGTCCGGCGCGACGGCGCCGGCCACCTCTTGGACGTCGTTGATACCGAACCCCACCTCGATGCCGAAGCCCTCGAAGGGCACGAGATTCACGACGACGAGGTCGAACCCGGCCAGGGGATTGAAGAATCGTGGATGCGCTTCCTCATCGAGGACCCGGCTTCGAGCGCCGAACAGGACGAGCTCGAAGCCGACCTGCGGCGCATCCTGCGCCAGACGCGCACCGTCTTTGAAGACTGGGACGTGATGCACGAGCGGGCGCACGACCTCGCCGAACAACTGCGTGCCCACCCGCCGGCCGGCATCAGCGCCGAGAGCGCGACGGACGCGGCCAACCTCCTCGACTGGCTCACCGACCACAACTTCACCTTCCTTGGCGTGCGCAGCTACCGGCTGCTCGATTCGAGCGATGAGACGGTTCGCTTGCAGGCGATCGCCGGCACCGGCCTTGGCCTGCTGCGCGATAGCGACGGCGAGGCTCCCGCCAAGGAGCTACCCGAGGCGGCCGCCCGCAAGGCGCGTGAGAAGGAACTGATCTTCGTTACGAAGATCAACCGGCCCTCCACGATCCACAAGCCCGTGCCGCTGGACTACATCGGCATCAAAACCTTCGATGACTCCGGCGAGGTCTCGGGCGAGCATCGCATTATCGGCCTGCTCACGCCCGCCTCCTATCAAGCCTCCGTCCTCGACGTGCCGCTCATCGCGCCGAAGGTCGCCACCGTTCTCGCCGACACCGGCTACGACCCGGACGGACACCTCGGCAAGGACCTGCTCGGCATCCTGGAGGACTATCCGCGCGATGAGCTCTTCCAAATCTCGCCCGAACAGCTCACCGAGATCGCCACGACCGTCGTCCATCTTCCCGGCCGGCGCCGCACCCGCGCCTTCGTGCGCCGCGACCCCTACGGCCGCTACGCCTCGCTCATGGTCTTCATGCCGCGCGACCGCTATTCCGTCGCGGTGCGCAACCGCCTGACCGAGCTCATGCGCGACGCCTTCGGGGGCGATGACTGCGAGACGACGGCCCTCGTGACGACGGCCCCGCTCGCCCGCGTCCATTTCGTCGTGTGGGGCCGCAAGCGCTCACTCGTGGCCGACGTCGACGGCGACACGCTGGCGAGCGAAATCGCCGCCATCACGCGCCTGCTGGACGAGGACGTCGCCGAGCTCGTCGCCGGCAGCGAGACCGGCCCCGCGACGCTGCGCATGCTGCGCGCCATGCCGCCGTCATATAAGGACGCGACGAGCGCCGAGACGGCATTGACCGACGCCGAGGAAATCACGGCGCTCGGCGAGGACACCCGGGTGCGCCTCGTGGCAGGCGAAGACGGCCACCGGCTGCGGGTGTATGCCACGCGCTCCATACCGCTGTCGGAATCGCTGCCGCTGCTGTCCGACTTCGGCATCCAGGTCTCCGACGAACACTCCTACCGCGCCGAACTCGACGGCCGCGAGGTCTTCCTGCACGACCTCGGCATTAGCGCCGAGTTTGCGGACGACGACGGCGAGGCCCGGCGCCTGGAAGACGCCGTCGAGGCGGTGCTCGCCGGTCGAGCCGAGGCCGACCGTTTCAACGCGCTCGTCCTTTCGGCCCAACTGCCCTGGCGCGACGTCGTCATCCTGCGCGCCCTTGCCTCCTACCTGCGCCAAACCAAGCCCGTGTACTCCACCGGATACATCATCGACACGCTCACGACGAACGCCGCCCTCGCGCGCGAGCTGCGGGACCTGTTCTATCTGCGTTTCGATCCCGCCGGCGACTTCGGCGCCGAGGCGAGCGATGAGCGGCGCGCGGCGCTTTCCGCGGCGCGCAAGGACTTCCTGCGCGCGCTCGACGCCGTCTCCTCGATCGACCAGGACACGATCCTGCGTTCGCTGGCCGCCATCATCGCCGCAACCCTGCGCACGAACTTCTTCGCCGAGCAGGCCAGCGAGGCGCTCGCGTTCAAGATCGATCCGCACGCCGTGCCCGACCTGCCCGCACCGCGGCCCAAGTACGAGATCTGGGTCCACGGCCCGCGCGTGCAGGGCGTGCACCTGCGCTTCGGTGAGGTCGCCCGCGGCGGCCTGCGCTGGTCGGACCGCAAGGAGGATTTCCGCACGGAGGTCCTCGGCCTGGTCAAGGCGCAGATGGTCAAGAACGCCGTCATCGTGCCGACGGGCTCCAAGGGCGGCTTCGTTGCCACCCAGCTGCCGGACCCGGCGCTCGACCGCCAGGCGTGGCTCGATGAGGGCACCGCGGCCTACGTCCAGTTCATCTCCGCGATGCTCTCGGTCACCGATAACCGCCTCGAGGGCGAGATCGTGCCGCCGGCCGGCGTCGTGCGCTACGACGGCGATGACCCCTACCTCGTCGTCGCCGCCGATAAGGGCACGGCGGCGTTTTCCGATACCGCGAACGCCGTCGCCCGGGAGCACGGTTTCTGGCTCGACGATGCCTTCGCTTCGGGCGGCTCGGCCGGATACGACCACAAGAAGATGGGCATTACCGCCCGCGGCGCGTGGGAATCGGTCAAGCGCCACTTCCGCGAGCTGGGCCATGACACCCAAACCGAGGACTTCACCGTCGTCGGGATCGGCGACATGTCGGGCGACGTGTTCGGCAACGGCATGCTGCTGAGCGAGCACATTCGCCTCATCGGCGCCTTCGATCACCGCCATGTCTTCATCGATCCGAACCCCGATGCCGCCACCTCCTACGCCGAGCGCAAGCGGCTGTTCACCACCCCGCGCTCCAGCTGGGACGACTACAACCGTGACCTGATCTCGGCCGGCGGCGGCGTCTTTGCTCGCACCGCCAAGTCCATCGACGTCACGCCCGAGATGCGCGAGGCCCTCGGCCTCGACGAGGACGTCACCGAGGTGACGCCCACCGCGCTCATTCAGGCCGTCTTGAAGGCACCCGTCGACCTGCTGTGGAACGGCGGCATCGGCACCTACGTGCGCGGCTCCAGCGAGACGGACGATCAGATCGGTGATCGCGCCAACGATCCGATCCGCATCACCGGCGCCGAACTGCGCGTCCAGGTCGTCGGCGAGGGCGGCAACCTGGGCTTTTCCCAGCTCGGCCGCATTGAAGCCGCCCAGCACGGCGTGCATATTAATACGGACGCGATCGATAACTCGGGCGGCGTCGACTCCTCCGACCTCGAGGTCAACATCAAGATCCTGCTCGCGCCAATCGTCGAGCGCGGCGAGCTCACGATGGCGGAGCGAAACGAGCTGCTCGCCGAGATGACCGACGACGTCGCGCGCCTCGTGCTGCGGCAAAACTACGAGCAAAACGTCCTGCTCGGCAATGCCCGCTTCCAGGACGATCGGATGCTTGGCTCGCACATGCGCCTGATGGAAAAGCTGGAAGACTCCGGCGAGCTGGACCGCGCCCTGGAGTTCTTGCCGAGCGACGAGGAACTGCACGAGCGCCAGGAGGCGGGCCACGGCCTCGTCACCCCGGAATTCGCCGTGCTCGTGGCCTACGCCAAGATGAGCGTGAAGGACCAGCTGCTCGCCACCGACCTGCCCGATGAAGAGTGGACGGCCGCGCTCGTTGCCGATCACTTCCCGCCGGTGCTCGCCGAGCGCTACAGCAAGGACATGGCCGAGCATTCGCTGCGCCGCGAGATCGTCGTGACCGAGCTGGCTAACTCGATCATCAACCGCGGCGGCATCACCTTCGTTACGCGCGCGATGGACGAGACCGGCGCGAGCGCGGACCAGGTCGCGCGGGCCTTCATCATCGCCCGCGAGGTCTTCGCGCTGCGCGATTTCGTCGCCGGTGTCGAGCAGCTCGACGGGGTCGTGGCCACCGAAGTCTCCTCGGAGATGTACCTGACCTTCCGACGCCTGCTGGATCGCGCCGCGCGCTGGTTCCTGCATAACCGGCCAAGCGACATGGACGTGACCGCCGAGATTGAGCAGTACCGCGAGCGGATCGCAAAGCTGCGGCAGGCGCGCGAGCGCATCCTGCCCGAGTCCTTCCTCGCGGACATGAAGTCCAAGGCCGAGCGCTATCAGGTGGCCGGGGTCGGCGAGGACCTCGCGGGCATTGCCGCTACCCTGCTCGATCAGGCGATGTGGCTCGACGTCATCGAGATCGCCGACGAGACAGGGGAGGACCCGGAGGAAATCGCGCGACTACACTTCGGCCTCGCCGAGCGGCTGCGGCTACGCGACCTGCTGCACGAGGTCTCGGAACTGCCGCAGACCGACCTGTGGGACGCCCTCGCGCGCTCCGCGATCCGCGCCGACGTCGCGGCGACGAATGCGATCATCACCCGAGCGGTCATCGAGGCAACGACGTCGAGCGAGAGCGACCCGCTCGCCTCTGCGACGGCGCGTCAGGAGCAGTGGGAAGAGCAGCACAGCAAGATCCTGCAGCGCGTCGATGCCGCGCTCGATGAGATTCACGCCATGGACCACCCGCAGATCGCGCCGTTGTCGGTGGGCCTGCGCCAGCTGCGTTCGCTGGTGCGTTCGTCCTGAGCAGATTGCATCCTGCCACCCGATCGCGGGAGACTAGGGGTGCCGGGTGACCGGCACCCCGAACGCAGGAGGGCACATGTCCAGCTATCAAGTACCGCAAGGCTACGGCTCATACGACGGTTCTCGAGGTGAGCCCGGTCCGGGCAGCGAGCAGGACAAGACGCTGGGGATGCTGACCAACCTCTCGCCGCTGATCGCGATGGTCATCACGGTGAACTTTGCGAGCCTCATCGCCCCGTGGGTGATGTGGCTGCTGTACAAGGAAAAGTCGCCGTTTGTTCGGCGCTGCGCGGCCCACACCTTCAACTTCGACCTGTCGATGTGGGTCGTTGCGATCATCGGCTGGGCGATGATCTTGTCCATCATCCTGAGCCCGATTGGAATCGTGCTTGTCGGATTGTCGGGTCTCGCCCAGATCATTTTGCACATCGTGGGCGCGCTACAGGCCAACAAGGGGCTCGTCTACAACTACCCCATGCAGTTCTTTAAAGTTCTGAACTAGTCGTGATCGCCCACGATGCCGTCCACGAGGGCCGGTAGGGCGATCGCTGCGCTTTCACGCCACACGATGTCCATGTCGTGGGTGATGTCTGTGTCTCTCGGGTTGATCTCGATGACGGGCATACCGCGCCCGGCCGCGAGCTTGGGTAGCCCTGCTGCGGGGTAGACGACGCCCGAGGTTCCGATGACGATCATGGCGTCGCACGTCATCGCCGATTGGACGGCTGCGTCGATCGCCTTTGCCGGTAGGGCTTCGCCAAACCAGGTGACACCGGGCCGGATGTAGCCACCGCAGATCGGGCAGCGGGGTGGCGGGATCGAGGCCTGTGGCTCCGCTGGCCAGCTGAGCATAGGGGAGGCCGGTGCGCCGCATTCGAAGCACCGAAACTTATTGATCTCGCCGTGCAGATGCGAAATGGGTGTCGCACCCCCGCGCTCATGCAGATCGTCAATGTTCTGGGTAACGATCTCAATGGTGCCTTCACCGCGACGCTGCCAGACGCGATGCCACCGTCCTAGGGCGCGGTGTCCCGCATTGGGGGAGCAGCGGGCAATCAGGGTCGCGAACCATAGATGCCAGGCCCACACCGTTCCCGGATCGGAGTGCCAGCCCTCGATCGATACGAGTTGCTCCGGCTCAAAGTTCTCCCACAACCCATCGATAGGGTCTCGAAATGTGGGAACGCCGGACTCGGCCGACATGCCAGCGCCGGTGAGGACGCAGACGCGGTGCGCGTCGCGCAGGACGTCGAAGATGTCGTCAGGAATCTCGATCGGGGCCGAGTCAGGCCGATGTACGCCGCGCATACCTTTACTCTGCCACCAAAGGCCGCCGCTATCAGGCGAGCCGACCTGTCTGCCACACGCCCGCGCTCGAGTCGTCGTATTGGCCTTGGTGCGCGTATGATGGCGAGCAATTGTTGACCGAGGGCCCACAAACGCCAACATGGCGTCTCGAATGGGTCATGCAAGAGTTCGCGGATGGCAAAAATGGGGGAGGAAAACCATGAAGTGTGATTCTGGTTTTGTGACCGGCGTCGCACTCGGCGTGGACATTTTCGCTAATCGCGTTATTCTTGCACAGTTAGCTACGGCCGATACCCACCACCAGGGGTATCGGCCGTACGCCAGGACCGAGGCGGAAACCCCGCGCCAACCATAAGGCAGACGTATGACCTACTACCTGATCCGACGGATCTTGAACTACATCGTGTTGTTGTTCATTGCGATCACGTTGGCCTACATTATGGCAAGCTCATTCTTGCGGCCAGAGGAACTGTTCGCGAATCGACAGCCCCCGATGCCACCCGACCAGCTGAGGGCTTACCTCGAGGGGTACAACATCTCCTCGCAAACCCCAGTGATGGAACGCTACTGGACGTGGCTGACCAACGTCGTCATGCATTGGGATTGGGGCTACTCTCCCCAGGGTGACTCCGTCAACGGCGAGATGGGTCGCCGAGCTTGGGTTTCGCTACGACTGGTGACCATTGGTGCCTTTGTCGGCATGGTGGGTGGCGTTGCCATCGGCGCGTGGACTGCGACGAAGCAGTACTCCTTTGCGGACCGCACCATCTCCATCATTTCGCTGATTCTCATCTCCACGCCGTCAATCGTTCTTGCCATCACGCTGCAGATCATGGCCGTGAATTTCAACCGGGCCACCGGAACCGAGTTCTTCGAGTTCATTGGTGAATACGGACAGCACGGCGATTACTTCGGCGCAGCGTTCTTCGACCGGTTGCAGCACCTGTTGCTGCCGACAATTTCGATGTCGGCAATGGGCCTTGCCTCCTACTCTCGCTACCAGCGCAACCTCATGCTCGATACCCTCGGCGCCGACTACGTGCGCACAGCCCGCGCTAAGGGCCTGATTAAGCGCAAGGCAGTGACCCGTCACGCGCTGCGCACCTCGCTGATCCCGATGGGCACGTACTTCGCCTTCGCGGTCACCGGTCTGATGCTGGGAGCCGCGATCACCGAAAGTGTGTTCGGTTGGCACGGCATGGGCATTTACGGTGTTGAGACGATTCAAAAGATGGACATCAACGGAACTGTCGCCGTGGTGGCATTCTCCGGGGCATGTACGCTCGCCGGTGCTTTCTTGTCCGACGTCCTCGTCGCGGTCATTGACCCGCGCGTGAGAGTGAGCTGAGGCTAATGCGTAACGACGACATGAACCGCAACGACGAATTCGATCGCGAAGAAGCTTCAGAGGTCCAAAAGGAAAACGTGGACTACGAGGAAACTCGTACGGACTCCGAGCGCGCTCGCGCTGCCGAGCGACACAGCCGTGTCATTCGTGGGCATGATGAAACCGCAGCCGGTCGAGCCGGGGCCGCCATCGAAGATACGGCGATGGGTCCCACCGCTGATTGGGCGGGGACTGTGGAAGAGGATGCGGCTCCGGCAGGGGATCGTCCTGAGACTGAACGAATGACCCGCGGCCAGTTGGTGCGGCGCCGGTTCTTCCGTAACCGCACCGCAATCGTCGGCATGGTCGGCTTCACCCTGGTCGTGCTCTTCGCTCTCATTGGCCCGTACATCGCAAAATACGACTTTGCCGAGATCGATTACGACGCCTTCTACCAACCGCCCAATGCCGACCACTGGTTCGGTGGCACCCAGGCCGGCCGCGACGTGTTCGCGATGACCGTTGAGGGTCTCCGTAAATCGCTGATCATCGGTCTTGCGGTAGCGGGTTTGCAAACCACTATTGCGGCCTTCGTCGGTGCGATGGCCGCCTACTTCAGCGGCTGGTTCGACAAGGTCGCGCTGTGGGTTATTGACCTGCTGCTCGTTGTGCCGTCCTTCCTCATCATCGCGATCTTCTCGCAGCAGGCCGGCGCGCGTCGTGGTTCGATCACACTGTTCATTGCGCTACTAGCACTCTTTGGCTGGATGCTCTCCGCCCGTGTTGTCCGATCGCTCACGCTTTCCGTGCGCAACGCTGAGTACGTTACGGCAGCCAAGTACATGTCGGTGCCTCCGATGACCATCATTTTCCGGCACATCTTGCCGAATATCTCGTCGCTCCTCATCATCGATGCGACGCTCGGAGTGGCCTCTGCCGTGCTTTCTGAAACGGCGCTGTCCTACTTCGGGTTCGGTGTTCAGTCACCGAACGTCTCGCTCGGTACGTTGATCGCGGAAGGCCAGCGCGCTGCTCTGACCTTCCCCTGGATCTTCCTTGCTCCAGCTACCGTGCTGACGTTGATGTTGATTTCTGTGAACTTTATTGGCGATGGCGTGCGCGATGCGCTTGATCCTTCGTCCAAGTCGGGAGGCAAGGCATGAGCCGCGAAGACCGCAAGACCAAGGGAATCCCGAAGGACATCCCGACCCCGAAGACCGGCGTACCGGTCCTCGAGGTCAGTGACCTGAACGTTACGTTCCCCTCGGAAGATGGCCTTGTCCACGCCGTACGCGGGGTCAACCTCACGGTTAATCGTGGCGAAGTCCTAGGCATCGTCGGTGAATCTGGTTCCGGTAAGTCGGTCACCTCAACTGCGGTGATGGGTCTGCTGGAAGAATCCGCTCGGGTCAGTGGATCGGTGCGCCTGCACGGGGAAGAACTTCTCGGCCGTTCTGATGGCTGGATGTCCCACGTGCGAGGCAACCAGATGGCAATGGTCTTCCAGGACCCGCTGTCTGCACTCACCCCGGTGTACACCATCGGCGATCAGCTCGTCGAAGCGCTCAAGGTCCACCGCAATATCTCGGATAAAGCGGCTTGGCAGCGAGCCGTCGAGCTGTTGGATCTCGTTGGTATTCCAAACCCCGATATTCGAGTCAAGGCCTTCCCGCACGAGTTCTCCGGCGGTATGCGCCAGCGCGCGATGATCGCTATGGCCATGGCTAATGAGCCGGACCTCATCATCGCCGACGAGCCGACCACCGCGCTGGACGTGACCATTCAGGCACAGATCCTCGACGTCCTGCGCACTGCGCAGAAGGAAACGGGCGCCGGCGTCATCATGATCACGCACGACCTTGGTGTGGTCGCGGGTCTCGCCGATCGAGTGGCCGTGATGTACGCGGGCCGGATCATCGAGCAGGGCGCGGTCGATGACATCTTCTACAACTCGAAGATGCCCTACACGATCGGACTTCTCGGATCTCTGCCGCGTCCGGACCAGTCACGCAACGAACCGCTCGCGCCGGTAGAAGGAAACCCGCCATCCCTGCTGGATCTTCCCCCGGGGTGCCCCTTTGAACCTCGCTGCCCGATCTCCATTCCCGAGTGCTCCCAAGCCGAGCCCGAGCTCATGCGCGTCGACGAGATCCCGGGGCACCTTGCAGCGTGTATTCGTTCGGATTATGTGGCTGAGCAAGGCTCCCACTACTCCGCGATCTACCCGGTGCCAGAGGTCCCAGATCGTGTCTTTGCCGAGGTCCCGCGCGGAGAACGTGACGTGATCCTGCAGGTCGAGAACATGAAGAAGTACTTCCCCCTCACCAAGGGTGCGGTCTTCAAGCGCCGGGTGGGCACTGTCCACGCGGTCGACGACATCAGCCTGGAAGTGCGTACTGGCGAGACTCTTGGCCTGGTAGGGGAGTCGGGCTGTGGCAAGTCCACCACCCTGCTGGAGGTCCTCGATCTCAAGGCGCCGCAAGAGGGGCGCATTGTCGTCCTGGGTCGCGATACGAAGGACATCAAGCGTAAGGAGCGCAAGGAGATCCGTGGCGATCTCCAGGTAGTGTTCCAGGATCCGATGGCCTCGCTCGATCCCCGCATGCCGGTCTACGACATCATTGCGGAGCCGCTGAAGTACGGCGGTTGGCCGAAGAAGGATATCTCTAACCGCATCGAAGAGCTCATGGCCCTGGTCGGGTTGGAGACGTCGCACGCGAACCGCTATCCGCGACACTTCTCCGGTGGCCAGCGCCAGCGCATCGGCATCGCACGAGCACTAGCACTCGAACCGAAGCTGCTCGTCCTAGACGAGCCGGTGTCCGCGCTCGACGTGTCCATCCAGGCGGGCGTGATCAATCTGCTGGATGAGCTTCGCGCGACGATGGGCCTGTCCTATCTGTTCGTGGCGCACGATCTGTCTGTGGTGCGACACATCGCCGATCGAGTCGCAGTGATGTATCTCGGCAAGATCGTCGAGATTGGTGATGTCCAGGATGTCTTCGACAATCCCCATCACCCCTACACGCAGGCACTCCTGTCCGCGATCCCGGTGCCGGACCCCCACGTCGAGCGGGCTCGCGAACGAATCGTGCTGAAGGGCGACATGCCGTCACCGGCGAATCCGCCCTCCGGCTGCCGATTCCGTACACGGTGCCAGAAGTTCCCCCTCCTTACCGAGGACGAACAACGCAAATGCATCGAGGTCATTCCGGAGCAGCAATTTCTGGAAAACGACCACGCGGCAGCCTGTCACTACCCTGAGAGCACGCGAGTGTTCTAAGACGCATCGCGCAAAGCGGCGGTGAAACGGGATCCCCTAGAGATCTGTTTCACCGCCGCTTTCGTCTCACTCGGTTACATAACGTTTTCAAGTCGAAAGTTCCCCTAAGGTAACAAAATGATTCCAAAAGGGCTTTTGCGTTGAGCTTGCCGTTCTCGGCGATCCGAAATGTGGTTAGGTAAATGTGTCATCGACCTCAGTTGTGAGGTCCCCCCAATCAGGAGGTAACCCTGTGCGAAAGATTACTCGCGCAATGACCGCCATGGCAGCAGCGGGCGTCATCGCCCTGGCTGGCTGCTCCGGCGGCTCCGGCGGCAGCGGCGGCGGTGGAACCGGCGGCGGCTCGGGCACCGGTGCCCCGGCCGACGGCACCGGCACTCAGATCAACGCTAAGGATCGCAGCGAGCTCCAAGAGGGCGGCACCCTTAAGCTGTCGTTCGGTGAGATGCCGCCAAACTGGAACCCGATGAACCTTGAGGGCAACCTCGTGGACGTCAACAACATCATGGGCTTCACCATGCCCGGCAACTGGATCTACCAGCCGGATGGCACCTTCGAGATCAACAAGAACTTCCTCGAGTCCTATGACGTCACCGACGCGACCGACGATTCTCCCCAGGTCGTGACGCTGAAGCTGAACAAGGATGCGAAGTGGAACAACGGCGACCCGATCACCTGGGAAGACTACGCACAGACTGCTATCCCGTGTAACGGCGAAAACGCTTCGTCAGACCCGAAGGCCACCGACGCCTACATCTGCCCGTCCACCGACGGCTGGAGCGAAATCGCTTCCGTTGAAAAGGGGGCCGATGAGTTCGAAGTTAAGGTAACCTTCAAGTCCGCTTACCCGGACTGGTCGAGCGTCCTCAGCGGCCCCATGAAGAAGGACTCGATCATCGACGTCGAGACCTTCAACAAGGCGTGGAAGACCGAAGCTCCGAACAATGACTGGATGGCCGGCCCGTTCAAGATCGACAAGGTCGATAAGGCTGCGCAGCGCATCTACATGGTTCCGAACGAGAACTGGTGGGGCGACAAGCCGATGCTCGAGAGCGTTGAGTGGCGCGGTCTGAAGTCGGACGCTATCCCGAACGCCTTCGCCAACAAGGAAATTGACGTCGTCTCCTACATCATCGACGCCAACACCTACCAGACGGTTCTGAAGCGCGATGACGCCGAGGTCCGCATGGGCACCGGCAAGCAGTGGCGTCACTACACCTTCAACTCCAAGGCCCCCGTGCTGAGCGACGTGAAGGTTCGCCAGGCGATCGCCATGGGTCTGGATCGTGTCCAGACGACCAAGTCCGACCTCGCCGGCATTGACATGATCAAGCCCGACGAGCTGGTTCTTGGTAACCACTTCTTCATGCCCGGCCAGGAAGGCTACGTCGACAACTCCGTTGACACCACGCCGTTCGACCCGGAGAAGGCCGGCGCGCTCCTGGATGAAGCCGGCTGGAAGCTGGAAGACGGTAAGGAATACCGCACCAACGAAGACGGCGAAGAGCTCAACGTCAACTACCTCGCTATCACCGGTGTTGCCACCTCGGAAAACGAGGGCAAGATGATGCAGGATCAGATGAAGAAGATCGGCGTGAAGGTCACGATGGTTCCGTCGTCCTCCACCGAGTTCTTCGACAAGGTCTACGCGGGTGAGTTCGAAGTTACGACCTTCACATGGCAGGGTACGAACTACCCGATGGCCAACGTGGACCAGATCTACGGCTCGAAGGGCGGCTCCAACTTCGCGAAGCTGGAGATCCCGAAGGTTGACGAGCTTGTTCCTCAGATCGCCGTTGAGATGGACCACCAGAAGCGCATCGACATGACCAATGAAGCCGACAAGGCTATTTGGGAAGCCGTGCACACGGTGCCGATCTACCAGCGTGCGGAGCTCACCGCGGTTCCGAAGAACCTCGCCAACTACGGCGCCTTCGGTCTCGCCTCCGGCAAGCCGGAAGACATCGGTTTCGTCAAGTAAGGCCTAGCCTTACCTGAAGCCACAAGCGGGCCTCGCCTTCGGGCGGGGCCCGCTTTCATGCAAGAATGGCGATCATGCGCCCCACGATTATCGTCCGATCAAAACTTGGTCGGGTCGGGTTTTTTCCCGTAGCCGCGCTGTGCGTTTTCCTCGTTGGTCAAGCGTTTTGGGTGGCGGGGTTCTCCGCTGCGCTACGCCTTGCCGCATACCCGGTACTGGTCCTCGTCATCGTTTGGCTCCTGTGGTTCCATCCTCGAGTCCAGATCTCCGATACGGGTGTTGCTATCGCCAACCCGTTGCGTTCCGCTTCGATCCCCTTCTCGGCTATCACTGAGACAACCTCGCGCGGAGCGCTACGTGTTGTGACGGAACGCCAGAAGTACACCGCATGGGCAGCCCCCGCACGTGGCGGATATCGGGAATCCACTCGCCCACCGGCAGCTTCGCCCACTATCGCCGAGGGGACAGACCTCCTTTCGATCTCGGCTGATGCCGCAACGACGGCACGACTGATCGATGAAGAAAAGCTTGAGCGCACGACGTCGATTTATCGCCGCGAAGCAGTATCGAGGGGTGGCGAGAACATCGGGCAGGAAACTGGCTGGCGTTGGAACGTCCCGATCCTTGGCCTCCTCTTGGCTGCCGTGAGTTGGGTAGTGTTTTCCGCTACTTACTGAGCCGCAGCTCTTGTCTCGGGCGAGCCAGGCGATAGGATGGACCGTTGCCCGCCTCTTCGCGGCCACCTTCGAAATCCACGACCGGAAGTAACCTCTATGCCGCAGCGCCTAGATTTGCGCAATGTCGCCATCGTCGCCCACGTCGACCATGGCAAGACCACTCTCGTTGATGCCCTGCTGTGGGCATCCGGGTCGTTCGGTGAGCACGAGCATGTCGACGAACGGGCGATGGACTCCGGTGACCTCGAACGCGAAAAAGGCATCACCATCCTCGCGAAGAACACCGCGGTACGCTATCGCGGACCCGCCGCAGAAAAAGCCGGCGCTCCCGACGGCGTGACGATCAACGTCATCGACACTCCCGGACACGCCGACTTTGGTGGGGAAGTCGAGCGCGGTCTGTCCATGGTCGACGGTGTTGTGCTCCTCGTTGACTCCTCCGAGGGCCCGCTTCCGCAGACTCGTTTCGTGCTGCGTAAGGCGCTCGCCGCATCGCTGCCCGTAATCGTGGTGGTAAACAAGGTTGACCGACCGGATGCCCGGATCGATGAGGTCGTCTCCGAAACCACCGACCTCTTGCTCTCGCTTGCCTCGGACCTTGCCGAAGACCACCCGGATCTCGACCTCGACGCGGTCCTGGATGTGCCGGTGATCTATGCATCCGCCAAGGCTGGTCGGGCTTCGCTCACGCAGCCCGCCGACGGTTCGTTGCCCGATGAAACCGATATGGAGGCCGTCTTCCAGACGATTCTCGAGCGGATCCCGGCGCCCACCTACGATGAGGGCGCTCCGTTGCAGGCTCATGTCACGAACCTCGATGCCTCTCCGTTCCTTGGCCGCCTTGCGCTGTTGCGCGTGCACAACGGCACCATCGCCAAGGGCCAGCAGGTCGGGTGGGCCAAGCGTGATGGCACGGTTGCGCCGGTAAAGATCTCCGAGCTGTTGAAGACCGAGGCCCTGACCCGCGTTCCCGCCGAATCCGCTGGACCCGGCGAGATTGTCGCCGTCGCGGGCATCGAGAACATCATGATTGGCGAATCGCTCGTCGACCTGGAGGATCCGCGGCCGCTGCCCCTCATTATCGTTGATGAGCCAGCGATCGCGATGACCATCGGGATCAACACCTCGCCGCTAGCCGGCCGCGTTCGCGGTGCCAAGGTCACCGCGCGCCAGGTCAAGGAGCGCCTGGAGCGAGAGCTTATCGGCAACGTCTCGTTGAAGGTCTTGCCGACAGAGCGCCCCGACGCCTGGGAGGTTCAAGGACGCGGCGAACTCGCACTCGCCATCCTCGTCGAACAGATGCGCCGGGAAGGATTCGAGCTCACGGTCGGCAAACCCCAGGTGCTGACCCGGAAGGAAAACGGTCAGGTGCTCGAACCCATGGAGCGCATGACGATTGATATTCCTGATGAGCACCTGGGCGCCGTCACCCAACTGATGGCCGCTCGCAAGGGCCGCATGGAGACCATGACGAACCATGGCACCGGGTGGATTCGCCTCGAGTTCCTCGTGCCGGCGCGCGGGCTGATCGGATTCCGCACCCGCTTCCTCACCGAAACACGTGGCACCGGCATCGCAGCCTCGATCTTCGAAGGCTGGGAGCCGTGGGCCGGAACGATTGCCGCCCGTACGACCGGTTCGCTCGTTGCCGACCGCGCCGGGGCCGTGACGCCCTACGCGATGATCAACCTCCAAGAGCGCGGTTCGTTCTTCGTGCAGCCGACTTCGGAGGTTTACGAGGGGCAGGTCGTAGGCGAGAACTCGCGCGGTGAGGACATGGACGTGAATGTCACGCGTGAGAAAAAGCAGACCAACATGCGCTCTGCCAGCGCGGACGCCTTTGAAAACCTCGTCCCGCCGCGTCAGCTGACCCTGGAAGAATCCCTCGAATTCGCGGCCGCGGACGAGTGCGTTGAAGTCACGCCACATGATGTGCGGATCCGCAAGGTCGTCCTGCCGGCTACGGAGCGCTTCAAGATTGCCGCGGCGCGGCGCCGCGCCGAGAAACAGGCGGATTCGTGAAGTCGCTCGCGATACGAGCCCTAGCCTGGGCACTCTTCCTTGGTCTCGTCATCGGCTATATGGCGCTTATTGTGCACCGTGGGCGCAGCGGGCAGGTGCCCTGGGGAATTGGCCTGAGCTGGCTCCTCGCCGCCGCTGGCGGTATCAACGTGGGGGCGGGCAAGGGTTCGATACCGGGGATCGTCTACAGCGTCACGGTCGTCGCGGTTCCCGCGCTCTTCCAGCTCTTCGGCTCGACCTCGGTCATGTTGACGGCCAACGATTGGCGCAGCTTGACCTGGTACATCGGGCTCATCGTCGTGGTCACCCTCACGGCGCTATTTAGCTCGCGGGTAAGGCTGGCGAAAGAAAAACCGGAACTGTGGCCGTATGATGAGAAAAGCCAGAACTGATTCTATGCGAGTGACTGTAGGTACGGGGGCGCCATGACCTCATCGGAGTTCGACCAGACAGCAGCGGACTACCCGCCACCACCGGCAGCAAAGCCGTGGTATCGACGGACGCCGGTCATCATTGGCGCGGTTGTCGCAGTCTTGGTCGCTGCCTACCTCATCCTCGCCGCAGTCATGGGTGACCGCGTACCGCAGGGCACCAAGGTTGCCGGCGTTGACGTCGGCGGCATGACGAGCAGCGAAGCCGATGCTGCGCTGCATCAGGCCTTCGATTCCCGTCTCGCCGAACCCCTCAAGGTCACGATGGGAGACCAGGACGGGGAACTCGTGCCCGCGGATGCGGGCCTGGGGGTCGATATTGACGCGACGGTCAAGAAGCTCACCGGCTTCACCCTCGACCCGCGCATGGTCTTTGCCCACTTCGCCGGCGGCGCCACGATCGATCCGCGGCTCGCCATTGACGACGAGAAACTCTCCTCAACCCTGACCGCCGTCGGGGACTCACTCGCGACGGCCCCGGTCGATGCCAACGTCGTATTCACCGATGGCAAGGCCGAGATCACCGAGCCGAAGGCCGGAACCAAGCTCGATGTGGAAGCGGCAAGCTCGACATTGCGGGATAACTTCCTGTCCGCGAGCGAACCCATCGATCTGCCGACGACGGCGATCGAGCCCGAGATCGGCGCCGACCAGCTGGATGCGGTCAAGCGAGACATCATTGACCCCCTGACCGCCGGCCCCGTCACGGTCAGCGTTGGAGACATCAAGGTCGAGCTCGCCGTCCCCGAGCTCACCGCGCTCGCATCGGTCGACATGGTGGGCAACAAACTGACGCTCGACAGCGACGCGCTCAAGGAGCTCGTGATCGAGAAATCGCCCGAGCTGGGCTCCTCCGGCAAGGACGCCCAGATCATCATGGAGGGCGGCAAGCCCGTCGTCGTGCCCTCCCAGCCCGGCCGCGCCCTGAACAGCGATGATCTCACCGCTAAGGTGACGACGGCCGCGCAGTCGACGGAAAAGATGGCGAACGTCGAACTCACCGAGGCTGAAGCCGAGTTCACGACGGAAGACGCGAACAAGCTGGGCGTGAAGGAAATTATCGGCGAGTTTGATACGCCGTTGACCGCTGATCGGGTCCGCACGAAGAACCTCATCGTGGGTTCCAAGATCATCTCGAACACGCTGATCAAACCGGGCGAGACCTTCTCGTTGCTCAATGCGCTGGGGCCCGTGACCTACGAACGCGGCTTCGTCGACTCCGGCGTCGTCGAGTCGGGCTTTGCCACGAAGGCACTCGGTGGCGGCCTCTCGCAGCTGTCGACGACGACCTTCAATGCGGCCTTCTTCGGCGGCATGGATCTCGTCGAGTTCCGTCAGCACACCCGCTACTTCTCGCGTTACCCCGAGGGCCGCGAGGCCACGCTGTGGGGACCGAGCCTGGACATGAAGTGGAAGAATCCCACCAACTATGGCGTCCTCGTCGATGCCTACGTCGCGGATAACCGGGTCCACGTGCGCCTCTGGTCCACTAAGACCTTCGAGGTTAAGAGCTGGACATCGCCGCGCCGCAACCTGACCAGCCCGCAGGTTGTGTACAACCAGCGGCCGGACTGCAAGCCCGAAAACGGCACCACCCCGGGCTTCACCGTCGACTTCGGTCGGGAGCGTTACAAGGGTGGCCAATTGCACGACAAGAAGTCGTGGACCTGGACCTACAACGCCTGGCCGATCGTCAAGTGCGGCAAGCCGGAATAGGATAGAGCCACGACCGTTCGGTTCTAAGGAGGACCAGTGACCTACATCATTGCCCAGCCGTGTATCGACATCAAGGATCGCGCGTGCGTCGATGAGTGTCCGGTCGACTGTATCTACGAGGGCGAGCGGATGCTTTACATCCACCCCGACGAATGCGTGGACTGCGGTGCCTGCGAACCCGTGTGCCCGGTCGAGGCGATCTTCTACGAAGACGACGTGCCGGAAAAGTGGAGCGAATACTACGACGCCAACGTCCAGTTCTTCGACGACATCGGATCGCCCGGTGGCGCCGCCAAGCTCGGCGTCATTCCGAAGGATCACAAGATCATCGCGGACCTGCCGCCCCAAAACCAGGACTAGCGGGTGACCCTGTACGGCGATAGCCTGCCGGACTTCCCCTGGGACAGCCTGGCACCCGCTAAGGAGCGGGCAAGCGCGCACGGATTGATCGACCTATCGATCGGTACGCCCGTCGACCCTACCCCCGAGATCGCCCAGCGCGCCCTCATCGCCGCTTCCGATGCCCCCGGATACCCGACGACCATCGGCACCAGCGAGCTCCGCGAGGCCATCGTCTCCTGGTGGGCTCGGCGGCGCGGCGCCAGCCATCTCAGCGCCGACAACGTCCTGCCCACGATTGGCAGCAAAGAAATGGTCGCGCTGCTGCCTGCCCTCCTCGGGCTCGGGAGAGGCGACGTCATCGTCCACCCGGCAACGGCGTATCCCACCTACGACGTCGGCGCCCGCCTTGCCGGGGCAACCCCGCACCCGAGCGACGGTGGGCCGGAGACCTGGCCGGCCGAGACGCGCCTCGTGTGGGTCAATTCTCCGGGCAATCCGCACGGCCACGTCCTTGCGGCCGAGGAACTGCGCGGCATCGTTCGTGCTGCCCGCGAGCGGGGCATCATCGTTGCATCCGATGAGTGCTACGCGGAGCTCGCGATGGCCGAGCCCTACCTGAGCGCCGGCGTACCATCGATCCTTGCCGACGAGGTGTGCGGCGCAGATGCGAGCGGCCTGCTCGCCCTGTATTCGCTGTCGAAGCAGTCCAACCTCGCCGGCTACCGGGCCGCCTTCATCTCCGGGGATCGTTGCCTCATCGCCCGACTTACCCATATCCGCAAGCACGCCGGCTTCCTCGTGCCCGCCCCCGTGCAGCACGCGATGAGCACGGTCTTGCGCGATGATGCGCACGTCGAAGCCCAGCGCGAGGCCTACCGCCGGCGCCGCGAACTGCTCGCGCCAGCAATCGAGAATGCGGGCCTTGCGATCGATCCCAACTGCGTCGCGGGACTCTACCTGTGGGCCCGCCGCCCTGGCGGGGAGAAAACCGAGCGCGCGAGCCTGGATCTCGTCGACGAGTTTGCGGATCGCGGGATCCTCGTAGCGCCCGGCTCGTTTTATGGCGCGGCCGGTTTCGGATACGTCCGAATCGCCCTAAGCGCAAGCGATGAGCAGCTCGCAACCGCCGTCGAACGCTTGAGGTGAGATAGCCCACGGATTACGTTCCCAGATAGTGGAGCCTCAGCATTACAGACTAGGACTTCTGGCCTACGCTAGAAGGGTGAAGTTGCGCCGAAACCTGGGCGCTGAGCTGTTCCGAGGAGGGAACTGAATGACTGACTCCGAGCTGACACCGGCTACTTTTTCGGTGGACGATAAGACGCTGGAGTTTCCACGTATGAAAGCCACCGAGGGCAACGACGGGGTTTTGATCAGCAACTTGCTGAAGGACACCGGCCTCGTCACCCTCGACAGCGGCTTCGTGAACACCGCATCGTGCGAATCGAAGATCACCTACATCGACGGCGCCGAAGGCATCCTGCGCTACCGCGGTTATCCGATCGACGAGCTGGCAAACAACTCCCGCTTCCTCGAGGTCGCCTACCTGCTGATCTACGGCGACCTTCCGGACATGGACACCTACGCCGCCGTCGTGCGTCGCATCAAGCGCCACCGGCTCCTGCATGAGGACTTCAAGGCCTTCTTCACCGCGTTCCCGTCCAACGGCCACCCCATGGCAATCCTGCAGGCTGGCATCTCGGGCCTCGCCACCTACTACCAGCACACCTTGGATCCGAAGGACCCCTACCAGATCGAGCTCTCGACGGTCCTGCTCATGGCCAAGGTCCCGACGATGATCTCCTACATCTCACGGCGCGCCCAGGGCCTGCCGCTGATGTACCCGGATTCCTCGCTGCAGTACATCGAGGACTTCATCCGCATGACGTTCGGCATGCCGTACGCCAACCACGATGTGGATCCGATCCTCACCGACGCGCTGAACAAGCTCCTCATCCTGCATGCCGATCACGAGCAGAACTGCTCAACCTCGACGGTGCGCATGGTGGGCTCCTCCGAGGCCAACATTTACGCTTCGGTCGCCGCGGGCGTCGGCGCCCTGTCCGGCCCGCTGCACGGCGGCGCGAACGAAGCCGTGCTGCGCATGCTCTCGAAGATCCAGGAATCGGATATGACCGTCCAGGACTTCGTGAACAAGGTCAAGAACAAGGAAGACGGCGTCCGCCTCATGGGCTTCGGACACCGCGTCTACAAGTCCTACGACCCGCGCGCCTCGATCGCCAAGCAGTCCGCGCACGACGTGCTCGAAAAGCTCGGCAAGTCGAACGAGCAGCTTGATATCGCGATGGAGCTGGAAGAGATTGCGCTGAAGGACGACTACTTCATCGAGCGCAACCTCTACCCGAACGTCGACTTCTACACCGGCCTGATCTACAAGGCGATGGGCTTCCCCGAGGAGATGTTCACCCCGCTGTTCGCGCTCGGCCGCCTGCCCGGCTGGATCGCGCAGTACCGCGAGATGATCACCGACCCGGCCACGAAGATCGGCCGCCCGCGTCAGGTCTACACCGGCGAGACCGAACGCCACTGGATCCCGCGCTCCGAGCGCTAATCCGAGAAAAACCGGGCCACCGTATGCGGTGGCCCGGTTTTTTCGTGCCACACTGAATCCATGCCCGCCATTCTCGTCGTCGATAATGAAGCGACCCTCGCGCAACTGCTTGCGGCAGCGCTGCGCTATGAGGGGTGGGAGGTGGCTACTGCCGCCGACGGATATGAAGCCCTGCGGGTCTTTGACGCGGGCCAGTTCGATGCCGTCGTCCTCGACGTGATGATGCCCAACCTCGACGGGATGCAAACCCTTGCCCGGCTGCGCACACGCGATCCGGCACTACCGGTCTTATTCTTGACCGCGCGCGATGCCGTCGCCGACCGTGTGGCAGGCCTGCGCGCGGGCGCCGATGACTACGTGACCAAACCCTTCGATCTGGATGAGGTTGTCGCTCGAATTGAAGCGCTCCTACGCCGCGCGGGACGGGCGCCAGGTGCTGACGCGAGTCTCATCGTCGGTGAGCTTCGGCTCGAGACCGACTCCCGTGAGGTGTTCGTTGATGGGCAGCTCCTGACGCTCACCCACACCGAATTTGAACTCTTGCGCTATCTCATGGTGAATGAGGGAATCGTGGTGTCCAAGGCGCAGATTCTTGACGCCGTATGGGAATACGATTTCGGGGGCAGCGGTAACATTGTCGAGCTTTATATTTCCTATTTACGAAAAAAGCTCGCTGGCCATGACTCCTATATCCGTACGGTGCGCGGGGCCGGATACATGCTGCGGGCCCCACGATGAAGCGGCGCACGTTGACGAGCCAGCTCGTTGCCGCCGTGCTCACACTCATTGCGCTCACTGCCCTTCTCATGGCAGGAGCCGCTCGCGGATCGGTGTCCTTCCTGTTGCAGCGCGAACTGGACGCGCGCGTGCGTCTCGAATTGGCGACGGCGCTCGCCAACCCCGAGGCCGCCGTGGGGCTCGATCGTGGGCCGGATCGGGTGCGCTGCGCGCGGTGGTGACGGAGACTGGCGGATCTGGGAGCTATGTTGAAGGGCGACGCACTGGCGACCTGCCCCCCGCGCAGATCAAGGAGCTGCAATCGAAGCTCAGTGAACCCCAGCGAGGGCGCGACGGGCTGCGCACAATCAGCCTTGCCCAGCTGGGTGACTACCGCATCGCATCCGCTCCGACGGCCACGGGTACCCTCGTCGTCGGCGAATCGCTAGCTCGCATGACACAGGTCGTCACCCGCCTGACGGTTGCGATCCTTGGCCTCGGATGTGCTGTGACACTGCTGGCTGGCGGCGGTGGCACGTGGTGGCTGCGACGGCGACTCAGCCCACTGCGCGATGTCGCCGCGGCTGCCCGGGCTGTCGCGCCCGAAGACCTGCTTCGGCCGGATGCTGGGATAACGCGCGCACCCGATCCGGGCCCACGTATCGGTTCCGAGATCGCAGATGTCAGTCATGCACTCAACGAATTGCTCGACACCGTCGAGGAATCGATGAGTGAGCGCGACCGTATCGAGGCGCAACTGCGACAGTTTATCGCCGATGCTTCGCATGAGCTGCGAACGCCGCTCGCCGCAATGTCTGGCTGGACGCAGCTGCTAGCCAAGGATGCGTCAAGTCGCGATGAAGCGCTTACGCATATGCACCTCGAGTCGGAGCGGATGACGAAACTCGTCACCGAGCTGCTCGCGCTCGCGCGCCTCGATCAAGGTGCAGGGGCGGAAACGACCGATCTGACTCCCATCGTGGCCGAAGCTGTGGCGAGATGGAGCGCACCCGCCCATCACCTTGATGTCGACCTTGATCCCAGTGCTGCCATCATTGCGACCAGTGAGGAAACAGCTACTCGACTCGTCACCAACCTGCTGACTAATGCGCACGTCCACACGCCGCCCGGCACGCGCATCACGGTGAGCCTCGCGCGAGCGGGCACGGATGTTGTCCTCACCGTTACCGACAACGGCCCTGGAGTGCCGGCCGACCTAGCCGGACGCGTCTTCGATCGCTTCGTCCGGGGGGATGCCTCGCGGGCGCGGATGCACGGCGGCTCAACGGGGTTGGGCCTCGCTATCGCCAAGGCCGCGGCGGCCGACGCCGGGGGAGAACTTACGCTGAGCCCGACCCCGGGTGGCGGCGCGACTTTCACCGCCCGCCTGCCGATTCATAGCTGATTCTTAACTTTGCCACAGCCCGTCCATGGCGGCGCCGGTCATGGTTAAACCATGAACAGATCGATCGCTCAGCTCCTGCGGTTTGCAGGCGTGGGAACCGGCGCGACTGTTCTGCAGGGCCTGATCTATTCAGCCCTATGCACCATGACAAGCGGGGCTCTCGCGCTCTCCCTTGTGATCTCTACCCTGGCTGCCACGGCCACGCACGCGCGGGTGACCTTTGACGCGCAGCGAGCGAGCCTGAAGCAGCATGCGTTCTCCTTGGTGCTGCTGGTCTTGACCTATCTCACGCAAGATCGTGCGCTCCAGGCTGGCGCAGGCTTAGGTCTCACCTCGGCGACGCAGCATGCCGTCCTCCTCGTTTTCACCTCCGCACTCATTGGAATCGCGCGCTGTTTCACGATGCGCGCCTGGTTTACTGAAGGATCATCATGACTAACACCACCGAAAACTCCCGCTCGCCAAGCATCTGGTACACCCTAGGTGCCATCGCCATGGGGCTCACCGGCCTGCTCTTCGCCGCGCTGCTGTTTCGAGGCGGCCTGCCCACCCTGATGGCCGGGGCGCTCGTGCTGATCGCCGCCATCATGGCCGTTGTCAGCCTCATCATGCTCGCTGCCAGTGGCCGCCGCCGCAAGCTGCTGACCGCCCTGGCGGCTATTGGAGCTGGCTTCGCCCTAGTCGTCACACCCATTGCCCTCGCAGCCGGTACCGCTGGGCATGAGCGTGGCCCGCGAATCGGCTTCGAGCGCGAATCCCACCGCAGCGGGTGCCCGGTGGATCGCCCCAACCCAACCGAGACCTCGATACGATAGCGACATGCTAGAAATCGCCGTGCAAGACCCAGCCGGTGCCCGCACCGCGCTCGCCGGAGGCGCGGATCGCGTCGAACTGTGCAGCGCCCTGGTAACCGGCGGCCTCACCCCATCGCTCGCCATCATCGAGGCTAGCGTCGCGACCGGCATCGACACCGTCGTCCTCATCCGCCCGCGCCCGGGCGACTTCGAGCTGAGCGATGAGGAAATCGAGGTATGCACCCGCGATATCACGCTCGCCCTTCAAGCCGGAGCGCGCGGCGTCGTTATCGGGGCCCTGCGCGAGGGCAGCCTCAACGCCGATGCGATCCGAACCTGGCGCGACGCGGCGCTCGCCGCCACGCCCGATGCACAGATCGTTGTGCACCGGTGTGTCGACGTCCTGTTGGGTGAGGGGCTGCAGCCGGAGCGCTTGCTCGACCAGTTGGCGAATATCGGCGGGATTACCCGCATCCTCACCTCGGGTGGGTCGCAGTCCTGCCGCGAGGGCATCGATGCGCTGGCCGCGCTCGCTGCCGGCAGTGACATCGAGATCCTCGCCGGCGGCGGCCTGAGGCCCGAGGACATTCCCGCGCTCGCGGCCCGAGGGATTTCGCAGTTCCACCTTTCGGCCCGCCGTAGCCGCACGGGCGGCCCATCGGGACCCGGCGGGGGAGCGGCCTCCTATGACGTGACGGATGAGGAACTCGTGCGCGCGGCGGTTAGTCGTGCAGCGCTGAATTAAGCTCGACGCCGCCCTCGCGCGGCAGCGCCCGCACCTGGCCGGTCAGGGAATGGCGCAGGTAGAGCAGTCCGCTCGCGCCGGAAAGCTCTCGAGCCGAGCACACCGTTTCGTCGGCGAGCCGTACCTTCGTGCCGGGCGTGACGTACAGGCCCGCCTCGACGACGCAGTCATCGCCCAGCGAGATCCCGACGCCAGCGTTCGCACCGATCAGGCATCGCTTGCCGATGCTGATGCGCTCCTTTCCACCGCCAGACAGCGTCCCCATGATGGAGGCGCCGCCGCCGATATCGCTGCCGTCGTCGACGGTCGCGCCCTGGGAGATCCGGCCCTCAACCATCGAGCGGCCTAGGGTTCCCGCGTTGTAGTTGACGAAACCCTCGTGCATGACCGTCGTGCCGGCCGCTAGGTGAGCGCCGAGGCGCACCCGGTCCGCATCGGCGATCCGCACCCCGTCCGGCAGCACGTAATCGACCATGCGCGGGATTTTGTCGACGCAGTGCACTCGGGGAGCGACCCCGCGATTGCGCACCCGCAGGCGAGCCCGCAGCGATTCGAAATCCTCCCGGCGGCACGGGCCAGCATCCGTGAAGACGACCGTCGGCAGGATGTCGAACAGCCCATCGAGGTTGACCTCGTTGGGGGCGAGCAGGCGGCGCGAGAGCAGATGGAGCCGCAAATACACGTCCGGGACATCGCTCGGGGCGAGCTCGAGATCGGAAAACGTCGCAATACGCCTCGTGCGCACCCGCCGGATCGGATCCTCCGACTCATCGATGCCGACGTGATCGGAGGCGTGCGGCCCAAGCTTCGGCTCGGGGAACCACACGTCCAGGACCTGATCGTCGTCCGTGATCGTCGCCAGTCCCGTACCCGATGCCACGCGTGTGCCGCCAATAAGCGGCGAAGAACTCTCCATGAACCAAGCGTAGTGCGCCTCACAGCGCACGCAGAAGGGCCGTTAGTCCAGTTCTCTCCGAAGCCTGCCCGAGCCCGCGACGGCCAGCACCCAGGGCGCCAGGCGTTCGGTCAATTCCCGGTCGCTCGTGACCGCGAGGACGATGTCACCCGACTCGGCCGCGGCGCGGGCCTGCGCCACGATCTCGTCATCGCCCGAACCGCTCGCCGCAACGATCCGCACCCCTTGAACGTCGACGCCGCGCGCTTGGCCTTCGATGACGGCGAGGACATCGGGGAACAGGCCACTGAGTTCGCTCGTGAACGGCGCCGCGGCAATCGAGTCGAGCTCGCTTAAGGAGCGGGCCAGGCGCTGCGTGGCCCCGGCGCGGTCACGCCACCAGCCATCGGGCCGCGAGCCGAGCAGGTTTGCCATATCGACAATCAGCGTGATCGGCCGCAGGTAGCGTCGCAGCAGCGGCCACGCGTCCTCAAAGGCTGGAAGCAGCGCCAGGTGCGATACGGAGTCCACCGGCACCCAGCGCACATCGAGCGATTCGCCGTCACCGATCCCGCCCGCTTGCTGCGCGATGTCCTCGGCGATGACCGTCGTATAGCTCCAATCGGGGTGCGTCAGCTCGTGGGTGGCCCACACGCGGCAGCCATGCGGCGAGATGAGTGCTTCCTCGGCGGCCTCGCGCAGTGCCGCGCCGATCGCGTCCTCCTGGCTTGCCCGCGCACCTCCGGGCAGCCCCCAGGTCCCACCGAAGTGCGAAAACGGCGCGCGATGCTGCAGCAGCACCTCGGTGCCTGCCGCGCGCCACAGCAACAGGCCCGCGGCACCGTTCGCGCCCCAGTGCTTGGCGCCGCAGCCGCACTGCACCCAGCGGTCCGCGTCGTGATGGTGGATATCCCCGGGAACGTCAGCCATATCCCCAGCATGTCACGCCCCAGCTTGCGGGGCCGGGCAATTAGTCGGCCCGCGAGGTCGAGCGGGAAAACACGTCGACGTCGATCGGCTGCCAGTGATCCATGAGCTCGGCGATATAGCGCGCGGTGGCGAGCGCGTTATCGACGACGGGCTCGGCCTCCGCCCACTGCGCCAGCGTGAGCCAGCGCAGCTCCTCGGATTCGCCCTCGGCGGGCGCGCCGGCTGGCTCGCCCTCGGCGAGCAGCGCGTAGGCGAGATCGGAATGGAAATGATCGCCCGAGATCTGGTGCGTATTGACGAGCGCCGGCAGCGGGTGGACGGTGAACCCGGGCAGCTCGATTCGTGGCGGCGGGCCGGGCTGCAACACGCGCAGCTGGCGCGCGCGGTAGCCGGTTTCTTCCTTCACCTCGCGTATCAGCGCCTGCCAGGGGTTTTCGATCGGCTCGATGTGGCCGCCCGGCTGCAGCAGCGAGCGAAACCGCCGGTGGCGATGGAGCAGGATTTCGCGCGTGGGCTGCCGGAAGATGAACGCTGAGACCGTCTGATCGTGCCCGCCGGGCATCGTGAAAATGTGCGGCATTATTCGATCGTTGCCAGGACTTGGCCGCCGGAGACCTGCTCGCCCGGCGCCACGGATAGTCCGGTGACGACGCCATCGCAGGGAGCGGTGAGCGGCTGCTCCATCTTCATCGCTTCCACGACGACGATGAGGTCACCGGCCGCGACGCTCTCGCCATTGGCGACGGCCAGGCGCACCACGGAGGCCTGCATGGGCGCTGAGATCGCATTGCCAGAGGCCGCCGCGGGCGCCGCCGAGCGCCGCCGCCGCTTGCCGCGCTGCAGGCCCGCGGCCGTGCGCGAAATTCCGAGCCCCGCGGGCAGCACGACCTCCAGACGCTTGCCGCCCACCTCGACGACGACGCGCTCGGTCTCGGCGAGCTCCTCTGCCGCCGGCTCCGGCATGACGCCCGGAAGGCGGGAAAGCGTCTCGGCAAACTCGGTTTCGATCCACGTCGTGTAGACGCCGAACTCGCCGCCCTCGCCGGTGAACTCGGGCGCATGCAACACCGCGTTATGGAAGGGCAGCACCGTCGGAATGCCTTCGACGACGGCCTCCGCGACGGCCCGCCGCGCCTTGGCGAGGGCGGCTTCGCGATCCGCGCCGTGCACGATGATCTTGGCGATCATCGAATCAAAATTGCCGGAGACGACCGAACCGGCCTTCACGCCCGCATCGATGCGCACGCCCGGCCCGCCCGGCCACAGCAGCTCGGTGATGGTACCCGGCGCCGGCATGAAGCAACGTGCCGGATCCTCGCCATTGATCCGCAGCTCGATCGCGTGCCCGCGCGTGGGCACCTCCTCATAGCCCAGTTCTTGGCCGTCGGCGATGCGCAGCTGTTCGGCGACGAGATCCAGCCCGGTAATCTCCTCGGTCACGGGATGCTCGACCTGCAGGCGCGTGTTGACCTCCAGGAAGGACAGCGTCCCGTCGGCGCCGATGAGGAACTCGCACGTGCCCGCGCCCACGTAGCCCGCCTCGCGCAGGATCGCGCGGGAGGCCGCAGCGAGCCGCTCGCGCTGCTCGGCCGTAAGGAAGGGCGCCGGTGCCTCTTCGATGAGTTTTTGGTGGCGACGCTGCAGCGAGCAGTCGCGCGTGGAGAGCACGGCGACAGTGCCGTGCATATCGGCTAGGCACTGCGTTTCGACGTGGCGTGGCTTATCGAGGAAGCGCTCGACGAAGCATTCGCCGCGGCCAAAGGCCGCCGTCGCCTCGCGCACCGCGGAGTCGAACAGCTCGGGGATTTCCGCCAGCGTGCGTGCGACTTTCAGCCCGCGTCCGCCGCCGCCATAGGCGGCCTTGATCGCCACCGGCAGGCCGTGTTCGCGCGCGAAGTCGACGACCTCATCGGCGCTCGCCACCGGATCGGGCGTGCCGGGCACGAGGGGCGCGCCGACCTTCTCGGCGATGTGGCGCGCCGAGACCTTATCGCCGAGCGCCTCGATAGCCTCCGGCGGCGGGCCGATCCACGTCAGGCCCGCTTCGATGACGGCGCGCGCGAAGTCTGCCCGCTCGGAGAGGAAACCGTAGCCCGGGTGGATCGCGCTCGCACCGGAGCGCCGTGCGATCTCTAGGATCCGATCGGCGTTCAGGTACGTCTCAGCGGCGCTCACCCCGCCGAGCGCGTAGGCGTCATCGGCCATGAGCGTATGCATGGCGCCCCGGTCACCGTCGGAGTAGACAGCGATGGTGCGAATACCGAGCTCACGGCAGGTGCGAATGATGCGCACCGCGATCTCGCCGCGATTAGCGATCAGGATCATCTTGGCCTCCTCAACCTAACTTGCCTACGGTATCGCCCTATCTCGCTCGCGACGCCCTCAGCGCGGGGGCACTTGGCAGTTTCTCGATAAGCCGAGGCCGAGCGCGCGTGAGTTTGTAGGTAATCACGAAGCCCACAGCTCGGTGATGTTCGTGTCGGCCTGCGCGAGGAGGCTGCGCAGCGCGGGCAGCGAAAGTCCGAGGACGTTGTGGTGATCGCCCTCGATGCGCTCGATGAACGGGCCGCCGTAGCCCTCGAGGGTGAAGGAACCCGCGACGGCGAGCGGCTCACCGGTGGCGACGTAGGCATCGATCTCGGCGGGCGTGAGCTTCGCGACGACGACGCTCGAGGCGCGCGGCTCCTCAAAGATCCTCCTCTCGCCGTCGATGACGACGAGGCAGTGGCCCGTGTGGAGCGTACCGGTGCGCCCCGACATCGCGGCGAGGCGCTTGCGCGCCCGCGCCCGGGTATGGGGCTTACCGAGCGCCTTGCCATCGAGCTCGAAGAGCGAATCACAGCCGAGAACCGCGACGGGCCCGTCGCCGCGCACGCCGTTCGCCACATCGAGCGCCTTCGCGCGCGCAAGCACGCTGACCTTTCCCGGCAGATCGAGCTCGGCGCGGCGGGTGGCGGCCTCCAGCTCCGCGCGCGCGAGCACCGCATCCTCGTTCACGGTCGAGGGCTGCACCTCGTGCGCGATGTGTGCGGCCTGCAGGACCGCGCGCCGCGCGGGAGAGGTGGAAGCGAGGATCAGCCGCATAGCTCAGCTCGCAGCAGGTCCAGGCCAATGGAACCGAGGTTCAGCGCGCGGCGGTGGAACTCGCGCAGATCGCCCGAGCGCGCCTGCAGCCACAGCCGCTCACCGATCTTGTAGCTGGGCGCCTGGCCCGGCCAGCCGAGGTAACGGTCGAGCTCGAAGGCCAGGATCTGCTTGTCCATGTTCGCGTTGGCGACAAGGAAATGCCAGGCCTTTTCGGCGTCCCAGGTTCCGCCCTGCGGGAAGGGCTTACCCAGGTGCACGCCGATATCCAGCACGACGCGCGCCGCCCGCAGCCGCTGCGCGTCGAGCATCCCCATCCGATCGCCCGGCTCGGACAGGAACCCGAGATCGGCCATGAGCCGCTCGGCATACAACGCCCAGCCCTCGCCGTGGCCCGAAATCCAGCAGTATTGGCGGCGCCAGAGGTTGAGTTCTTCCTTGCGCAGCACCGTCTGCGCGATCTGCAGGTGATGGCCGGGCACGCCCTCGTGGTAGACGGTCGTCTTTTCCCGCCACGTCGTAAACTCCGTGACGCCCGCCGGCACGGACCACCACATGCGTCCGGGACGGGAGAAATCGTCCGACGGGCCCGTGTAGTAGATGCCGCCGGTCTGCGTCGGCGCGATCTTGCATTCCAGGGTGCGGATCTCATCGGGAATCTCGAACTGCTCTGCGCCGAGCGCCGCGATCGCCTCATCGGAAGTCTGCTGCATCCAGGCCTGCAGCGCATCGGTGCCGTGCAGCAGCCGGTCCGGCTCCCTATCGAGCTGCGCCATCGCCTGCGCGATCGTCGTGCCCGGGCCGTAGAGTTCGACCGCGCACGCCTCCTGCTGCGCGATGATCTGCTCGAGTTCGCTCAGCCCCCACTCATACGTCTCATCGAGGTCGACGCTCGCTCCGAGGAAGTAGCGCGAAAACCGCTCGTAGCGCTCGCGGCCCACACCATCGTCCTCGGGGGCGCGCAGCGCGAGGTGCTCGGATAGGTACTGTGCGAGATCGGCGTAGGCCTGGCGGGCGTCCTTCGCCCCGATTTCCAGGGCGCGCCGGGTGGGCTCGCTGGCGTCCGCGCCGCGCAGGAGGTTCGTCACCATCGAGTGATCGAAATCGGCGAGATCGTCGGCCTGCTTGATGACGGCCTCGATCTGGCGCAGCGGCGCGATCCGGCCGGCGGCGGCCGCCTCGCTCAGGGATTGCTGATAGGACTCCAGCGCCGCGGGGATGGCGCTTAGGCGTTCGGCGATCGCCTGCCAATGCTCCTCGGTCTCGGTTGGCATGAGGGCGAAGACGTCGCGCATCTCCTGGGCGGGCGAGGCGATGACGTTGAGCTCACCGAGCCGCTCCGTAGCGAGCTCGAGCTCGATGGTGAGCCGCTCGGTCATCGCCGCTTTCGTCACGCGGTCGACGTCGTCTTCCGGCTCGATTTCGGAAATGCGCGATAGCACGTCGCGGCGCAGCTGGGCGCGTGCCTCGTGCCCGGCCGGGGAGTAATCGGGCATCAGGTGGTCATAGCCCGGGATGCCGAGCGCGGTGGCCTCCGTGGGCGCGAGCGCTACGGCGTCGTAAACGAAGGCATCGGCGATCTCATCGAGGCGAGTTCTTTGGCGTGTTCTCACGCCCACAGTTTAGTCGCGCCAGCGCCAGGCTTCGGACGTGTCTCGCGCGCCTTGGCGCGCGCGGCGCTGCCATTCACTCGTACGTTGCTGCTCAGGTGCTGGCACGCTCGCGATACCGGCGATGAGGGCGGCGAGCTCGGCGCTGTCGGGGCTGCCGGAAACGACCTTGATCATAGCGGGATGTTCCCATGCTTGCGGTCGGGCCGGGCGACGCGCTTGGTGCGCAGCGCCCGCAGCGCCTTGGCGACCTCGGCGCGCGTTTCGGCGGGCTCAATGACGGCATCGATGAAGCCGCGAGCGGCCGCCTCCCACGGGTTGATGAGGGCGTCTTCGTATTCCGCGACGAGGCGGGCGCGCTCGGCCTCGACGTCGCCGCCGGCCTGCTCGACCTGCTTCAGCGCCCCGCGCTGGACGATGTTGACCGCGCCGGCCGCGCCCATGACCGCGACCTGCGCCGTCGGCCACGCGAGGTTGACGTCGGCCCCGAGGAGCTTGGAGCCCATGACGATATAGGCGCCGCCGTAGGCCTTGCGGGTAATGACGGTCACGAGCGGGACGGTCGCCTCAGCGTAGGCGTAGATGAGTTTCGCGCCGCGCCGGATGATGCCGTTCCACTCCTGATCGGTGCCCGGCAGGAAGCCCGGGACGTCGACGAAGGTGAGGACCGGGATGTTGAAGGCGTCGCACGTGCGCACAAAGCGCGCGGCCTTTTCCGCCGCGTCGATATCGAGCGTGCCGGCCATCTGGCTCGGCTGGTTGGCGACGACGCCGACGGGGTTGCCCTCGATATGGGTGAAGGCGCACACGATGTTCGGCGCGAAGTCCTCCTGCACGAGGAGCATGTCGCCGTCGTCGACGACGGCCGCGATCACCTCGCACATGTCATAGGGGGCGTTATCGGAATCCGGCACGATCGTATTGAGCTCGGCGTCGCCCTCGGTATCGGCGGTGGCGGCGGGCCAGGCGGGCGGATCGCTCAGGTTGTTCGATGGGAGGTAGGTGAGCAGGTCGCGCACGAGATCGAAGGCGTCGGACTCGTCCTCGGCGCGGAAGTGGGAGACACCGGAGCGCGTCGTGTGGGCGCTCGCGCCGCCGAGCTCATCGAAGCCGACGTCCTCGCCGGTGACGGCGCGGATGACGTCCGGGCCGGTGATGAACATGTGCGAGGTTTTGTCCACCATGACGATGAAGTCGGTGAGCGCGGGGGAGTAGACGGCGCCCCCGGCCGAGGGCCCCATGATGAGCGAGATTTGCGGGATGACGCCGGAGGCCGCGACGTTGCGGCGGAAGATCTCGGCGAACTGCGTCAGGGAGGCGACGCCCTCCTGGATGCGTGCGCCGCCGCCATCGGAAATGCCGATGCACGGCACGCCGGTGCGCACCGCGAGGTCCATGACCTTCGTGATTTTTTGGCCATGCACCTCGCCCAGCGAGCCCCCGAAGGCGGAGAAGTCTTGGCTCCAGACGCACACATTGCGGCCATCGATCGTGCCGTAGCCCGCGACGACGCCGTCGCCCGGGATGACCTTTTTGTCCAGGCCGAACTGGTGGCAGCGGTGGGTGGCGAGCGCATCGAGCTCGACGAAACTGCCCGGATCGAGCAGTTCCTCGATGCGCGAGCGGGCGCTGCCCTTGCCGCGCGCCGACTGCTTGGCAAGCGCCGCGGCGGCGAGCTCCTCGCTGCGTTCGCGGCGGGCCCGCAGCTCGGCGAGCTTTTCGGCGGTGGTGACGGGTTTAGTACTCACCTTGGCAGCCTACGGCGAGGATCCGGGCCTGCCTATCACCAACGTGACCGAGTCACGCGATCGGAATTGTAGACTGCCCACAAAGGCGGGAGCGAAATGATTACTTTTGTGGCGCAGGCCGGTTCAACGAATACCGACGTGGCGGCGCTGTTGCAGGCCGGGCAGCGGGCGCTGCCCTTTGCCCTCGCCACCTTCGACCAGCGGGCGGGGCGCGGGCGCGCCGGCGCCCCCTGGGTGAGTGCGCCCGGGCGCGGGCTCGCGATGTCGATCGCGCTGGCGGCGCCCCAGGTGCAGCCGAGCATCGTGCATCCCGTGGGCCTTGCGGTGCGCGATGCGCTGCGCACCCGAGCCGGCGCGGGCGTGGGGTTGGCGTGGCCCAACGACATCGTCATCGCCGCCGAGCAGGAGGTCGAAGGCTGGGGGCGGTGGCGCAAAATCGCCGGGATCCTGTGCGAGTGGCACGCCGGGGCAATCATCGCGGGAATCGGCGTGAACCTCGCCTATCCGTCCGGGCAGCAGCCGGCGCCGTGGGCGACCTCGCTCTACCCGCCGGAGGCCGACGTCGAGCGCCTGGGGCGCGAGCTCGCGAGCGATATCGCGGACCGCGTCGTCGCCGCCGTCGAGACCTGGCGCGCGCACGAGGGCGACCTTACCTATCTACTGGAGAGCATCGATGCGGCGAGCGTCTGGCGCGGGCAGCAGGTGCGTGCCCGGCAGGGGGAGAGCGAGCTCGCGGGCGTCTTCCTTGGCGTCGAGCCCGATGGCGCGGCCCGCATCGAAACGCCGAGCGGCATCGAGCGCTGGATCTCGGGCGAGGTGCGGCACGTGCGCGTGTGACGGCCACTACACTGGTGACGTGACATCTAAGAACCTGGACACCGTCGAATATCACGTCAACCGGCTGCTCGGCGGCGCACCGTCGCTCACCATCACCGAGGTGGCCGAGCGCGTCGGCGTCGACGTGAGTTTCGTGCGCACCTTCTGGCGCGCCATGGGGTTCGCGACCGTCACCGAGTCCGACGTCGTCTTCACCGAGGCGGACGTGCAGGCCGTGCGGACCTGGCGCGAGCTGCTCGCGCGCGGGCGCGTGGACGAGCGCACCGCCGTCTCGCTGCTGCGCGCCGAATCGCACATCACCGATCGGCTCGTGCTATGGCAGGTCGAGGCCCTCATCGACGACGTCGCGCGCCGGCTCAACCTCGATGACACCTCGGCCAGGCTCGTCGTCCTCGATCACATCAGCGACGATTTCGAGTTGCTTAGCGAACAGCTCGCCTACTCCTGGCGGCGCCAACTCGCGGCGCTCGCCACCCGCATCAACGCCGAGGTCGCCCAGCGCAGCGCCGACGATGACCTGTCCAAGCTGCCGCTGAAGCGCGCGCTCGGCTTCGTCGACATGGTGGAATACACCCGCCGCTCGCGCACGCTCGACGTCACGCAGCTAACCGAGCTCATCCAGGGATTCGAATTCATCGCCCGCGACGTCATCACCTCCGAGGGCGGGCGGATCGTGAAGACCATCGGCGATGCGGTGCTCTATATCGCCGACGACCTCGACACCGGGGCGAGGATCGTCCTCAGCCTCATCGAGGCGCTGAAGGCCGATCCACGCCTGCCCCCGGTGCGGGCCTCGCTTGTGCAGGGCCGCGTCGTCTCGCATTCGGGCGATATTTTCGGGCCCGTCGTCAACGTCGCCTCGCGGCTCGCCGATATCGCGCTGCCCGGTACGGTGCTCATGGATGAGACGACGGCGGCGCTGCTGCAGGCAAGCGAAACCGGCCACGAATACGACCTGTCGCCGCGGCCCGTGGTCGAGGTCCAGGGGCTGGGGGAAATTAGGCCCGTAGAACTGCGGAAAAAGCCCGAATATGAGTCGGACGATTAACGCGAGACGCGTCAGACTTGACCAATTCTTGAACTTTGGCGTTACCATGGTGACGTGACTAACGTTCTGCTTGTTGAAGATGATCCGGCGATCGCCGAGCCGCTGGCTCGCGCCTTCGGCCGAGAGGGTTACGATGTGCGCCACCACGGCACCGGCCAGGGCGCCATCGACGATATTGCTGACACGGATCTCGTCGTCCTGGATCTCGGGCTCCCGGACATGGACGGCCTGGACGTTGCGCGCTGGATCCGCAACCAGGGGCTCGCCACGCCGATCCTCGTGCTGACCGCCCGCGCCGATGAGGTCGACCTCGTCGTCGGGCTCGACGCCGGCGCTGATGACTACGTGACCAAGCCCTTCCGTCTGGCAGAACTGCTGGCGCGCGTGCGGGCGCTGCTGCGCCGCTCGCACGGCGATCTGACCGACGAGGACGAGCTGAGCGCGCAGGACGTGCGCGTCGACGTCGGCGCGCATCGCGCCTTCCAGGGCAAGCGCGAACTGCAGCTAACCGCCAAGGAATTCGAACTGCTGCGGGTGCTCGTGCGCGATGCGGGCGTCGTCGTCGAACGCGATGCGCTCATGCGAGAAGTCTGGGGCACCGACCCGTCGGGCTCGACCAAGACGCTCGATATGCACGTCTCGTGGCTACGCCGCAAGCTTGGTGATGACGCGAACGATCCCACGTACATTTCCACCGTGCGCGGGATGGGCTTTAGGTTCGAAACGGCCGCGGGCTAAGGCATGCAACGCCGCGCGGTCATCATGACCGTGCTGGCAGTGCTGGTAGCCGTCACGCTGATCGGGCTGCCGCTTGCCATCATCGGTCCGCTAGCCGTCTACAACTCCGAGCAGTCGGCGCTGGAGTTGCGGGCGGCTTCGCTCATGCGCACCGTCGAACGCCGGATCGCGCATTCGGAGGACATTACCGACGGCCTGCTGCACCCGTGGGTGGGGCGCGAGGGGCAAAACCCGGCCTATATCGAGCTGCGGCTCGACGATGGGCGCGTGCTAGCCGCCGGGGACCCGATCGCCGGCAATGTGCTGCGCGCGACGCAGTCCTCGCCCTCGGGCGTCGACCTGCTCATGGAGGTCTCCACCGGGCGCGTCATCCTGCATTCGCTCTACGTCGAAGGCTTCATCCTGTTCGGGACCTCGATCGCCTTCCTCATCGCCGTCATGGTGGCGCGGCGGCAAGCCCGCAAGATCGCGGCGCCGCTCATCTACCTGGCGGCGAGCGCCGAACAGCTCGGCAGCGGCCAGGCGCGCCCGCGGCTGCGGCCGAGCGGCATTGAGGAGATCGACCTCATTCAGGCTGAGCTCGTGCGCACCGCCGAGCGGATGGCCGGCCGGCTCGCGGCCGAACGCCAATTCGCGGCCGACGCCTCCCACCAGCTGCGCACCCCGCTGACGGCGCTGTCGATGCGGCTGGAAGAAATCGAACTGCTCGCCACCGACGATGAGGTGCGCGAGGAGGCAGGCGTGTGCCTGGAACAGGTCGAACGCCTGACCGGCGTCGTCGAAGAACTGCTGAAGACCTCGCGCTCCTCTTCGGGCGGGACGACGGAGGCGATCTCGCTCGCGGACGTCTTCGACCAGCAGCGCGATGAATGGGAGCGGCCCTTTGCCAAGGCCGGCCGCGAGCTCGTCTTTACGCACGGCACTGATCGGCTGGCGCTCGCGACCCCCGGTTCGGTCGCCCAGGTGCTAGCAACCCTGCTCGAAAACTCGCTGAAGTACGGCGGTGGCACGACGACGGTGAGCTCGCGCGCGGCCTCGGGCAAGGGCGTCTTTATCGATGTGGCCGATGAGGGCGAAGGGGTCAGCGACGAACTCGCGCCCGATATCTTCTCCAAGCACGTCTCGGGCAAGGGCGGCACCGGTCTCGGGCTCGCGCTTGCTAAGGACCTGGCGTCATCCGATGGCGGGCGCCTCGAGCTTTCGCAGCGTCGGCCGCCCATCTTCACGCTGTTTCTTAACGGCGTACCGGCCTCGCTCAATCCTGATGCGGTACTGCCGCAGGGCTCGTTTGTTTCGGTGGGGCGTCGTCGGCGTCGCCGGTAAAAACCACGTAGCGGTAGCACACGTAGCGAAAAATCGTGCCAAGGCCGACGCCGATGATGTTGCCAGCGATGTTGTCGGCGAGCTGCGAGGTGTAGCCAAGGACGTAGCGTGAGGTCCACAGCGTCGCGGCGGCGACGAGGATGCCGCCCGCGTTAACGAGCAGGAACATCACGAGTTCGCGCCCGGGCGTGGAGCGTTTGGCGTCGGCGAAGGTCCAGTAGCGGTTGCCGACCCACGCGAAGAGGGTGGCGACGCAGGCGGACAGGATTTTAGCGGTGACGGGGTGCGGGCCAAGGACTTCGCCGGGGCCGTAGACGAGGAGGTTAAAGCCGCCCGCGTCGATAATGTAGGCGAGGCCGCCGATGGCGCCGAATTTTGCGAGTTCCACGAACCACTGACGCAAGGTCTGTCGCCGGCGCGGCCGGGCGGGGGTGGTGGAAGTCGGCACGAAGGCAGCCTAGCGCGGTATCTTACAAAGCGTGAAGTCCAATGTCGTCGCCGTGATCGGGGGCGGGCAACTCGCCCGCATGATGCAGCAGGCCGCCGGCCCGCTCGATGTGCGCCTGCGGGCGCTCGTCGAGGCCGCCGATGGCGCCACCGCGCAGGTGGTTCCGGAGTCCTTCGTCGGTGATCCGAGCGATGAGGAGGCCGTGCGCGCGCTGCTTGCGGCTGATGGGGCATCGCGCCTCGCGCTGACGTTCGAGCACGAGCATCAAGACACCGAGTTGCTGCAGCGCCTTGCCGCCGAGGGGGTTTCCGTCCAGCCACCGCCTAACGCGCTGCTGTACGCGCGCGACAAACTGAAGATGCGCGAGCGCCTGAGCGAGCTCGGGGCGCCTGTTCCGGATTGGGCGATCATCAGCTCGGCGAGCGATCTCGATCGATTCCTCGCGGACCACGGCGGCGAAGCCATCGTGAAGACCGCGCGCGGCGGATATGACGGCAAGGGCGTGCGCCTCGTGACCGACGCGGAGGACATCGCCGATTGGCTCGCGGGCGATATCGAGCTCATTGCCGAGGAGAAGGTCCCCTTCGATATGGAGGTCGCGGCCCTGCTCGCGCGCCGGCCATCGGGCGAGATGCGGCACTGGGAGCTGACGCAAACGATTCAGGAAGACGGCGTGTGCGCCGTCGCGATCGCGCCCGCGCCCGAGGTGAATGGCGAACTGAGAGCCGAAGCGCGCCGCATCGCCGAACTCATCGCCGAGGGGCTCGGCGTCACGGGTGTGCTTGCCGTCGAAATGTTCGTCACGGGCTCGCGCCTGCTCGTCAACGAGCTCGCCATGCGCCCGCATAATTCCGGCCACTGGACGATCGAGGGAGCGACGACGAGCCAGTTCGAACAGCACCTGCGCGCAGTGCTCGATTTGCCGCTCGGCGCCACCGACATGCGCGCCCCGCACGCCGTCATGACCAACGTGCTCGGCTCGGAGCTTTCCGACCCGGCCGAGGCCTACCCCGAGGTCATGGCGCGCTTCAGCGAGGTCAAGGTGCACCTGTACGGCAAGGGCGTGCGGCCCGGGCGCAAGCTCGGGCACGTCAGCGCCATCGGCGATGACCTTGCCGCCCTGACCGAGCGCACCGCAGCAGCCGCCGCCTTGCTGCGCGGCGAAAGGAGAGACAAATGAGCGTTGGCATCATCATGGGGTCCGATTCGGATTGGCCGACGATGAAGGACGCCGCCGATGTCCTGGCAGACTTCGGCATCGAGTATGAGGCGCGCGTCGTCTCGGCGCACCGCATGCCCGAGGACATGATCGCCTATGGCAAGCAGGCCGCCGAGCGTGGCCTGACGGTCATCATCGCGGGCGCCGGGGGAGCGGCCCACCTGCCGGGCATGATCGCCTCCGTCACGACGCTGCCGGTCATCGGAGTGCCGGTGCCGCTGAAATACCTGGACGGGATGGACTCCTTGCTGTCTATCGTCCAGATGCCGGGCGGCGTGCCCGTTGCCACCGTCTCGATCGGCGGCGCGAAGAACGCGGGCCTGCTCGCCGCGCGCATCATCGGTACCTTCGACGAGTCCGTCGCCCGCGCAATGGCCGATTACCAGGTCGGACTGCGGGAGGTAGCGATCGAGAAGGGCCGCAAACTTGACGAACATCATCAATCAAAAACGCACAATAACTAACAATCTAGTTGCGGGTGCGCTACGCTGAAGCTATGACAGTTCTCGTAGCAGGAGGCGCCGGCTACATCGGCGCACACGTCGTCGATCTTCTTCTCAAGCGCGGTGAAAACGTCGTCATCGTCGATGACTTTTCCACCTCCACCCGCGATCGGGTGGCCGACCTCGACTACGTCGAGATGGACCTGGCCGCAGGCGACGCGGAAGACCGCCTCGTCGACATCATGACCGAGCGCGGCGTCGATTCCGTCATCCACTTTGCCGCCCGCAAGCAGGTCGGCGAATCCGTGGAAAAGCCCGCGTGGTACTACCAGCAAAACGTCGGCGGCCTCGCCAACATGCTTGCCGCGATGGAGCGCGCGAAGGTCGACGTCATGATCTTTTCCTCCTCCGCGGCCGTCTACGGCATGCCCGAAGCCGAGATGGTCTCTGAGGACGTCACGTGCCGCCCGATCAACCCCTATGGCGAAACCAAGCTCATCGGCGAATGGATGATGGCCGACTGCGAGCGCGCCTGGGGCCTGAAGTGGGCGGGGCTGCGCTACTTCAACGTCGCGGGCGCCGGCAGCGAAAAGCTCGGCGACCCGGCGGTCTTGAACCTCATCCCGATGGTCTTCGAGCGGCTCGAGGCCGGCAAGACCCCGCTGATCTTCGGCGACGACTACCCGACGGAGGACGGTACCTGCATCCGCGACTACATCCACGTCGTGGACCTCGCCGATGCCCACATCACCGCGCTCGATGCCCTGCGCAGCGAGACCCCGCCCACCGAGCACGTCTTCAACGTCGGTACCGGCGAAGGCTCCTCGGTCGCCGAGGTCATTGAGATGGTCGGCGAGGTCACCGGACTGGACGCCACCCCCGAGATCAAGCCGCGCCGCGCCGGCGATCCGCCCAAGCTCATCGCCAAGGCCGACCGCATTCGCGAGCACCTCGGCTGGGCCGCAACCCACGATCTGAAGGACATGGTGGACTCGGCCTGGCAGGCATGGCGCGCCCAGCACTGACATAATCGGGGCGTGAAAAACTTCGATCTCGCCATCATCGGCACCGGCTCCGGAAACGCCCTCCCGCCCGAATTCGACGATCTCGAAATCGCGCTGATCGAAGAAGGCCGCTTCGGCGGCACCTGCCTGAACGTCGGGTGCATCCCGACGAAGATGTTCGTCTACCCGGCCGACGTCATCGCGAACGCGAAAGACGCCGCCCGGCTCGGCGTGAGCCTGTCCTACGAAGGAATCGATCTGCCTTCGCTGCAGGATCGCACCTTCACCCGGCGCATCGATGTGATCGCCGACGACGGGGAGCGCTTCCGCCGCGAGGACTGCCCGAACATCACCGTCTATGACTACCACGCGCGTTTCGTCGCGCCCAAGACGATCGAGGTCGGCGGTGAGCGCATCACCGCCGACCAGATCATCATCGCCGCCGGCTCCCGCCCCGCCATCCCGGATCTCGTCGCCGAATCGGGCGTGCGCTACCACACCAACGACACCATCATGCGGATCGACGAGGCCCCCGAGCACCTGCTGATCCTCGGCTCGGGCTATATCGCCTGCGAATTCGCGCACGTGTTTTCCTCCTTCGGTTCGGAGGTTTCGATCATTGGGCGCAGCGACGTCCTCATCAAACACCAGGACGCCGACATCGCCCGCCGCTTCACGCGTACCGTGCGCGAGCACTGGGACGTCCGCCTCGGCCAGCCCGTCACCGCTATCGAGTCCGAAGGCGATCTCGTCACCATCACGTTCGCCGACGGCTCCTCCGTCACCGGCGACATGCTGCTCGTTGCCACCGGTCGCGTCCCGAACGGCGACCGCATGAACCTCGCCGCCGCCGGCATCCAGGTCCACGACGATGGTCGCATCAAGGTCGACGAACACGGCCGCACGAGCGCGCAACACGTGTGGGCCCTTGGCGATGTCTCGAGCCCCTATCAGCTCAAACACGTCGCCAACCATGAGGCGAAGGTCGTCTTCCACAACGTCTTGAACCACAACTCGCTTCGCTCCTTCCGTCACGACGTCGTGCCCGCGGCAATCTTTACCCACCCCCAGGTCGCGACGGTGGGACTCACCGAGCAGCAGGCACTCGATCGCGGCTACGAGATCGCCGTCAACGTTCAAGATTTCGGGGGCACCGCCTACGGTTGGGCGCTCGAAGACAATATCGGGATCTGCAAGATCATCGCCGACAAGAAAACTGGCCTGGTCCTCGGCGCGCACATCCTCGGACACGAAGCCGCCATGCTCATCCAGGGCCTCATTCAGGCGATGGCGCTCGGCACCACGGCGCGCGAGATGGCCGAAGGCCAGCTGTGGATCCACCCGGCTCTGAATGAGGTCGTCGAAAACTGCCTCCTCGGGCTCGAGCTATAGCGATTCGGTAAGGATCATCAGCTCCTACCACATCCCCTGTCCCTACCCCGATCGGCTGATCTTGGTACCAGGGGGAAGGAACACCATCATGAGAGTTATCTGGCGAGGCCTTGCGGGCCTCACCATTGGCCAACCGGATTAATTCGTCGCACGACGCCAGGGGGGGGATCATGACGACGTCACGACGCCGTGAGCTCGATCATCGAGAACGTCGTCGGCGAGCGGGAAGACGTCTACGCGGAACTGAAAACAGCCGTCGAAGGCCATTCTCGCTAGCGACGAGGACGTCATGCGCGAACTCGTACCCGCGGTGGGCCCGATACTCGATCAGGCCGCTACCCAGCAGCTGAATGTGCGCTTCTAACTAGGCGGCGGGGAAAGCCCCGCTACTTGACAGCTAAGCCGCGAGGCTTACTCCCTAGAGCCCGAGCGAGCGCTGGACAGCCAGCAGCGCCTCGGCGCTCTTGTGCAGCAAGCGGTCCTCGCGTTCATCGAAGGGGAACTCAATCGTTCGTTCCACGCCGCGGCGGCCAACGACTGACGGTACCGAGAGCGCTACACCGGAGATCCCGCGATAGTTATCGAGCATCGTGGACACCGGCAGCACCGCGTGGTGGTCGCCGAGCAGCGCCTCCACGATCCGCGCGCCCGCGATCCCGATCGCGTAGTTCGTCGCGCCCTTGCCCTTAATGATGCGGTAGGCGGCGTCGGTCACCTCGTGCTCGAGCTCATCGAGGAGTTCCGGGGTGAACACCCGGCGTCCCTGCTCATCGGTCCAATCACGCAGCGGCGCCTGCCCAATCGTCGCCGAAGACCACAGCGCAAACTCGGTATCGCCATGCTCGCCGATCATCAGCGAGTGGACCGAGCGCGGTGAGATGCCGACCTTCCGCCCGACGAGCCAACGCAGGCGGGACGAATCGAGCACGGTACCCGAGGACATGACCCGGTTCGTGGGCAGCCCCGAGATCTGCAGCGCCGCCGTTGTGAGAATGTCGCACGGGTTCGTCACAAGAACGTAAATGGCATTCGGTGCCTGCTGCAGCAGCTGGGGGAGCAGACTCGACAGAATGTCGACGTTCGCGCCCGCCAGGTCGATGCGCGTCTGGCCGGGCTTTTGCCGCGCGCCGGCCGTAATGACGACGACGTCGGAATCGGCGACGCACTCGATATCGGAGCCGCCCGTGACGTGAGACGCCTGGAAGAATTGCGTGCCGTGCGCGAGATCCAGCACCTCGGCATCGACCTTTTCCGTATTGAGGTCATATAGCGCGATGGTGTTAGCCGAACCTCGAATCGCCGCGGCATAGGCGAGGGAGGAACCGACGGAGCCGGCACCGACGACAGCGAGCTTGGTCAGGGGCGAGAGCGTCATACCTCTATCTAACAGGCATCACCGCCCCGAATACTAGGACCGATGGCAGCTGCTGGTCGAATAGACTTGATACTCGATTCCCATGGTGACGAAGCTGCAAACTTTCTGGCGTTGGCTCATCGCAGATTTTGGCGATGTGGCCCCTCGAGCGCTGAAATACCAGATCTTTACCAAGCTGCTCATGGCAGCTTTCATCATCCCGCTCTACGGCCTTCTCGCCACCTACCTCGCCTCCGAAATGGGCGCTGTCACCAACGCGACGATCATGCAGTTCCTGTTGTCCTGGCGTGGCGCCGTCTTCGCCGCCCTCACCCTCGCGCTGCTGCTCGTCGGGTTCGTCATCGAAATGAACGGCTACATCGTGCTGAGCGCTCGGGCGCAGCACGGGCAAAGTGAAACCAGCTACCGACGGCTGCTGCGCTACGGCTTTTCGCGCTCGAAGAACCTGTGGGGACTCGGCGGCATCATCCTCATCTTCTATCTCGCCGTCATCATCCCGATCAGCGGAGTCGGCTTCAACCTAAGCTTCCTGCGCGGCATCAAACTCCCCAACTTCATTGCCTCCTTCATCGAGTTCAACACGTGGTACTCGCTCGCCTACTTCGGCGTCGTCGCCCTGTTCGCGATCGCGGGCGCGCTCTTCATCTTCACGCTGCACCTCATCGTGCTGTGCGACTTCAAAGCGGGCCGAGCGCTGAAAACGAGCGCACGCCTCGTGCGCGAGAATTGGCGAGGCGTCCTGCTGCACATTGGGCTGCGCCTCGCGCTATCTGCGGTCTTCGTCGCGATCACCGTTGGCCTGTGGTGGGGGGTTGTCGAAGCGCTACTCGATACCTACGGCGCCGATACCTGGCTGCCGCGAGTCTTCTTCTCCTTCCTGCTCCTCGTCCAATACCTCGCGACGTTCGTCTTCCTGCTGATCGAAATTCCCTACGTCGTCAACGTCGTGACCACGACGTTCTATACCGTCATCAAGCGCGACGACAGGCTCTGGCACTACGCCGAGAGCTACCCGCGCCTGCCCACCAAGCACCGTCAATCGATCATTGACCGCCTCGTGCGCCAGTGGCGCAAGATCGCCGTCGTCCTCGTGACCGCCATGACGGCGCTCGCGCTCGTCGCCGGAACCTTCTTCGAGGAAGTCTTCCGGCCGGATTACGACGTCAAGGTCGCAGCCCACCGTGCCGGCGGCTACGGGACGCCCGAGAACTCCCTGAGCGGGCTCGCCTACGCGATCGACGTCGGCGCGGCCTTCACCGAGATCGACGTGCAGCGCACCTCCGATGGCCATTACGTCTTGAACCACGACGAGTCCTTCTCGCGCGTGGCGCGCGATTCGCGAAGCGCCCGGGACATGACCCTCGCCGAGGTCCGCGCGCTCGATATCAGCCTGGATCGCGACGGCTCGGAACACCCTCCCACGCTGGAAGAATTCCTCCTCGCGGCCAAGGGCAAGATCAAGGTCATCATCGAGCTCAAGGGCAAAACCGCCGATACGACGATGGCCGACGACGTCGTCGCGATGGTGAAGAAGCTTGGCATGACGAACAACGTCATCATCATGGGCCTCGACTACGACCTCGTGCGTTACACCGAGACCACCTACCCCGAGATCGACACCGGCTACGTCTACTTCATTTCGATCGGCGACGTCACGCGCCTGACCGGGGATTACATCATCTTGGAGGAGGGCGAAGCGACCTCAGCGCGCCTGACCGCCCTGCAGATCGCCGGAAAAAAGACGATGGTGTGGACCGTCAATGACCGTAAGGGGATGGACAAACTCGCAACCGAGGATATCCAGGCGATTATCACTGACCTGCCGAAGGAAGCGATCGAGGAACTCGCGACGACGCGCGAGCTCACCGACACCGAGTGGTTCTACCGGATCTTCTTCGACCGCTAAAGCTCGAACGTCTCATCCTTGCGGATCGCCCGAACCAGATCCGGCAGCATGATGAGGGCGGTGCACACAATCGCGAGCCACCAGTAGCGCGGCGAGCGCGTGATGGCCACCGTCAGCAGAAAAATGAGGAAGGAGACGACGAGGAGATTCCTCACGTAGGTGCGCCACATGGTTAGCCCGCCGGCGCAATCGACATATCCGCCTCGGTGAGCGTCCCCTCGGTCATCTTGGCAAAGAATGCCGTCGCCCGCTCCGTATCGAGCTTGACCGCGGCCCCGATCTTGCCCGGCCGGAAGCTATAGGAAGCAATCGGCGGATGGCCGGTGACGCCGCTCTCGCCCGACGCAGACTTAAAGTACCAGGCGAGGTAGGCGAGGTCGATGATCCCCGTATCCGTATCCACCTTCAGGGCCCCCGTGCCGGCATTGACCGCCGACACCTGGGAGAACGGGTTGATGATGAACGACGGCGACGCCGCCTTTTTCACCACCGACGAGATGACCTGGCGCTGGCGATCCTGCCGCCCCATGTCACCGCGCGGATCGGAATAGCGCATCCGGGAAAACGCCAGCGCCGTCGCGCCGTCAGCCTCATGGCAACCGGCCTTCCACACGAGCTCCGACTTCGGATCATTAACGTCGTAATCGAGGCATAGATTGACGCCGCCGACGGCGTCGACGATTTGGCGCACGCCGCCCATCCCAATCTCCACGTAGTGATCGATCGTGATGCCGGTCAGGCCTTCGACGGTCTGCACGAGCAGGGGAGCGCCGCCGATCGCATAGGCCGCGTTGAGCTTATTGTTGCCGTGGCCCGGAATCCCGACGTAAGTATCGCGCGGCAGCGAGACGAGGGACGTCTGGCCGTTGGGGGCTCGGTTGAGCAGGATGATCGTATCGGTGCGCTGGCCCTGCGTGCCATCAGGAATCTCGCCGTCATCGCGCGAATCCGAACCCGCGAGCAGGTAGGTGGTTCCGGGCGTATCGCCGGCGCCCGAGAGCGCCTCGACCCGATCGAGCTTGGAATTCGCCCAGAATAACAGCCCGATCGGCCAGGCGAGCAGCAGCACGAGAATCAGTGCGGCGATCTTCTTGCCGCGGCCCTTTCGCCGGCGACGCGGTGGCCGCGCGACCGGCGGCGCCTCCTGGCGTGCAGGTGCCGGCTGACGTACGCCTTCACCGGTATGAACTGGCCGGCTTACTGCGGGACGCTCGACGGCAGGCCGCTCGGCGGCGGGGCGCCGAGGGGCCGCTGGGCGCTGCTTCGGCGGAAACTGCGGCGGCGCCTCGCTTGCGGGCTCCTCACGCCGCGAGTGAGCCGCGCTGCGTTCCGGCTGGATGGACTTGCGGACAGCTTCAAAGCGCGGGCGCGGCGCGGAACCGGAGTCGCCTACGCGCCGGGCGCCCTCGACCCCAGGAGCCTCGGAGCGTTTCTTTGGTTGAAACCGCGGAGGTAGGTCACTCATTGGGCTCTGCATTCGCTCGGGTACACCTGGGGAACTCGTCGTCTTGCTCGGCCGTGGTGCCGTGCTCCAGCGTGGGGCTCGGCGTCGGCGTTGGTGAGCTCGTCGTTGCTGACGCCGATGGGGTCGGGCTCGCAGTGTCGGGCGAGGCAGTCTCGCTCGGGCTGGGGCTCGCCGAGGCGGTGGCAGCTGAAGGATCATACGTGAGCGGACGATCCATGATGATGTTCGTCCAGATGCGTTCCGCGTCCTTGCCCATGTAGATCTCGCCGCCGGCCCAGTCGAAGGGCGCCGTCATGAACGTGATGTGAGCAGGATCGATGTTACGCACCGAGTACGCCAAGCCAGCCATGGTCGACAGCGATCCAATCTGCGGCCCCGTCGAGAGCGACTGCGTCGCAGCATCCAGGAACGTATAGAGCGAGGGCATGTTCGTCAGCAGATTGCGGCTGAGCGCTTCGCGGATGATCGCAGCGACGAGCTGCTGCTGACGGTCGATACGTCCGATGTCGGAGCCATCGCCCTGCGCATACCGGGAGCGAGCCGCGGCAAGGGCGTCGTGCCCGTCGAGGAGGCGGCAGCCCTTCTTGATGTGCAGATCGGCGCGACGATCATCGACGTCCTTCGGGAAGTACAGCGGCACGCCCCCCAGCGCATCCACCATCGTTTGGAAGCCCTGGAAATCGACGACGACGTAATCGTCGATGTAGATGCCGGTGAGAGATTCGACGGTCTTGATCGTGCAGGCCGCAGCCTCAGCGACGTTACCTTGCGCCCCGCCACGGGCAAAGGCCTCGTTGAATTTCGCCTTCCGCGTCGCTTTGGTCGTCGAACCATCTCGGAGGTTGCAGGATGGAATATCAATGCGTAGATCGCGTGGAATCGATACGGCATCGATCCGGGAACGGTCTGCAGCAATGTGGATCAGCATCGTGGCATCCGAGCGCATGCCTTCAATTTTGGCATCAGCGAAGTCGCCGTGGCGAACATCGGATCCCATGACGAGCAGGTTGATGGGATTTCCAGCGTTGGGGTCGATGGGCGGTTGCGACGTCTTGGTTGTCGGTCGATCACCGATGATCTGGTCAATGTTCTCAACGCTGACATTGCCCTGCAGTCTCATCCACGCCAGTCCAAAGGATGTGGCAAGGAATAACAGAACCCCGAGCACAGCGGCGACGGCGATATGCCATCGCGGATTCATGCCGCGGCTGGCGCGCGCTCGGCGCGCATGAGCCTTGCGGTGAGACAGTTGTCGAAGATTCTGCACGATAACCGATCATACGGCGTTGCCCTGGCAGAAACGAGGAAGCGCGCGAAAACCCACAAGAAACCATCTTTGAGGTTCATGGGGGATCAATCTCAAGTAGGAGGACACGTGACACACTAGTGCCGTGCTCTCACTTCTATCCGTCGCTGCCCTGGTGTTTATCCCGGGCACTCTTGTGCTCCGATGTGCACGAGTCCCATGGCAGTGGTCCGTTGGCTTAGCTCCCGGGGTGAGCCTGCTCATCGCGGAGGTAGGGGCCACGACGCTGTTTCTTATAGGCGCTTCCTACACTCCACGGGGAATGTTGCTCGCACTGATCGTCGCATGCCTCGCGGCGGCGGCCGTTGGGCGACTATGGAGACGGCCAGGATCGGACCCTGGCGTTCGCGCGCGTTGGCGCTGGCCGACCTATGTTGGCCTCGGTTGCGGATTCGCGCTCTTAAGTGCGCCGCTGATTGTGGGAATGGGACGAATCTCAACGCTCCTGCAGCAGTGGGACGGCGTCTTCCATCTGTCCGCGCTACGAGCAATCCGAGAACATGAGGTTGCGAGTTCGCTGTGGGCATTGGCGCCGCTATATCAAAGCGGATCCTCGCCTTCCTATTACCCCTCCGCTTTCCATGCCCTGATGGCACTCTCGCCGACCGATGGCGCCTCGACATTGAACGCGAGCATCTACCTCTTTGCGGTGGTGGTGTGGGGGTCCGGACTCGCAATGCTGGCGGCAACGATCGAGCAACGCTGGGGTACCGAACTCGCAATCCGGCATGGTTCACTACTGGGCTGGGTCGTGCCGGTAGCTGCGGCTTTTGTTTCCGTACCAGCCGTCCTTTTTCCGCTCTTGTCAGCGTTACCCTATGCCGTGTCTGTCGTTCTCCTTCCTGCCATCGTTGCGGGAGTGCTGTCCGGTCACCATCGAATTCTGGCGGCCGCGCTTCTTGCTGGTTTGGGCATGATCGTCACCCACCCCATTTCCGTCGCATCACTTGTATTGATCGTTGGTCCGGCCGCACTCGTCTGGTTTATTCCCCGATTCCAGCGGGGGTGGAGGGGAGAGACGACACGACGTGATCGGTTCCGAGCTGTATCCGTGATCGTCCTCGGAGCGGTCGGTGCATTGGCATATTGGAAGGTGACTTCAGCAGTGCGCGGTTTCGAACGGAAGACCGGGGCAAATCCATTTGGTGAGTTTTTCGGTGGCCTCATTGACCTGACGAGCCTTTGGCGAGCCAACGATTGGTACCTGGGCGGCATTGCGTTGGCTGTCCTTGCGATCAGTGGTGCGGTCGTGATGTGGCGAAGGCTTCCTCGCTGGTTTGCGGCGGGAGTCTCCGCTACTTGGGCGCTTTCGCTCCTCGTGCGCGCAGTTGCGCGCAGTGACGTGTGGTGGCTACAGCAGTTGGCATCACCGTGGTATTCGCAGGCGGCCCGCATTGCACCGATTAGCACTATCGTCATGAGTTTGTTGGCGGCGCTCGCGCTCGCCTACCTCCTGCGCAAGGCATCGACGATGACAGTGGTAGCCGCGGTGACCATCTTCGGATTGGTGACCGGAGGGTGGCGCACTATCCCTCGGACTGAATTGGTTCGAGCTGCTTATCAGCCGGGGAAAATTGCCTACGGAACGATGGTCGATAGTGATGACCTCGAGGTGCTCACGTGGCTGCGAGATAACGGCTTGCCATCCTCGGGGGCTCTGATTGGCGACCCGGCAAATGGTGCAGCTTTTGCGTATGGCTTCTCAAAAGTCGATTCCCGAGTCCGGCAATTAACGCTCGCGACCCTCCCGCCCTATGTGTGGTCGGCCGTCATGGGTTTGTCTGAGCGCACAGCGCAGCTCTGTTCCGAACTCCGGGCACACGGTGTGCGCTATATATATCTCGATTCAGCTACCGCGAAAGCCGGGGCAAAGGTGAGTGAGGATGCGCCGGGGATGTACGACGTCGATACGTCGGGCTGGACGCAGGTGATCTCGTCTGGTTCGGTCAGTGTGTGGGAGCTTCCGGATCAATGTCAGCGTCAGTGATCGGCTGGCGATGGGGGACAGACTCGTGCGGTTCCGGTGCCCGCGCAATAGCTAATTGGCGCGAGAGCTCCGTGATACGACGTTCCATGGCAGAGAAGCGCTTGAACGTCGTCGCAACGAAACTGAAAAACGCCACTACAAGGGCGTAGAGCAAGAGGTCTGCGCCACGACCAACCCCGACCAGTCGTGCGATTTGGCTAGCCGCGGAGGGGAAGATGATGAAATACACGGCGATTGCGGCAAACAGTGCCATGAGCATTCGCCTGATTGCTTGGTGCCGTGCGCCCGCGGACGAACGAGTCAGGATTACCCCTGCGATGACAATGCCAACGATGAGGAGTAGCTGGATCCAGAACCGATTTGATGCGGCGAAGGCAGTCAGAGAAAGCGGGGCGGCGACGGTATTCACGGTGATAGTTTCCTTAATCCCTAGCGCATGATGAGGTCGACGAGAATGTTGACCGAGTTCAACAGGGACTGTCCTTTGGCGCGGGAGTAGTCGGTATAACGAATGTGTACGGGCATCTCGGCCCACGGCAGATTGGTATTCGCTAGCTGCGAGACAATCTCAGAGGCGTGCGCCATGCCATCCTGACGAATTCTGATCCCCGACAGGGCATCTCGTCGCAGGCACCGCAGTCCGTTATGGGCATCGGTCAGCTTGAGCCCCGTGGTGAGTCGAGTCATGAGAGCCGCGGTTTTGAGAACGATGCGCTTCAACAGGCCTGGCTTCGTTCGCTTATCCAGAAACCGAGATCCGTAGATGATAGCGAGGTCGTCCTTCTTGGCACGCTCCACCATCGCTACGGCTTCCAAGGGATCGTGCTGGCCATCGGCGTCAAACGTCACAACGTACTGGCCGGTCGTTTTGATCAGAACGTAGTCGAATCCCGTCTGGAGGGCCGCCCCCTGTCCCAGGTTGATCGGATGCTGGACAACGATCGCACCGGCCGACTGCGCGATCGCCGCGGAATCGTCGGCGGAGCCATCATCAATGCAGACGACGTGAGAGAAATACCGGAGCGCCTCGGTAATGACGTCGCCGATGACTGTCGCCTCGTTGTACAGAGGGACGACGAGCCAAGCGTCGTCTACGGGAGTGGGACTCATAGAAGGTATTGTTACAGGAGTTAGCGGTTATGTCCGCAACCCGGCCGCTTGCCCGAGGAGGATACATGGCCAGCAGAATCGTCGATTCCGCAGATGTCTCCGAGGAAGCCGTCATCGGCGACGGCTCCTCTGTGTGGCACCTCGCACAAGTGCGAGAGGGGGTGACGATGGGGAAGAACTGTATCGTGGGACGCGGCGCCTATATCGGCACCGGTGTTCAGATGGGGGATAACTGCAAGGTCCAGAACTACGCGCTCGTTTACGAGCCCGCAGAACTGGCCGATGGTGTCTTTATTGGCCCCGCGGTCGTCCTCACCAATGATCACAATCCCCGTGCGATCAACCCCGACGGTTCGCTGAAGTCCGGCGAAGACTGGGAGCCCGTGGGCGTCACCATCAAGGAGGGCGCCGCGATCGGTGCTCGCGCCGTGTGTGTCGCACCCGTGACGATCGGGGCCTGGGCAACCGTGGCCGCCGGCGCCGTCGTCGTCAAGGATGTGCCCGACTTCGCACTGGTCGCAGGCGTTCCGGCGCGTCAGATCGGTTGGGTTTCCAAGTCAGGCGTCAAACTGGAAGAGACCGCGCCTGGCATTTTCACCTGTCCGAAGTCCGGTGTCCGCTACGAGCTCGTCAATGGCAAGTTGAAAGAAGAGAAGAGCAAATGAGCAAGGAATTCATCCCGCCCGCCAAACCGATTATCGGCGACGAAGAACGCGCCGCTGTCGATGAGGTCCTCCGCTCCGGCATGGTCGCGCAGGGACCCCAGGTGGCCGCCTTCGAAAAGGAATTCTCCGAGCACATGGTCTCGGGCCGCGAATGCGTCGCCGTGAACTCGGGAACCTCGGGCTTGCATCTCGGACTCCTGGCCGCCGGCATCGGCGCTGGCGATGAGGTGATCGTTCCTTCCTTCACGTTCGCCGCGACCGGCAACTCCGTTGCGCTCACGGGGGCGACTCCGGTCTTCGCGGACATCGAGCTCGACTACTTCTGCCTCGACCCGAAGAGCGTCGAAGCCGCCATCACCGACAAGACCAAGGCCATCATGCCGGTGCACCTGTACGGTCACCCGGCCAATATGCCGGCCCTGAAGGAGATCGCCGACAAGCACGGTCTCATGCTGTTCGAAGACGCCGCCCAGGCGCACAACGCCTCGCTCAACGGCGAGAAGGTCGGCACGTTCGGCACCTTCGCGATGTTCTCGCTATACCCGACGAAGAACATGACCTCCGGTGAAGGCGGCATGGTCTCGTGCACCGATGAGGAAACCGCCCGCCGCGTGCGCCTGCTGCGCAACCAGGGTATGGAGCGTCAGTACGCGAACGAACTCGTGGGCCTGAACAACCGCATGACCGACATTCACGCCTCGATCGGCCGCGTGCAGTTGACCAAGGTCGACGCGTGGACCGAAAAGCGTCAGTCGAACGCCGCATTCTTGAACGAGAACCTCGAGGGCGTCATCGTCCCGCCGGTCGCCGACGGCGCCGTGCACGTCTACCACCAGTACACGATCCGCGTCGATGGCCAGGACCGCGGCGCCTTCGTGACTGCCCTGAAGGACGAGTACCAGGTCGGCTCGGGTGTCTACTACCCGATCCCGAACCACCGCCTCGAATCCCTCACGCACTTTGCGCCGGGCCTCGACCTGCCCGTCACCGAGGAAGCCGCCAAGTCCGTCATCTCGCTGCCGGTGCACCCGTCGCTGACCGACGAGCACCTCGACCGCATCGTCGAGGCCGTCAACGCTGTCGCAAAGGCGGGTGCGTAGTCCATGGCTAACCTGCGCGTAGGCCTGCTCGGTGTCGGCTCAATGGGCCGCCACCACGCCCGCGTGATCCGTGAGACCGAGGGCATGGACCTCGTCGCGATCGCGGATCCGGGCGGCGATAAGTTTGGCGTTGCAAAGGACCTCGAGGTCCTGCCCGACGTCCACGCGATGATCGACCAGGGCCTCGATGCCGCAATGGTCGCCGTCCCGACCGTGTACCACGAGGAAGCCGCCCTGGCGCTCGCGGAAGCCGGCGTTCACACGATGGTCGAAAAACCGATCGCCGCCGACGTTGAGTCGGGTCGGCGCGTGGCCGAAGCCTTCGAGAAGGCCGGCCTCGTCGGTGCTGTCGGCTACGTCGAGCGCTGCAATCCGGCACTGCTGGAGATGCGCAAGCGCATCCAGGACGGCGAACTCGGCCAGATCTTCCAGATCGTCACCCGCCGCCAGTCTCCGTTCCCGGCTCGCATCTCCGATGTGGGTGTGGTGAAGGACCTCGCGACGCACGATGTTGACCTGGCTGCCTGGGTCGCGGGCGCGACCTACGAAGTCGTCTTCGCTCAGACCGCCTACAAGTCGGGCCGCGAACATGAAGACATGGTGAGTGTGGCTGGCCGCATGGCCAACGGCGTGCTCGTCAACCACCTGGTCAACTGGCTGTCGCCGTTTAAGGACCGGACGACAATCGTCACCGGCGAGAAGGGAGCCCTCGTCGCGGATACCGCACTCGGCGATCTAACGTTCTACCGCAACGGCACCATCCCGATCGAGTGGACACAGGTGGCGAACTTCCGCGGGGTCTCCGAAGGTGAGGTCACCCGGTTCGCCCTTGAAAAGCGCGAACCGTTGCGAGTGGAGCAAGAAAACTTCCGCGACGCTATTCTTGGCAAGCGCAACGATCACGTCTCGATGGCGGAGGGCGTTCGCACCCTCGAAGTCGTCGAAGCGATCTTGAAGTCTGCGGCCGACGGCGAGTCCGTCAGGCTCTAGCTCTCATCTCCAACCGAATCCGGCGTCGACCCTTCGGTCGGCGCCGGTTCGCGTATGAAGGAACTGCGACTAATCCACCTGAACGACGCGCGCGCCCTTGCTCCAGGCATCGGCAAGGAATGCCGATGTCCAGAAGCCAATGAGCTTGCGGCCGCGCATGAGGTCAAACGCAGCAACGGGCCTGGAACGGTCCGTAATGTAAACGTCGAGCGCAGTGCCATCATGCAGCGATGAGTAGGTGGCGAAAGCGCGGTTGGCGAGTGCCAGGAGCCCAGTCGCGGTGAGGATCTTCTTGATCTGATCGCGGCGATGATCCTCGACGGCGATTGGCTGGTAGTACGGAGCGATCTCGGCACGGTCGCCGAGCGCGGCCTCAAAGCGAGCAGTCACGTAATCGCGGTACCAGTCGCGCGTGAGGGATAGTTCCGGACTGGCCTTACGCCACGCGTCCCATACGGGTGCATCGATCATCGGAAGGGACCAACGAAGCCCGTAGTGCTCGTAGGCGCGCATCGAGTTGTTGATGTACTTGGCTTGGCGTTCCCGCACGTTATAGGCCTCGAGCGCGTCCTGGACCGACTCGGCAGATCCGTCGTAGCCACCGCTGGCGATGAACTCGCGCAGTTTTGCCACATAGGCGGGGTCGCTCTCAGGAGTGAGGCGTGGGCCCTGAATGTCATAGTGGTGCCCTGCGATGAGCTGAGCGATCCGGCCGAGCGACACGGGAGCCTCATCGAGGGCGTCCTCGTCGTGCATGTTTCCGACGATCGTGTGTCCAGGAACGACGATGTCGCCTTCATGTGCGATCTCGCGGGCAAGCAGGTCCTCGAGGGCATACCAGTCCTGGATGTGGGGGAGTGAGACACCGCCGTAGCAGTAGCGCAAGAACTCTTCAGTTTCCGGCGCATGCCAACGCTCGAGTAGTTTTTGGGGGGCGTATTCGACGAACTCCCACGGGTACTGTGCGGCGGTTGCGATCTGGCGGGAGATTTCGCTCTCGCGTGACCCTGCCACGCCGTAGGTAAATGTCACGACGTTCTTGATGTTGTGCGCGACCAGCCACGAGATGAGGAGGCGGGAATCGAGGCCGCCAGATAGCGGGATGAGGATGTTCGAGTCCTTCGCCTCTGCCACCAGACGGTTCATTGCCTGATCGAGAGCCTTATCGAAAACGGTGCCAAGCTCGTCCGGGTCGGTGATGCGATCGGTTTCAAAAGACCAGCGTCCCCAGTCGTCGACGGTGTGGGTGCCGGTAGCTAGGTCGATCGTCGTTGTCGTGCCCTGCATCGTCTGCTTTAGGCCCTCATATAGGGTGTCTTCCCCTGAGACGAAACCCATGCCTTCGAACTCGCGCGCCGATGCTGGGCTGATCGATAGCGGCCGGTGCCGTGCAATCGCGCGAGGGTCGTCACCGATGATGGCAGGCGTCGACGCGGTGAAGAGCACGGGGAAGGAGCGAATCAGGTCCTGGTAGATGGTGACCGTCTCATTGGTGGCGACGATCAAAGCGCCGCCGTGATATCGGACGGCGTCGACGACAGCGGCAGAATCATGCAGATCCAGCTGCTCGAGGGAGTCGGTTATACGACCTCGAGAGTGGATGTTAAGTCCCTGATGATGAGTGGTGGACCAGGATTTATCCGAAAGCTCGAAGGTCGGTGTCATCGCTTCTCCTTGACTGTGGCGCAGTGATTCCCGGTGCGCTCTCACGGTAGGCTGGTAGGGATCTCGACTCGCCTGCACAGGGCATACTACTCGAAGGATGATCGATGCGCGTTGCGATAGTGACACCGTGGTTCCCGACGGCGAAGAACCCATCTTCCGGGGCATTTGTGGTCAAGGATGCGACGGCGTTCCAGGCAGCGGGCCACGACATTCGCATCATCCATTTGGTGCCGTCTCACGAAGACGATGGCACTCGCCGCGTCCGGCATGAAGGGCTCCAGGTCATTCGCATCCCGATGGATACGAACAACCCCATCAGCATCCTGCGTGCCGCAAGCAAGATGACTGCGCTGCTCCACGGGGCCGACATCGTCCACACCCAGGCACTCAGTGCAATCGAGCCGCTTGTGTTCTCTCGCCCGACGATGCCGTGGGTCCACACCGAACACTGGTCGGCGATTACCTCGCCGGAGACGCTGCCTGCTCCGGCGCGTGCGATGTTGCCGATGCTGCTGCAGATGGAAAAGCTGCCCGACGTCGTCGTCGCGGTATGTGAATTCCTCGCGTCCCCGATTCGCGAGGTTCGTGGGCATCGCGAGGTCGTCGTCATCCCGTGCCAGGTTCCATCACCGGCCACGCTCGCGGAACGCCCCGAGCAGGGCAAGACACTGAACCTCATCTCGACCGGCGCGCTCGTCGAGCGTAAGGACCCATTCCTTGCCGTACGCACGCTCAAGGTTCTCAAGGATCGCGGACACGACGCGTCGCTAACGTGGCTTGGCGATGGCCCCTTGCGGGAAGCGGCGATCGAGCTCGCGTCCGAGCTAGGTGTAAAGGCAGATTTCCCGGGCACGAAGAGCGCGCAGGAAGTGCGCGAATATATCGCTAAGGCCGACATGTTCTTTGGCCCGACTCGTGCCGATAACTTCTTCGTCGCTGCCGCTGAATCGATCGTCAACGGGCGCCCGCTCGTCGTCGGTGCCAACGGGGGGCAGGGTGAGTACATTGATCGTTCGGTAGGAATCACGGTCGATCAGCAGAATCCTGAAGCGTATGCTGAGGCGATTCTCGAATTGAACGCGCGAACGGCGTCGCTCACCGCTGATGAGATCGCGGCAACGGTCGGGGACCGCTTCGAATCGACCTCAATCGCGCAGGCCTACACGGATCTGTACGAAAAGCTCGCGCGTCAGGGCTAACAGCGAATGGAGACCACAATGCCGACGATGATCTACCATGCCTCGTATCCGCTGAACCCCGACTCGGTCTCAGCTTCCGCGATTCGACCGATCAAGATGCTGCAGGCATTCAAAGATCTAGGCTTCGAAGTCCTAGATATTACCGGGTATGCCGCCGAGCGAAAGCGTCGGTTTGCGGCGCTCCGGAAGCGCGTTGAAGCTGGTCAAAAGATCGACTTCATGTACTCAGAGAACGCGACCATCCCGCCGTCGGTGACGGAACGTAAGCACTTGCCTCCACATCCATTCCTCGATCTGGAGATTTTTCGGTTCGCCAAGTCTCGTGGCATACCTTCGGGCGTCTTTTACCGCGATATCTACTGGAAATTCGAGGAGTACGACCAACGGGTCGGCCAACCACTGGCAGCTGTCATGAAGTTGCTGTACCGAGCTGAGCTTTTCACATATCAGAAGTATTGTGACGTCATCTTCCTCCCGTCCATGGAGATGGGTGAGTACCTACCTGAGGTAACTAAGCCGCGCCATGAAGCGCTACCTCCCGGTGGTCAGATCGTAGAGTCCTCGGGGCCAAGGGAGGGCGTGTCGATTTTCTACGTCGGTGGTGTAGGCGACCACTATCGGATGCACAACCTGGTACGTGCCGTCAGCGAGATCGACGGTGCGTGGCTCACCATTTGCACTGAGGCGTCGCGTTGGCAGGCGGTTGCTCACGAATATCCTGAGGCCGGTTCGAATGGCATTCGTGTCGTCCACGAGTCCGGCGAGGGCTTGAACAAACTGTACGAGGACGCGAACATCTGCTCCGTTGCATTCGAGCCACTCGAGTATCGCGAGTTCGCCTCGCCGTTCAAGTTCTATGAGTACATCGGCCGTGGCAAGCCCATCATCGGCACAAAGGGATCGCTGACCGGTAAGCGTATCGACGAGTTGGGGATCGGTTGGACGACCGATAACTCCGTATCCGAGATCAAGGACGTGCTCGTCCGGTTGCGGGACAATCCGGCAGAACTTGCAGAGGTAACGAGCCGGTGCGAGGCAGTAAGGCATAACCACAGTTGGTCGGCCCGTGCGAGACAGATCGCGGCATCATTGACCGGTGAGAGCGGAGGACGCTGATGCACGTCCTGTGGACACCATCCTGGTATCCAACCGAGAGCCAGCCCTTTAATGGAAGCTTCTTCGCGGAACAGGTTTCAATGCTGCGAAGCTCAGGCATCGAAGTGGGCGTCATCGCGCTTAACCCCACGACAGCGTGGAAAAAGCGGGAAACTGGGTTACGGCTAAACCGAGCTGAGCAAGTAATCCATCAGGATTTTCCCACGGTTCCACTGGGGATCGTTCCGGGTGATAGACAACTGATCGAACTGTTCAGCGCGCGGATCGCCAAAGTGTACGAGGAAGAGTTCGGGGTTCCGGATGTCATTCACTCGCATTCGGTATTCCCTGGCATTCTCGTTGCTCAGGCCCTTTCGCGGCGTTGGGGGGTCCCGTACGGCATTACGGAGCACCGTCCGTCATCGCTTACGCGGAATCCGAAGAGCTACCGCTATCGGATGATCTGGGACGCGGTGTGTGGAGCTAGTTTTCATTACGCAGTGTCGCCCGACTTCGCTGAGAAGCTGTCCGAGTATTACGGCTGTTCGACCTTTGGCGTGATGAGTCTGCCGGTTCCGGGCCGCTTCTTTGAGCAGCCCACTCATGTCCCGGACACGGACACCTTCATCTTCATGCACGTTTCGCATCTCGATAGAAACAAACGGGTAGAAGAGAGCCTCCTAGCTTTCGATGCGGTCTACGCTGAGTTTCCCCACACTCGTTTCCTTGTCATCGGTGGAGATCCGGAAAGAGTTCGAGAACTACGGTCCTTTGCAGCCGATCTAAGATGCTGCGACGCCATTGAGTTCGCTGGTCGTGTCGGCCGCGACCAAATGCCCGGAGAAATGAATCGGGGCGACTGTCTCATCCTGTTCTCGGCTCGAGAGGCCGGTGGAACAGTCTTTGCTGAAGCGCAGAGCATGGGCATCCCCTGTATTGCCTCGGCAACCCCAGGTGGTCGACACATGGCGACTGAGGGCATGGGGTGTGTCGTACCCATCGACGACACCAGCGCCTTAGCTCGCGCCATGAAAGAGATGGTCAGCGCATATGCCAACGGCGAAGGATTCTCTAACGGAGAGATTCGGCACCGCGCATGGGGAAGATCGTCGGCCAGCGTGTTCATTAACCGCCACCTAGTCGCATATCGGAACGTGATCGATGCATACTCGCGCAAGAAGCGAGCGTTGGTCGTTTCTCGGATTCACATGCCGGAAGCTTCAGCAGCATCATTCAGGCTCGAAGCCGTGGAGAAAGCCTTGACGGCCCAAGGGGCCGACGTCCGGGTCATCACATCGAAACCGCCTAGCTCCGCGCCCACGGTTTCCTTCGAGCCGAATATCGTACGGGTCCCGGTTCTACGCGACAAGAATGACTACTTGCGCGGCTACTTGCCGTACATGTCGTTCGATTTGCAGGCGTCATTCCGGGCCCTCATTGGTTCGAAACCGGACGTGGCTCTCGTTGAGCCTCCACCGACAACCGGATCCTTCATGCGGCTCGTTTCGCTCCTTAGGCGGTTTCCTTACGTTTGGTACGCCGCGGACGTGTGGTCGGATGCTTCCGAAAGTACGGGAGCTCCCAACGTGGTCGTGCGCGCTGTGAAGGCGATGGAGAGTTTCGCGATCTCAGGAGCTTCTGGCGTCGTCGCTGTGTCCGATGGCGTCGCAAAGCGGGTACGCGAGCTCGGTGGACGAAACGTTCTGGTGCAGCCGAACGGCGCGGATACCGAACTCTTTAACCCCACCGGCCGTCAGCTAACGACTGAGGAGCTAGCAGCCGCCGGGGTTAAGCATCCATATTTCATCTACGCGGGTACAGCCTCGGAGTGGCAAGGAGCCGAAATCTTCGTTGAGGCTTTTAGCAAGGTCCTTGATCAGTACCCGGACACCCAGATTGTCTTCCTCGCTCGCGGCTCGCAGGTTCCCCGCATCGAGGAGCAAGCAGCATCTCTTGCAACTGCGACCGGAATTACAAACCCGGTCGTCGTGTTAGAGCCCGTTGGGCCAGAAGAAGCCGCCGCGTGGCAAAGAGGGGCTATTGGCGCACTCGTTTCTATCGTCCCCGGGCTTGGGTACGACTTTGCCTATCCCACGAAGGTCTTAACGGCCCTCGCAAGCGGCACCCCGGTGGTGTACGCTGGCGCGGGACCTGCAACGGTCGATATCACCAACCATCAGCTTGGAGAAGTCGCAGAGTTCTCGGCGGACAAGGTCGCTTCCTCGATGCTCAAGGTGAGGCGCTCCGCCGCCACTGATGCGGAACGAGAACGCCTTGCGGAATGGGTGCAGGACCATAAATCGATGTCGGCGATGGGTGAGGCAGTCGCGTCTTTCGTGCTGTCATGCGCCCGATCAGAAAGGTCATAACGGGCTTTGCTGCTTTCGTGGATGAGGTATCTCCCTGAGATTTCCTCAATCGTCCTCATTACTTTTCTGCCGGGCCTGCTCCTCGTCCTCGCGGGGCGACCCGCGACCCGCCCGCTGCTAGCGGTTGCCCAGGCCCCTGCCTGGACCTTTGGGATCGTGGCGCTTCTGTCCGCGATACAGTCTCAGCTGCCCATACGGTGGGGCCTCATCCCGTTTATCATCGCCACCGTGGTCGCTGCCGCTGTAGCATTCGGGGTTCACGGGGTGATTACCCGTAAGTGGAGGCCGGACCTCTCGTTGTGGCGGAATCGTTATGACTGGCAGATGCTGGCTTTTGCCCTAGTGATATGGCTGATCGCCATTGCGCCGATCGTCTTGACCTCCAACGCGTCAAACCCGGTCCAGGGTGGGGATTCGAACTACCACTACAACCAGCTGTGGCTGATGGAGCGGACAGGCAATGCTTCTCCGCTCGAGTCGAATGCCACGATGGCTGGAGTCGACCCGCTTCCTTGGTATTACCCCAACGCCTGGCATGCGCTGCTTTCGCTGGTCACCGTTGGGCCGCAGGACGCCCTTGCCGTGACCAATGCGTCGCTCGTCGTGACTCCGCTGATCTTCCTCCTCGGTGCGGCGGCTTTCGCAATGGTCGCTGCGAAGGAAGAGAAGGTTTACCCTTGGGGCCTGCTTGCGGCTTCGTTCGCGCCTCTCGCTCTGACTCGACTGGCGCTTGCGACGACATTGTGGCCATTCGTTTTGGCCTTTGCTGCGCTCCCCGGGTTGATTGGCGCGATCATCGACAATCTCGGCAAGACAAGCATCCGGCGAATAGTGCTCACGTTCGGGATCTTCTTGCTACCGCTCATCGGCGTATTCGCGGTCCATCCCTCGGTTCTCCTACCGCTGTCGATTCCGCTGTTTGCGCTCGTTGTCGCCTACCTCCTGTGGCGCGGCTGGCTGGATCTGCAGAACAAGCGATATGCGAGGGGGGTTGGCGTCGTCGCTCTTGCGGCGTTTTTCGTCGCCGCAGCCTACCTCTTCATGATCCTTCCGGGACCACAGCGATACTACTTCGCTCGCTTCCCAAAGGTTGAGTGGGACAACATTATCGCTAAGGTCTTTTTCTCGACGTCGATGTTCCTTCCGGGCGGGGGAGCCTACGCCGTCTTGTTCTACGCGGCCGTCTGCGTCCTTACGCTCGCTGCTATCTTCGTCGCCTGGCGCAAGCGCCGCCACGCGCTCGTCATCGCGTGGTTCTCCCAGTGGCTCATTGTCCTGGGAAGCTACATGCCCATCGACGGCATTAGCCACCTAACCGCGCTGTACTACTCGAATCCAAACCGGGCAGAGTTTGCGGCGGCGATTTTCCTTGTTCCAATGCTAGGGATCCTGTTCTACGAAGCTGCCTCGTGGCTCGCAAAACGACAGTGGAAGCTCACGGAGATTCCTCTCACGAGAACTCTTGGCGTCTGCACCGTCATCATGCTTGCCGTCACGGCGTACGGCTTCAAGGGTGTCGCCCACGACGCCAAGACGACCTTTAATCCGAGCGAGGATAACGTCCGCTATCTCGCCACTCCTGAAGAAGTCGAGATGATCAAGTCTGCGGCGGACATCCTGCCGAAGGACGCCTACGTACTCGGGGATCCCGCTGCAGGTGCGGCGCTGCTCCAGCCGCTCTCCAACATTCGAGTGGTGTGGCCTTACCCGAACTATCCCCAGACCGGGCTTGACGCGTTCTTACTGCAGCGGTTCCGCCTAATCGATTCTGACCCATTCATCTGTAAGATCCTGAACGACCACGGGATCAAGTACTTCTACGATGACAAGGCGCGCTACTACAACGGTGGCTACACCGATGAACTGCGTCCGGGGCTCTACGGCGTCGACACGTCAAAGGGCTTCACCAAGCTTGCATCCGGAGGCAGCGCAACCCTGTACCGGATCGACGCTTGTAATAAGTAGCGGCTGTTAGGCCCGCAGTAACTCGGCGACAACGCGCTCAGCCGCGTTGCCATCGCCGTAGGGCTGTTCGTCGGTGTCTTCGGGGCGCGGGCGCGTCGCGGCAGCCGTGAGCGCATCGCCCGGCTCCACCAAGACGTTCCAGCCGAGCTCAACGGTCTCAACCCATTCGGTTTCCGGCCGCACCGTCGTAGCGGGTACGCGCAGGAGGAAGGCTTCCTTCTGCAGACCACCAGAGTCAGTGACGATACCGCGAGCCTTCAAGCACGACGCGACGAGGTCGGGATAGGCAAGCGGCGCGTGTGAGCGGAGGTTGCCCTGGTTGATGTCGAGGCCGTGGGCCTCGCATTTCGCGACCAGGCGCGGGTGCGCGAGCAGCACGACCGGGTGATCGACTCGCCCGAGGGATTCCAAAACGGCCGCAAGACGCTGTGGGTCATCGGTGTTCTCCGCGCGGTGGATCGTCGCGACGGAATATGTGTCATCCTCGAGCCCGAGTTCAGCCCCGATGGGGGAGGGCTTATCGGCTACGGCATCGCGGACCTGATAGAGGACGTCGGTCATGACATCCCCGACAACGATCGTACGGTCGGCGAGGCCTTCCCGCTCCAGATGCTCGGCCGCGACGGTTGTGGGAGCGAGCAGGAGGTCAGCGCAGTGATCGGTTAGAACCCGGTTGTGCTCCTCGGGCATCCGACGGTTGAAGGAGCGCAGGCCTGCCTCGAGGTGGGCAACCTTGATGTGTTGTTTGACCGCAGCGAGGGCTGCCGCGACGGTCGAGTTGGTATCCCCGTAGACCAGGACCCAGTCGGGCTCGTGCTCGGCGAGAACGTCATCCATTGCGGCAAGGATGCCGCCCGTCTGCTTGCCGTGGCTCGCCGATCCGACACCGAGGTGCACGTCGGGGGCGGGGATCCCAAGATCCTCGAAGAACACATCCGAGAGCATCGGGTCGTAGTGCTGGCCGGTATGGCAAATCACGTGATCGACGCCGGCAGCGGCCATCGCTTTCGCGATCGGAGCGAGCTTCACAAACTGGGGGCGGGCACCGACGACTGACAGGACCTTCATGTTGTCTTCCTATTCAACTTCGTAGGTCTCTTCACCGTGATCGAAGCGGTGCGCGACCCAGAGGGTGAGTGCGGTCAAACCGATGAGCATGATGCTCATCGTGGCGGAAATGAGCCACATCATGGCCACAATATCGAGCTTTGCGCCGAATAGAAAGATGAGCGAAAGCGGGATGAGAGCGTAGGCGATCGCGAACATGAGCATGTCCTGCTGGCGATTGACGACGACGAACACCGTGGAAATGGGTGACGTCGCGACCATGATGAACAGCCACGGTATGAGCGCCTGCGAAATGACACCCGCGAGCTCCCAATTCGGACCGAGATACCACGGCACGAACCAGGGGACGATGAAGAACAAGATGAGGAACGGAAGCGCCGCAGCTCCGACGGCAACGAGGACAGATAGCCGCACGAGCTTGTATAACTCGCCCCGCTTCGCCGTGGCAAAGCGCTGGTAGAAGACCTGGCTGATCGCGCCGGCGATGAGGGTTACGGGGGCTTGCATCAGGCCCCAGGACCTCCCGAACTGGCCGACGACACCTGCGGAATAGGCCATGCCAAGCAACACGACGATGCCGTTAATCCGGAAGGCATCGACGAGCGCGTTCGGGGCGTTAAGCAGCGGCATCTTCTTGTACCGGCTGAATAGCTCCTTGAGTGGCGTTGTGCAGCCGGAGGGTGTGAAGATCGCGTCCCGCGCTCGGTGCGCAAGCAATGCAATCGCTGCTCCCTGGGCGAGGATCTGGCCCCAGACGAGGCCGAAAAGCCCGCCGAGCCCAACGTAGTGGGATCCGATCTGGCCGCCAGCCTGGGCGCCGGCCATGAGCATCCTGTTACGCGAGATCGTGCCGTACTCGAGCTGTCGATTGAGCCAGAACGTGATCGTCCCGATACCGCCCAGAGTCGCGACGATCAGCCCGCTAATGGGGAGCCAGGGTGCGAGCTCGGGAGCGTTTACCAGTTCGGAGATGGGAGTGCGGAAGATCCACGTAATGATGGTCGTAAGCAAGGAGAGAATCCCGATGATGACGAGGGATGCTCGCAGCAGGCGACGGCTTTCACTCTCATCGGACGGCAACATGATCGCCATGTCGTAGCGCAGCGCGCCCACAGCAACAACGGTGAGAGGGATCGCGAGCAGGAGGGCGTGCATCCCGAACTGTTCTTCGGTGTAGATGCGCCCGAGAATCGGTTGAGTAAGGAAGCCGATGAGCTGCGCCACCATCGTTCCCGACAGCAACGTGGAAATCGAGACGAGGATCGGATATTTCGCCGTCAACGTCTTCCAGCGCTCGCGCACATCGTCTCCTTCTGCGGTATTTTGCTGACTCGACCTTACCGCCACAGGCCCGGCTTTTCCGCAGTGCGCGAGTGTGATGGTTACACTGACTAGTGACCGTGCCAGGGGGCGTTGTCTGAAATTAAGGAGTAGCGCGCATGCGTATTGCAGTTGTCGCCATGGGAAAGATCGGCCTGCCACTGGCCGTGCAGTTTGCCGACGCCGGACATGAAGTCATTGGCGTTGATGTAAACGAGCAGACCGTCGCTTCGATCAACGAGGCCAAGGAACCGTTCCCCGGCGAAGCGCACCTGCAGGAAAAGCTCTCCGAGCTCGTGCCGGCGGGCAAGCTGCGTGCGACTACCGACTACTCCGAGGCGATTCCGGGTGCCGAAGCGATCGTTATCGTGGTGCCGCTGTTCGTCAACGACGAGACCTGGGAGCCGGACTTCGCCTGGATGGATGCGGCGACGCGTTCCTTCTCCAAACACATGAGCCCGGGCACGCTCATCTCGTATGAGACCACGCTGCCGGTCGGCACGACCCGCAACCGCTGGCGTCCGCTGATTGAGGAAGGCTCCGGCCTCAAGGAAGGCCACGACTTCCACCTCGTGTTCTCGCCCGAGCGCGTCCTCACCGGCCGCGTGTTCGAAGACCTTCGCAAGTACCCGAAGCTCGTTGGCGGCCTGAGCGAAGAAGGCACCAAGCGCGCGATTGAGTTCTACGAGGCAGTCCTGTCCTTCGACGAGCGCGACGACCTGCCGAAGCCGAACGGCGTGTGGGACATGGGTAGCGCCGAGGCGGCCGAAATGGCCAAGCTCGCCGAGACCACCTACCGCGATGTCAACATTGGTCTCGCGAACCAGTTCGCCGTCTACGCCGACAAGGTCGGCATCGACGTCAACAAGGTCATCGAGGCCTGCAACTCCCAGCCGTACTCGCACATCCACCTGCCCGGCATCGCCGTCGGTGGCCACTGCATCCCCGTCTACCCGCGCCTGTACCTGTCGACCGACCCCGACGCGTCCGTCGTGCGGACCGCGCGCCAGTTCAACGCCGAGATGCCTGTTTACGTCGTGCAGCGCGTCGAAGAGGTCCTCGGCGAGCTCAAGGACGCCAAGGTCGCGGTCTTGGGCGCGTCCTACCGAGGCAAGGTCAAGGAGACGGCGTTCTCCGGCGTCTTCCGCACGGTGACCGAACTCGCCGAGCGCGGCGCAAAGGTCGCCGTGCACGACCCGATGTATTCCGATGAGGAAATCGAAGGCTTCGGCTGGCAGCCCTACCACTTCGGTGAGGATGTCGACGCTGTCATCGTCCAGGCGGACCACCCCGAGTACGCCGAGATCAAGCCAGCCGATTTCCCCGGCATCAAGCTCCTGTTCGACGGCCGTCGCGTGACCTCGGCGGAGCTGTGGAAGGGAACGCCGCGCCTCGTCATCGGCGACGCCGCGAACTAACGGCGAGCCGTAAGGGATTCCATGACTTCCGTGATTGCTGTCGTCGTGGCGTACAACCGCCGCGACCTCCTCGCTCAGACACTCGACGGACTGGCGAGTCAGGACCGACCCGTTGACGGCGTTGTCGTGATCGACAACGCCTCGACCGATGACTCCGGTGAGCTCGCACGAGCCCACGATGTCGTCACCGAGGTCGTGACGATGACGGAAAACTTCGGGGGAGCGGGCGGCTTTGCGGCCGGAATGGCGCGGGCTGTTGTCCAGCACGACGCTGACCTCGTTTGGGTCATGGATGATGACACGATCCCCACGCCAACGGCGCTGTCGGCGCTGCTGAAGGCGCGCACGGACTATCCCGGCACGCCAGCGATCCTCGCGTCGCGGGCCGTATGGTCCGATGGCCGCGAGCACCCGATGAACACGCCGCGTAACAGACCTGGTGCCAGCCGCGAGCTCATCGCGGCGGCCCGCGCTATCGGTGCCCGTCAGATCCGTTCGGCTTCGTTCGTTTCGATCCTCATCGACGCGCGCGCGATCTGGGAAGATGGCCTGCCCGAGGCGGATTTCTTCTTGTGGAACGACGATTTCGAGTACACGGCCCGGCTGCTGCGCTACCGCGTGGGGCTGTTCGTCCCCGACTCGGTCGTCCACCATCTCACCCGCACGTTCGGAGCCTCCGAGACCGACCCGGGAGCCAGGTTCTACAACGAGGTCCGCAACAAGATCTGGTTGTTCACCCGCTCGGAAGCTTTCGGTCCGGTCGAGCGGCTCCTGTACGGCGGCCGCTCGGTCCTGCGCTGGGGCCAGACTGTCTACGCGTCGGGGCAGCGTGGCACTCTGTTGAAGCACGCGCGCCGCGGGATGAAGGATGCCGGGAAGGCACCTACGCCCGTCGAGGTCGTACTTGCGAACACTCCGGTCGCCGATGAGGTGCGAGTGATCCAGGCCCGCGCGGGGCGTATCCATGGCTAACCTCCCGCAGTTTTCCGTTCTCATGGCGGTCTACCGCGGAGACAACGCCGTCTTTTTGACCCGAGCGCTGCAGTCGGTCAGCGTTGATCAGGAACTCAAACCAGACCAGATCGTCATCGTGCGTGACGGTCCAGTGCCGACCGAGATCTCTCGGGTTCTTTCACGCGCCGAAGAGATCACCGGCGGAATCCGCGTCGATGTCGTACCGCTGCCAGACAACGTTGGCCTCGCCCGCGCACTGCGCGAAGGACTCAAACACTGCGAGCACGACGTTATCGCGCGTGCCGACGCCGATGACATCTGCCTCCCGAACCGATTCGCGGTCCAGATCCCGCTCATGACGGACCTCGATCTCCTCGGTGCGGGAATCGCGGAGTTCCAGACCGATGAGACCGAAAGCGGGCTCGTACGCAGACTGCCGATGACAGCCGAGGACATCCGTGACGTGTTGCCGCTGCGAGACCCGTTTAACCACCCGTCCGTCGTCTTCCGTGCCTCTGCCGTCAACGCGGCCGGGGGATATGACGACCTGACGAAGATGGAAGACTACTGGCTGTTCGCACGCATGGTGCACGCCGGAGCCCGCGTCGCGAACGTTCCCGATATCCTCGTGCGCTACCGCGTCGGAGCGGGTGCATACTCGCGTCGTGGCGGGCTCGACATGGTGCGTGCCGAAGTCCAGCTCCAGCGCGCGATGTTAGAAGCAGGCATCACCTCGCCGATGCAGTTCGCGCGCAACATCGCGGTCCGCGGCGGGTATCGACTCATCCCGGCAGGGATTAAGAAGGTGCTGTACCGCACCGCAATGAGCACGGGATGGAAACGGTAGCGATGACGATTGTGAGCAACTGGCTGGCAGCGATCCCGTCCTCACTGCTCGTGCTGGCCTGGCTCATTGCACCCGGTGCACTCGCACTCCTCGCGGCACGGGTACGTGGGCTCGCAGTCCTCGCATTTGCGCCCCTGATCTCTCTTGCCGCGATCGCGTGGGTGCCCGTCGTTTTCTCTTTCGCCGGCGTCCCGTTCACGAAGCTCAGTTTTGGGCTCGTCGTCCTCATTGCACTCGTGCTCGTTGCAGGCATCGCCTCGGTTCTGCAGAAGCGATGGCCCATCGTTCGCCCGATTTCAGCGCCGACGTGGCCCGTGCTCCTCGGAACGGTACTCGCCGCGCCGTTTGGGATCCTGCCGGCAATGAAGGCGATCGTCGACCCGAAACTTCCGCCCCAAACCTGGGACGGTGTTTTCCATATCAATGCAGTCCGTTACATCCTCGACACATCCAACGGATCGTCGACGGCTATCGGCGCGATCGCGAATGTCGATCTCAACGCGCAGTTCTACCCCGGTGGATGGCACGATCTTGTTGCCCTGAGTTATACCTCCGACGTCGTCGTCGCGACGAATTCCGCGGCTGTCGTCCTCGGCAGCGTCCTGTTTCCGTTCAGCGTCGCGGTGCTGCTGTCGGTTTTGATGCCGACCTCGCGCTTTGCGCCGATTATCGGAGCGTTCGCCGCGATGAGCTTTTCCTCGCTGCCGGAACGTCCTGCCTCCTATGGAACGCTTTGGCCGGTCATGGCCGCCTATGTCGTGCTGCCGCTCGTGCTCGCGGCACTCGTCCGCTTCACCAAACGCGGCGATGGCGGTGGGCTGGTTGCCCTCGTAGCGGCAATCGTCGGGCTTGCTGGTCTCGGGTTGGTCCACCCTTCATCGATCTTTGCTGCCACCGCGGTTGGCTGGTGGATTCTGCTGTTCTTCCTCATCCGCGCCCGGCGAGAAGCAATCAGCGAGCGCTGGCAACGCATCGTTGCCTGGCTGGGCCTCATCGGCACTCCGGCGATGCTATTCGTGATCTGGAAATCGCCGTTGTTCGAGGTTGTCAAAAGCTGGGAGCGGGATCCCGTCGGGACGATTGGTCGCGAGCTTTTTGGCGTCTTTGCAGACTCGCAACTGAGCGAACAGGGCTACGGTGATCCCGTCCCGGAGTGGGGTCTACTCGTCGGGATCATCCTCGGCCTCATCGTGGCCGCGCGATCGCGGCAGGCCCGCTGGCTGATTCCCGCTTATGCGACCGCTGCCTATTTGTTCGTCCTGTCGTCCGTCGTGCATCTACCGGGCTACCGTTTACTCGCACCGTGGTATTTCGACCCGGTGCGCCTCGGCGCGATTGTGCCAGTAGTCGCTGCGCCCCTCGTCGGTCTCGGTATCGCTTGGGTCGTCGACATGTTCACCGCGAACCGCCCTGCCGTGCTCCGTACAGCCGCAGCCGTCGTGACGGTCGGTGCGCTTGGCCTCACCACGCATGGGTTCAACTACAACCAGGGCTACTGGCTGTTGAAGCTGAACTATGAGTTCAAGAACGAAGACGGCTACAACGCGCTGATCTCGCCCGAAGAAGTCGCGATGCAGCATCGTTTGAAGGGCGAATTGCCCGCAAACGCTCGCGTCATCGGTGACCCTCGGACGGGCGCCGCTCTGCTATACGGCATAGCGGACATCAACGTGTTATACCACCATCTCGATGGCGCCTGGGGGCAGAAGGGCTTCGAAGTCGGCGCGTATTTCGATCAACTCAACATGTCCCACCACATCTGCACGACGCTGCAGTCGCTAGGGATCGACTACTTCTATACGGACGAACGCACCTACTGGCCCGAGAACGACGCGAAAAACAAATACGAGGGGCTGCGTATTGGTCGCAGGCACATCGACCGATTTGAGCTCATCGATTCCGGTGGCGGGGCCGCGCTCTACCGCCTCGCGATCTGCGACCAGCACAAGAACTAGCGGCGGCCGCGGCGCTAAGCGCTAGATCCCGAGCACGGCCTTGGCGATGACGAAGTACATCACGAGGCCCGTAGCATCACAGAACGTGGAGATAAACGGATTGGAAAATACGGCAGGATCCGCGCCGACAGCTTTCGCGATGATCGGCATGACGCCACCGATCGAGGCAGCCATCGTACACACGCTCAGCAGCGTCAATCCGATGACCGTCCCGATCGCCACGCCATAGACGAGGGTGGCGACGCCGAATCCGAGAGCTCCTAGGACAGCGCCAAGCGTGAAGCCGATGCGCGCTTCGCGCCACAGCACAGCAAGGACGTCCTTGCTCCATACATCGCCAAGCGCGAGTGCGCGCGTCACCGTCGTCGCGGCTTGGTTACCGGTGTTTCCACCCGTGCCGGTTAGCAGCGGAATGAACAGCGCAAGGATGACAACCTCGGCCAGGGTGGACTCGAAGATCTCAAGCACCTGAACCGTCAGCACCGCCGAAACTGCAAGGACGAACAACCACACGATCCGCGACTTGACGACGTTCAAGACCGGCGTTGAAAGATAGGGGCGGCGCAGGGGCTCATGGCCGCCGTGACGAGCCACGTCTTCGGTGTCGGCCGCCTCTACGATCTCGAGGGCGTCATCGACGGTGAGGACCCCGACAATCCGATTCTCCCCATCGACGATCGGCATAGCAATCTTGCCGATGGCAAGGAGCTGGCGGGCGGTGTCCTCAGCGTCGTCGGTCGCCTGGGCGCTGATGGGGGAGGTCATGATCTCCGCGATGATGGTGTCCGGGGCGGAGGTGAACATGTCGCGCAGGGAAACCACTCCCACGAGCCGACGGGTGTCATCCATGACCGGGATCATGTAGAGCGTTTCGTACTCCTCGGAGCGAGTGCGCAGCAACTCCAGTGCGTAAGCGGCCGTGCGAGTCTCACGCACCGGCACCACCTCGGGCGACATCCGCCGGCCGATGCTGCCCTTCGGGTAACCAAGCAGAGCCGCTGTCATCCCCCGCTCATGGCGGGAAAGGCCCCGCAGGAGCTTATCTGCGACGGATGCCGGCACCTCATCGAGTAGCGCGGCACGATCGTCGGGGTCGAGATCCGTGAAGATCGACGCAATCTGCTCATCGCGCAGCGCATCGAGCAGGTCGGCTTGGTGGCCGGCATCGAGGGCTTCGAAGACCTCCAGCGCGCGGTCCTTGGCGAGCAGCCTAAACATCACGGCGCCGCGTTTCGCGGGCACGTGTTCGACGACGCTAATGAGGTCAGGGATTGAGGCCTTAGCCGCGAGTGTGGAGAGCTCTGCGATATCACCCGTCGAGATATCGTCGACGAGGCGCTCTTCTAGTTGGGTCAGCATGGTAGCCCCCTTCCTGCACGATATGGTGCCTGGCACATTGGAAATAAAGCATAAAAAATGGCGCCCAACACATGTGGCAGGCCCCTCCAGGGAGTCTACCGCGAATGCCCGAAGTAGGCCGCTAGACTGATGGAACTGCCAAAGCGAAAGCGAGTCTGGAAGTGGATATTGATCTTCTGGTTGTGGGGTCCGGATTCTATGGACTCACCATGGCCGAGAGATGTGCCGAGGAACTGGGCCTTAAGGTCGCGATCATCGAATCGCGTCACCATATCGGGGGCAACGCCTATTCCGAGATCGAACCCGAAACCGGGATCGAGGTCCACCGCTACGGCGCTCACCTGTTCCATACCTCCAATGAACGAGTCTGGGACTACGTCACCCGGTTCACCCAGTTCACGAGCTACATCCACCACGTGCTGACCAACGTGGGTGGCGAGGTTTACCAGATGCCGATCAACCTCGGCACGATCAACCAGTTCTTCCGTGCGGCCTATGGCCCCGAGGAAGCCAAGGCGCTCATCATTGAGCAGGCTCAGGAGCTGGGAGATAAGAGCCCGGAGAATCTGGAAGAAAAGGCGATCTCGCTGATCGGCCGGCCGCTATATGAGGCCTTCGTCAAGGGATACACCGCCAAGCAGTGGCAGACGGACCCCACCGAGCTTCCGGCCGGGATCATCTCGCGCCTGCCGGTGCGCTACACCTATAACGCCCGCTACTTTTCCGACACGTATGAAGGCCTGCCCGTCGACGGTTACACGCCGTGGCTGGAAAAAATGGCTGACCACAAGAACATCGACGTCCACCTTAATACGGACTTCTTCGACACCTCGCAGCCTTTCAACAAGGATTCAGCGGTCGGTCAGATTCCGATCGTCTACACCGGTCCCGTCGACCGCTACTTCGATTACGCCGAGGGCGACCTGTCCTGGCGCACGCTCGACTTCGAAGAGGAAGTCTTGAACGTCGGGGACTTCCAGGGAACCTCCGTCATGAATTATGGCGACGAGGACGTTCCCTTCACCCGGATCCACGAGTTCCGTCACTTCCATCCCGAGCGTGATTACCCGAAGGACAAGACGGTCATCATGCGGGAGTTCTCGCGCTTTGCCGATCGCCATGACGAGCCCTACTACCCGGTGAATACCGCGAAGGATCGCGAACGCCTCGCGGCCTACCGCGAGGCGATGGCCGGCGAGAAGAACGTCCTGTTTGGTGGTCGCCTAGGCACCTACCAGTACCTGGACATGCACATGGCTATTGCTTCCGCACTGTCGGCATACGACAACCGCATCAGCCCGCACATCAAGACGGGTGAACCGATCGTCGCGAAGAACGCATGAGCACTGAGACCCAGCCAATCGACCTGCCCTGGCGAGAACCCGGGCGAGGAAAGGGGCTAGCGGAGGTTTTCTACCGCTTCTACCTGCTCAAACTCATCGTGCACAAGGATCTGCGGGTGCGCTACCGCGGCTCGATCCTTGGCATGCTGTGGAGCTATGTGAAGCCGGCCGTTCAGTTCATCGTCTTCTACTTCGCCGTCGGCGAGTTCTTGCGCATGAACGACCGGGTCGAAAACTACGCAATCTACCTGTTTTCCGGCATCGTCATCGTCAACTTCTTTACCGAATCCTTCGGTAACGCGACGCGCTCGATCGCGGGCAACTATGCGCTGGTCAAGAAGATCTACCTGCCGCGCGAGCTCTTCCCGGTCTCGGCGCTGTGGGTCGCGGCGATCCACTTCTTCCCGCAGCTCGTTGTCCTCATCGTGGGCGCGCTGCTGTTTGGCTGGTCGCCGACGGTCCTGCAGTTGCTCGCAGCGATCGGAGCGCTCATCGTGCTCGCGATCTTCTGTCTTGGGCTTGGGCTGCTCTTTGGCGCGATCAACGTCCTGTTCCGTGACGCGGAAAACCTTGTCGACCTGTTTGTCATGGTCGCGACCTGGGCCTCGCCGGTGCTGTACACCTGGCAGCAGGTCTTTGCCGTGTCGGAGAAAAACGGCGGCTGGCTCTTTCCGATCTACATGCTGAATCCCATCACCCCCGTCGTTGAGGTCTTCCACTGGGCATTTTGGGAACCGACGCAAGGCGCAGGCGGGGGATCACTGCCGCCCAACATGGCGATGTGGATGGCGATTGCGACGGTCATCTCGCTGCTGACGCTGTGGCTCGGCGAATATGTCTTCCGCCGCCTCGACGGCCGGTTTGCGCAGGAGCTGTGATGAACGAAACCGACGTCATCCGCGTCAGCCACGCGGTCAAGAAATTCACGCTCAAGCACACGCATTCGCTCAAGGAATGGGTCGTGTGGAATGCCAAGGGGCGACGGGGTGAGCTTACCGAGTCCTTCACTGCGCTGCGAGATGTCTCCTTCAACCTGCGCCAGGGCGAGACCGTCGCGCTGCTGGGATTCAATGGCTCCGGCAAATCGACGATGCTCAAGCTCATTTCCGGCGTCATGCGCGCCGACGGCGGGGAGATCCGCGTGCGCGGCAAGATTGCGGGACTCATTGAGGTTGGCGCGGGCTTTCACCCGGACCTGACCGGCCGCGAGAATATCTACCTCAATGGCGCGATCCTCGGCATGAGCGAAGATGAAATCAATGCTGCCTTTGACGACATCGTGGCGTTTTCCGAAATCGAGCAGTTCATCGACACCGAGGTGAAGTTCTACTCCTCGGGCATGTTCTTGCGGCTCGCTTTTTCCGTCGCGGTCCATACCAATCCCGATATCTTCCTGATCGACGAGATCCTGGCCGTCGGGGACGAACCATTCCAGAAAAAATGCCTGAAGCGCATCGATGAGCTGAAGGCCGAAGGCAAATCGCTCGTCATCGTCTCCCACGACCTCGACCTCGTGGCGAGCATGTGTGAGCGTGGCATCCTGCTGCGCAAGGGCGAACTTGTCTTCGACGGCGACGTGCACGAGGCGGTCGCGATGATGCGAGAAAACCGAGAGGAAAACTAGTGGATATTGCTCGCGCATACGAGCTGTTGACCGCGGCATTAGCCGACCACGACGTCCGGATATCGCTGAGCGAGGAGGCTCGCGAGGTCCTGTCCCAACTGGATGAGCGCTGGCTGGTCAGCGCGATCTCGCCGTTGACGCTGACGTACCCGGACCGAACGATCATGCTGCGGGTGTTTCTGTGTGACACCCAGCCGCTGGAGGACCGCAACACGCTGCGCGATATCCGCCCGAGCGACGTGGCACTGCCCGTGGCGCACGGCGTCATTATCGTGACGCCGACCGGGGGCGGGGTGGGCGAACCTCATCACCGTTACCTGCTGATGCCCTCGGCGCGCGTGATGGCGGGCGAGGCCCGCTACATCTTCGTCAAACCCGATTCGCTCAAGGGCAAGGCGATGAGCCAGGTCTACCGCCGGCTGTACGGCAAGGCGCCGATCATGCTCGACCGATACCGCCAGTCCCGCAATTCCGCCTACCAGCAGACCTGGCAGGCCACCGCTCCCGAGCTTGCGACCGCCGCCCCGCTCATTCGGCGCGAGGGTGATGCGCCGTGGATGTGGGTGGCGATGCACTGGCTGGAGAACGGCGGTGCCGAATCCTGGGCGTTCCGACAGGCCGAGCTCGCCCGCGATGCGGGCTACAAGATCCTCATCACCGTCGACCGCGGAGCGCCGCAGCGGCTGCTTGGACGCGCCTACGAGATCGCCGACGAGGTGTTCTTGTGTGCGCAGACCTTCGGGGTGAAAGAGCGCGCGCCCTTCGTCGAAGCGCTGCTGCGCACCTACCGCCCCGTCGCGATCCACATCCACCACTCGGTGCTCGCCTACGAGCACCTGGGACTCGTGCGCACACTGCTGCCCGATACGCGCGTGGAGGATTCGGTGCACATTGTCGAGCATCGCGGCGGCGGTTACGTCGCTGATTCCGTCCGCGCCTCGCGCCTGATCGACCTGCACCACGTCATCAGCCCGCAGCTGCGCGAAATCTACCTGCGCGAGGCGGGCATCGCGCCGGAGAAGGTCGCCTACTATCCGCTAACGGGGCTCACGGCGCGCGCGAGCGCCGAGGCGAGCGGCGAGATTCCCGCGCGGCCCCGTGCCGCGCTGCGGGTCGGCTTCCTAGGCCGAATGAGCCTGCAAAAGCGCCCGTTCCTCTTCGTCGACGTGGCGCGACGGCTGCACTTGAGCGCTCCGCAGGACTTCGAGTTCGTCATGCAGGGCAGCGGCGAGCTCGAGCATTACACTCGCGACCACCTGGCCAGAGCTGGCCTCGCCGACGTTGTGACGACCCGCGCCTGGGGACCGGTCACCGATTTCCTTGCTGAGATCGATGTCCTGCTCATCCCGAGCGATAACGAAGGCCTGACGCTCACCTCGCTGGAGGCCACCAGCGCCGGCGTGCTCGTCGTGAGCGCGGACGTCGGCTCCCAGATCACCGTCGTCGCGCCCGGCGCGCTGCTGCCGCGAGAGCCCAACGCCTTCGTGGCGGGCGCCGTCGAGCTGTTGCGGCGCCTGGCTGCCGATGACGGGGAGCGCCGCAGCCTCATTGCCCGCCAGCGCGGCCTCGTTGCCGATCTGGCCTCGCGCACCAGCGCCGAAGAGTTCTATACCGATCATTACGCCACAACCGCCGTGGCGAAGACCAAGGAGTAAGCATGCGCGTTGCCGCCGTCGTCGTCACCTATAACCGAGCCGACCTGCTGGAAAAAACCCTCGCCGGACTTGAGGCGCAGGACCGGCCCGTGGACCGCATCATCGTCGTCGACAATGCCTCCACCGACCGCACCCCGCAGATGCTCAGCGAGCGCGAGGCCGCCGTTCCCACGACGGTGACACGGCTGAAGAAGAACACCGGGGGAGCGGGCGGCTTCGCCCACGGCATCCAGGCCGCCTTCGGGGCGGGCTATGACGCCTACTGGATCATGGACGACGACACGGTGCCGCGGCCCGGTGCGCTCGCGGAGCTGCTGACCGGCGTCGATTCCTTCGCCGAACGTCACGGACACGTCCCCTCCTTTGCCTGCTCGATGGTGCTGTGGACCGACGGGGAGCTGTGCGAGATGAATACGCCCGACACGACGTGGGACTGGCCGCGCGATATGGCGCATGGCAAGGGCTACCAGCTCGTGAAGTCCTGCTCGTTCGTCTCCTGCCTCATCACCGCCGATGCCGTGCGCGAATGCGGACTGCCCTATCGCGAGTACTTCATCTGGTACGACGACGCCGAATACACGATGCGCCTGAGCAAGTTCCGCCCGGGCATCTTCGTCGCCGACTCCAAGGTCGATCACCTGCTCGGGGAAAACCGCGGCGTGAATTTCGGCGACGTCACCGACGCCAACGTCTGGAAGTTCGAATACGGTGTGCGTAACCAGATTTCGGCGGCGTTTTCGCTGCGCTCGCCGACGATCGCGGTCCAGCTTGCCGAAAACATGCTCAAGCAGCTGCACGGCTCCGGCGTGAGCCCTAAGCTCCGGCTCCGGCTCTTAAAGGCCGGCCTGAAGGGCCTCGTGTTCCACCCCAAGAAGCGCTTCGCTCGCACCGTCCGCTAGTCCGCACACTCCCGCACATCGCCATAATCAACCCGGCAGGCTCGCGCCGCGTGCGGGCCCGTTGGAGCCTGCCCAGGGCGTCCCAACTCGCTCTTGCCGATCGCTACGTTCAAGGTGAATCACCACCGAAAGGACAGCGATCATGCGAAAACCAACCACATTGCTAGCCGGGGCCCTCGCCCTTGCGCTACTCGCCGGGGCAGGGGGCTGCGTCGGCGCGAAACACGCCGGTGGCAACACCACCTGCAAGGACTACCTCACGCTGGACAAGGGCGATAAGCGCGATGCCATCAAGGCGTTTCTCTCCGATAGTGGCAAGTCAGATCCGTCCAACGCTGAAATCTCGCTGAGCGTCATGTCCGCGACGCTGTACTGCAAGACGGCCGGCTCGGATTCGGACCCCATCAGCAACATCGGCGGGAACTGACATGCCTGAATGGTTACTCGCAGTGCTCGTTTTCGGCACAATATTCGGCATTCCCATCGGGTGGGGCATGCTCCTCTGGCTGACACCGACCATGGGGTTCGGTTGGGAAACCCTCGTCGCCATTGCCCTGGCCGGATACGGCATTTACCTGCTGTGGCCAGGCCGGCGGAGCTTCTGGATCGTCTTTTAGCTAGCCACTATCGGCACGGATCACGCAGCGGCAGCGCCTGTTCCTGCGTCGCGACGGCGGCGCAGTCACCCGCAAAGTCGCGATCGATCGCGACGATGGAACCGCCGGCCAGCAGCTGGGAGGCGAGCTGGCGCACGAGCTCATGGTTCGTGGCGGGGCGGATCATCAGGCGCTGCGCGCTGCCACCGTCGAGCAGCTCATCGAGATCCGCGTAACGCAAGTTCGGGCCGGCCAGCGCGACAGCCGTCGGGTCAAGCGGCGGCATCGCACCGAGCTGATCGGCCGCGCTCATCACCTCCGCGTTCGCATCGCTCACCATGGGCGGCAGCTCACCGTCGTAGCTCATGGCGAGCGCGGGCAGCGCGAGGGCGAGCACATCGCCCGACGTCTCAGCCCAGGCTTCGGGCCGATCGGTGAGGATCACATCCGGGTCATCAATTTCACGGAAGGTGACGGCACCGCCCGCGAGCCACGTGGCGTGCGCCCACACGAAGGCGCGCCACGTCGGGGGCAAATCGACAAACAGCGTGTCACCCGGGGCGAAACCGGCGTCGAAAACCAGGAAATTTGCTGTCTTTGCGACCCACCGGGCGAGGACCGCACCGGAGAGTTCCGTGCGTTCGTCGGCGGAATACCACGTCACGGCGGGGGTGGATCGGGAAGCGAAAGCGGCCAGGAGATGGCCCGGATCATGGCGCAGGGGCATAGCTGCCATCATACGTCCGGACAGATATACCACCGATCCACTTGACGAAGGTGAGTGACACGCGTGTAATTTAGAGACAGACAGCTAATGCAACGAACGGAGTGCGACCGTGTGGAACATCCTGGGTGACGGCCCAATCTCCGCTCGCGGCGGCGGGAACGCCCCCGCGTTCGCCGACCCCTATGACGGCATCGAGTACGGGTCCCCCGCCTGGTATGAACTCGCACTATGCGCACAGACCGATCCGGAGGCCTTCTTCCCCGAAAAGGGCGGCTCCACGCGCGAGGCTAAGCGCGTGTGTGCCTCGTGCCCCGTCGCCAAGAAGTGCCTGGAATACGCGCTAGAAAACGATGAACGCTTCGGCATCTGGGGCGGTAAGTCCGAGCGCGAACGTCGACTCTTGAAGCGGCGCATCAGCTGATTTTTCCTCGATGACCTCACCTGTTCATCACGCTCAGGACGTCACCGCCGTCGTCGTGACGTGCGGCGATACTCCCTATCTCTCCCGGACGCTCAGCGCGCTTGCCGCGCAACAACGCCTGCCCGCCCGCCTGCTGGTGATCGATGTGGCGGCACCCGGCCGCGACGTCGGCTCCGGGCGGCCGTTGCTCGACGTCATCGCCGAGACGATCGACGAGGTACGGCTCCCCACCCGCATCGTCGGCGCGCCTGCTGCGCGCAATTTCGGCGACGCCGTGCGGCTCGGGCTTGCCGAACATGCCGAGCTCGTCGCAAAGGCCGAGCGGCGCCACGAAGCACGCACCGGAGAAATCCCGGTCGTCACGCCCGATACCGTGGCGTGGCTGTGGCTGTTGCACGATGACAGCGCCCCGGATGCGGCGGCGCTTTCGGAACTGCTCAGAGAGGTCGAACTTGCCACCTCCCTTGGGCTCGCGGGCTGTAAACAGCGGGAGTGGGCGCGGCCCGATCGGTTGATCTCCGCGGGTATCCATGCGACGCGCGCGACGCGGCGCTACCTGGAGACCGACGTCGACGAAATCGACCAGGGCCAGCTCGATCACCGCTCCGATGTCCTGGCGGTTTCCACTGCAGGGGCGCTGATTCGGCGCGATATCTGGGCGGCACTCGACGGCACCGATCCTCACCTTGGCCCATTCAACGACGGGCTCGAACTCTCGCGCCGGGTGCGGCTCGCCGGCTACCGCGTTGCCGTCGTGCCCGACGCCATCGTCTACCACGCGCAGGCCTCCTATCACGACCTGCGTGGCGACAATGAGGGCGCGGCGCCCGATGTTCGCCGCTCCTTTGGCGCGCGCCGGGCAGCGCAGCTGCACACCTGGATCTCCGGGGTGGCGCCCTGGCAGGTCCCGCTTGTCTACCTCGCTATCGCGCTGCTGACGCCCTTGCGGGCGCTGTGGCGGGCCGCGCGCAAAGACTTCGATCTGCTGGGCGCCGAGCTGAAGGCGGGCTGGCACGTTCTTTCCCACCCGAAGCATTGGCGACTCACGCGCACCCGCACGGAGGCCGTACGCACGGTGCCGCGCGCGACGCTCGACCGGATCTATACGCCACGCTCAGCCATCGGGGCGCGCAAGCGCGAACTGCGGCGCAGCGCGCGCGATGCCCGAGCGGCCGCCGAGGCACCGAGCGAGCTCGAGCTCGCGGAACTCTCGCGGCTGGCCAAGCGTCGCCGGGCCGCGCTAGGCGCCCTCATCCTCGCGCTCGTGGCGATCGGCATCTGGGTGGTGCGCCCGCCGATGTCCGCCGGAATCTACGAGGGCGGCGGGCTGCTGCGAGCCAGTGGGTCCTTCCTGGAGACGCTACGCGCCGCAAGTTCCGGGTGGGTCGACGTGGGCCTTGGTCATGAGGGTCCACCCGATACGCTGCTGTGGGCACTCCTGCCGGGGCTCCTCGTCACCGGCGATCTCGCCACGCTCATCCCGCTGGCATATTGGCTCGCCGTCCCGGTGGCGGGAATTGGCGCATGGTTCGCCGCCGGCGCCGGAACGCGGTCCGTCGCGATTCGCGCCTGGGCGGCAGTTGCCTGGGCGATTGCTCCCAGCTACATTCCGGCGCTGCACACGGGGCAGCTGGGGCCCGCGCTGGCGCACGTCGCACTGCCATGGCTCGTGCTCGCGCTCGTGCGCGCCGTCGGTGCCGAACGCCGCGACCACGTCGATTCCGGCATGGTTGGTGCCAAGCGCGTCGATCGTGAGGCGCTGCACGCGAGCCGCGAGTCCGAACGCGTGAGTGAAAACTGCGATGGCCGTCCTTCGGGCGACGACGCGCTGACTCAGGTAGACAACGCCCAGGCGGACGATGCGCCGACGGACAAAGCGCCGACGGACAGAGCCCCGACGGACGATGCGCCGACAGACGTCGAGGCATCTGCGGCAGGGGAGACCCGCGAGGAACCATTGCCTGCCACCGTCACGACGCAGGAAGTGCCGGCCCCGTCCGCGCCCGTCGTGACAAAGACCAACGTCGCCGCCGCAGCAGGTGCCGCGATCGCGTTCGCGGTCGCCACCGCCGGAGCGCCCGTCCTGCTGCTGCCCGGCATCATCTTCCTGTGGCTCGCGCAGCTCACTATTGCCCACCATCGCCTCGCCTTCCTCCTCATCCCGCTGCCGGCACTCGTCCTGCACACCCCGCGACTGATCGCGATGGCCTCGGAGGGACTGTGGCAGCTCGCCGTCTCGACCTCGGGGCTGCCGCAACCCGGCGCGAACGGGGACCCGCGTGCCGCGCTTATCGGTTTTGCTACGGCCCTACCCACGGGTGAGCTGGGCGTCCTGCCCCTGGCGATCGCTGCCTGGGTTGGCGGCGGCATCGTGCTGGTCTTCGCGCTCGTGGCACTCGCTCGCCGCGGCGGCACGTCACTCGCCGTGCGCCTCGGCTGGTTCGCCGTCGTCCTTGCCCTCGCGAGTATCCTTGCCGTGCGCAACATCGTCGTCGCCTACGTTGGCGGCGAGGCCATCACCGCCGCGACGGCACCACTCGTCTCCCTTCTGCTCGCGGGCCTCTTCGTCGCCGCGATCGCCGGCGCGAGCGGCCTGAATGCGCAGCTCGCCGCCCACGATTTCGGCTGGCGGCACGGCCTCGCGGCGCTCGCGGGCATCCTCGCACTGCTCGTGCCGCTGTCCTGGGCCTTGATCTTTGGCCCCTCGGCCGCCTCGCGCATGCAAGTCGCCGTCGCGACTGAGCCACCCACTCCGGCGCTCGCCCAGCAGCTCGCCTCCGGCGCGGGCCAGGAGCGGACGCTGCTGCTCACGCCCGCCCCCGACGACTCGCTCCGCGCTGACGTCGTGCGCACCGACGGTCGCACCATGCTCGCGTCCGCCTCCGTCATCGCGGTGCGCGCCCTGCACGAAGAAAGCGACCCGGCCGCCGATGCGTTGCGCGGCGCGGTCGCGGATCTCGCGGCCGGGGGATCGGAACGCGCGGCAGGCGATCTGGGTCGCGCGGGCATCGGCGTCATCGTCGTGCCACCCGCGGACAAACTCGACGCCAGCGTCAACCAATCTGCGCATGCCACGCTGCTCACGGGGCTGGACGCCACGCCCGGCATCTCGCGCGTGACCGTGAACCGATCGGGAACGGTCTATCGGATCGATATCGACGCCGTGACTGCGCGCGCCCGCATCCTCGACGACGGGCAGGAACGTCCACTTGCCTCCAGCGGCACCGGCCTTGCCACGGACGTGCCCGCCGGCGGAGCCGGCCGCCAGCTCATCCTCGCCGAGCGCGCGGATGCCGGCTGGCAGGCACGCTACGACGGCGTAAGCCTTGGCACGGCCGGCGACGATTGGCGCCAAGCCTTCGATCTGCCCGCCCACGCCGGCGAATTACACGTGCGCTACCGGCCTGACTATCAACCTTACTGGGCCATCGGCGGGATCCTCACGGCCGCGCTTACCGCGCTGCTCGCGATCCCGCGGCCCCGCCGAGAGGTACGCCCATGAGAGTCCGGACGATCCTCGCAGCCCTCACCGCGATCGTGCTGGTGGGAGCCGTCACCGCGCTCACGCTCATCAATCCCGACGTACGCCCGCCCAATCCCGCGGCCGCCCCGCACGTCACGAGCGTCGAGCTCGCCCCGCAAGACGTCACCCAGGTCTGCCTCACCGGAACCCACGTTGAAGGACAAGCCCAGGGCGACGAAGAGTTCGGCGATAAATCGGCCGCCACCCGCACCCTGACGTCGGCTAGCGTCATCGCACGCTCCGGCGAGGGCGCGCCGTCGGCAACGTATCAGCGCACCGGCGATGCCCAGACCTTCGCCCTGTCCGGCCCCGCGGCCGCCGTACTGTCGATCGACAACGAACGCGCCCCCGGCATCATTACGGCGCCCCCGGCCGGCGGCGCCCGCGCGGCCCTCGTCGGCGGCACCGTCACACTCAACTCCGGCGGTGACGCGCGCGGCCTCGGCGCGGCCACCTGCCAACCTCCCACGACGGACGCCTGGCTCCTCGGCGGTGCCACGACCCTCGGCGCCAGCGCGGAACTCGTCCTCGTCAACCCGACGAAGACCGTGGCTACGGTGACGACGTCGCTGTATTCCGAGCGCGGCCCCGTCGATGCCCGCACCGCCGCGACCACCTCCGTCGCCCCCGGCGCCACGGAACGCGTCCTGCTCGAGTCGTCCGCGAGCGATATCGAACGCCTCGCGGTGCACGTCTCGGTCACCGGCGGCGCGATCGTGCCCGCGATCGTCTACGGCGGCCTCGACGGCATCACCCCGCTCGGCACCGGAATCATCTCGGCCGGTCAGGGCCCCGCCCGCAGCCAACTCATAGCGGGGGCCGCACTGGCCGGTGGCAAGGCCGACGCCCTGCGACTCGTCAACCCCGGTGAGGGCCCCGCGCGCGTCTCGGTGCGCCTCATTGGCGCCGACGGGAGCGCCGAGCTCCCGGGCGCCACGGACCTGACGATCGATCCGGGCGCGGTCCAAGACGTTGTCCTCGACGCCGTAGCCGAGGGCGATTACGCCATCGCCGTCACCGCCAGCGAGCCCATCCTTGCCGCCACCCGCACGACGATCGATGGCGAGGGCGGGGCCCGCTCCACGACGTGGGTACCCTCGGCGCAAGCCTCCGCCGAGCTCCTCGTGCCCATCATCACCGCCGACGGCCTAGCCGCGCGCGTTTCCCTCGTCTCCGGGGAGGCCGCCGCCACCGTCACCTACCGGCCGGTACTTGCCGACGGCTCGCTCGGCGACGAAGCAAGCCTTCAGGTCCCCGCGACGACGGAACGCACCCTCTCTCTGCCCGAGGGCGCGCGAGCCGTGCGCCTGACCGCCAGCTCACCGATCAGCGCCGCGACGATCTTGTCGATGAGCGACGCGGGCCTCGGCGCCATCCTGCCCGCGATCGAGGACTCCGACGTTCGGCGCACCGTCGCGGTACGCCTCGGCGATTTCGACTAGCGCCTCCTAGCGGCAATCAGCGCTGCTAGCCAACGACGAACCCCCTGCCACCGGATTCTTGGTGGGAGGGGGTTTCCTCTTTGCTACGTCTTCGTGCGGGTGTGCGTTAGAAGGGTGGTGGTCCGTTGAGGGCTTCGTCGAAGCGCCAGTCGTTGGCTAGGGTGAAGCCGCGCGGCTGTCCTGCCGCGCTTGTCTGGGTTGCCTCAGGTGTCATCGCGGTATCGGTGTTCGCGGGGGTGGCGTGGGGTTGATCGTCTGGGCCGGGTGGCGCGCCTGGTTTAGGGATGGCAACAATGGGCGACGTGAGGCGCGGATGGTAGATCGGCTGTTGGTCGGGATCGATCCGGCGGGGTGGCCGAGCTGCGGGGATCCCGTTCTCATCGATGATGATGGTCCAGCTGTTGGGGTCGCCGGGTGGTTTCTCGACTCGGGGATGATGCCGCGAGCACACCAAGGCAAGGTTGGTGAGGTCAGTGGGGCCACCACTTTCCCAAGAAATAATGTGGTGCGCTACGCACCCTTCGGGTGGGTCGGTGCACATCGGGAAGACACACCCGCCGTCCCGGAGGGCTAGGAGTTTTCGAAGTTTTTTGGAGGCGAGGCGGGTTTCTCGTCCGCGGTCTGCTTCGCGCGTGTCCCAAATGTGGCGGGTACGCTCCGGAAAAGCGAGCAGCGCATCGTCTGCTGACACTATGTGCGGGGCGGGCGGCGCCGGAGTCAACACCTCAGCGCTGGGACGTGAGGTGTCGCCGTAGGTGAAATCGTCGTCTGCCATGATGCGGTCGATGAGCGACTCGGCATCATCTTCAAAGGAGTCCGCTTCCGGGCCCTCGATGCCAGCACCGTTGCCGCTGTTACCACCGGAGTGATTCGGGTCGGGACGGGTACCTCCGCCACCGTTGCCGTAGGGGCCGGGACCATCAAACGGATCCTGCCCATCGAAGGGGTCTTCGTCGTTGAAGGACTCGACGCCGTCGAAGAGATCTTCGGAAGGATGTTGATCTGTCGGGTCCTGGCCGGTGTCGTTTCCGGTGAGGTGGGTGAGGTCGTCTGGCTCGGGTGGGTAGTGCCCGGTCATGGTGGTAAACAAGGCATCCAACAAGCGGGTTTTACGGTCGGCGGCTTTGCGGGTTTTGCTGTGGCGTTGGGCTCTGGCGATGGCTTCGGCCTTCTTCTCCAACGCCGGCATCAAAATACGTAAATACTCCGTGGGGATGTGAGCGAACAGGTTCGCCCCGAACTCACCGTCTTGGATGAGCGTGATCGCGAGCCCCCGCTCCTGGAAGGACTGTTTCCTGCGTTTGGCGGTGGCGGCGTTGTTGGCTTTGCGTAAGGCTTCGTCGAGCATCTCTAGGGTGGTGCGGCATTTCTTACGGAACTCACCCGGCACCGGAGTCTCCGCCTCCTTCAACAATGCTGCTTCGACGTGGGGGAACTCGGTCTGGCTGTAGTGGGGCCGCATCTTCTCCAACGTCTTAACCGCGGTATGCAGGTTTTCTTGCGAGATGCGGGAGGCTGCGGCGGCTTTCAATACGTTCGGAAACTCTGCTTGGCTACGGGCGGTGCGGATCTCGCTGGTGGCAGCATTCTTCGGGATGCGGCGTTCTTCAGCGATCACGTCCGCCATAGATAAACCATCGATCTCGGCAGCACCCGCCTGGTCTGCGGCAGCAATAATCTGCGTCCGCAGTGTGGCCACGGCGTTGTAGGCGCGTTCGATGTTGCGGGCCGCGATCAACTTATGCAGCGCCTCCGGTAGATCAACACCGTTCTCGACCGCTGCCGCGAGGATCCCGATCCCGAGATTCAGTAGGTCTTCCGACACGACCGGAGCAGATCCTGCAGCGGGATGGGTGGTGGGCACATCAAGACCAGCCGCTTCGAACAGTGACTGCAGTTCCATAATGCGCCTCCCTCCAAACCGGATGTTCTCTGCCTGCTGCCGGTGCTGCAAGCGACTACCAGAAGGAAACCAAATGCCACAACCCCGAAAATCGAACACCCACCCAGAACAGGAATGCGAGAGGCATCGGGAGGCGGGGTGTGGAGAACAACGGCCAGGCCAACAAGCCCACACCACAGAGCCACAAGGTCAACAGACCGCAACAATCACACCCTCGCGCGCGCACGCGCAGGCGCGCGCAGGTGGGTAAACGCGTGGGCGCGTGTGTACGCGCGTGTACGCGCGTGAGCGAGCGGGAGTACACGCGCGGGCGCGGGCGGGGGATGCTCCGGCGAGGGATGCCCCGGGCGGGGGATGCTCCGGCGAGGGATGCCCCGGGCGGGGATGCTCGTCGGGGATGGTTGGGCCGGGAGGCGCGGCTAGCGGGTCGCGGCGATCGCCTGCTTGAGCGCGCCGAGCACGAGCGCCACCGAGCGCGGCTGCGCATTGTGGCCCATGAGCCCGATCCGCCACACCGAGTCCGCGAACTCGCCGACGCCCGCCCCGATTTCGATCGAGAACGTCTCAAGGAGGTAGGCGCGCACCTTGGCCGAGTCGACCCCGTCGGGTACCCGCACCGTCGTTAGCTGCGGCAACCGGTATCCATCGGCGGCGAAGAGCTCGAGACCCATCTCCTGCAGGCCTTCCTGCAGCGCCGCGCCGGCCGCCTCGTGACGCGCGGTGACGGCGTCGAGGCCCTCGCTAAGGATCCGCGTGAGCGCGGCGTGCAAGGAGACGACCATCGCCGTCGGCGCGGTGTGGTGGTAGGTGCGTTTGCCGCCGGCGTCGCCGCCGACATAGCCGCCGAGCAGGCCGAGATCGAAGTACCACGAGGTGGGGCGCTCGACGCGGCGCTCGAAGGCGCGGTCGTTGATGGTGAAGGGCGCAAGCCCGGGCGCGACGGAGAGGCACTTTTGGGTGCCCGCGTAGGCGACGTCGATTCCCCAGTCGTCGACGGCCAGTGGCATGCCGCCGATCGAGGTGACGTGGTCGGTCAGCAGCAGCGCATCGCCCTTGCCGGCGCCGAGTGCGGCGACGTCGTTGCGTACGCCGGTGGAGGTTTCGGCGTGCACGGCGCAGATGATTGCGGGGCTGGGGTGGGCGCGCAGCACGTCGTCGGGATCAAGGGGGCGGCCCCACTCGGATTCGACGGGCACGACGCGCGCGCCGAGTCGGGAGGCGAGCTCGGCCATGCGCTGGCCGAAGAGCCCGTTGATCGCGACGACCACGACGTCGCCGCGGTGAACGGTGTTAACGAAGGCGGCTTCCATGCCGCCCGAACCCGTCGCGGACAGCGGCAGGGTGCGCGCATTCGTCGTGCCCCACAGCGTGCGCAGCATCTCGCAGGTCTCGTCCATGAGCTGAATGAAGACGGGATCGAGGTGGCCAAGCAGCGGCCGCACGAGGGCAGCGTCGGCCTCGGGGTAGGTATTCGTCGGGCCGGGGCCGAACAGCGAGCGATCAATGAGGGGCGCGTCAGGTGTCATATCACCGACGGTAGCACCGGGCGCGCGTTAGAGCGGGAAATCGGGATCGAGGTCCGTCACCGCGACGCCCAGGATCTCGGCGCACTGCTCGATCAGGACGTAGTGCGTGAGCTCGTCGATCTCGGCGACGGAGGCGCAGCGCGTGGCGATGGGCAGCCGGTAGAGCACGACGCGGTATTTCAGGCCGTGGCTGCGGTCGGCGGCGAAGGTGCGGGCAAGGGTGATCCCGCGCGCCTCAAAACGCGAGGGGTTGGACGGTGGCACTTCCTCGACGGCGAATTCGACGGCGGCAAGGCGCGGATGCTCGGTCATGAGGGCGCGTACGTGGCCGGTGACAATATCGTCGAAGATTTCGCGCTTGGTGCGCCAGCCCGGTAGCGCCGGGGGCAGCAGGGGGCCGCGAATGCCGCGGCCGTGGCGATCGCGTCGCCGACCGGCGCGGCGCGGGGGAACCATCGGCAGGAAGGGCACGGTCTTAGCCTAGGCCAGATCCAGGTACCATCGAAGGGTGAAATCCGTCCGCCCGTGCGTTCGACCAGGCTGCACTCGCTCCGCCGTCGCGACGTTGACCTACGTCTACGGCGATGCCCAGATGATCGTCGGGCCGCTGTCCGTCAAGGCGGAGCCGCACGCCTACGATCTGTGCGAGGAGCACGCCCGCACGCTGACCGCGCCGCGCGGCTGGGATGTCATCCGGCTGCAGGTCGACTATCAGGCTGCCGCGCCCTCCACCGATGACCTGACAGCGCTGGCCGATGCGGTGCGCGAGGCCTCCAAGCGCCCCAAACCCTATGTGCCGCCCACCCGCCGCCTCGCCGCGCGCGATATCACCGAGCCGAGCGCCGGTGCGGCGCGGCCCAACCTTCGCATCGTGCACAGCCAAGGAGAAGACGATGACTGATCTGCCCGCGTGGGTGAGCGCTGCGCTGCGCTGCCCCGTCACCGGAGCCGAGCTGCGCTACAGCGATGAGCATGGCGGCTGCTTTCGTACCGTCGGCGTGAGCCCGACGCGCTCCTATCCGGTGCGCGAGGGGATCCCGCTGTTGCTCGCCGAGCGCGCCATCGTCGGCGACTAAAGCCCGTTGCGCTCCTCGGACCGCACATAGGAGAGGTACTCCTCGTTACGGCGCCGCACGAGGACGGCGGCGAGGAAGCGCTCCGGGTGGGTGCCGGCGGGCGCCGCGGGGGAGACGTAGGCCTCCACCTCACTTGCTAACGCTTCGGCGTGCGTGCGGCGCGCCTCAGGGTTCAGCGTCGCGGCGCGCGTGAGGAAAATGCGGGCGCGCGTCGTCAGGGCCGAGGGGATCGGTCCGATGTCGACGGTGCGCACCCAGGCGCTGAGTTCGGGCGGCATGAGCAGCGGATAGGCGGTGGCCTCTACGTCGCGTATCCGCACGACGTAGGTACCCGCGAGCATGTCGCCCAGGCGTCGGCCGCGCGCGTTGGACAGCGAGACCACCGTCGCGAGTGCGCCGAACGTCAGCCAGTTCTCCACGACGCCGACGAGCGAGCGGACAAAGACGTGCCGCACGCGCACCGGGCCGCCGTCCTCGCGTAGCACACGAATTCCGACGACGGTCTTGCCAAGCGAGCGCCCGCCCGTCGCCCACTCCAGGACGAACGGGATGCCGAAGGTCAAGATGGCGATGCCGACGACGGCGAGCGTCTGGCCCTGGGCGGCGTTGTCCGGTGGCACGTAGCGCAGAATCATGGTGATCGAAAACAGCGCGGTCGCGCCCCACAGGGCGGCATCGATCGCGCCGGCGAGGGCCCGCAGCGGCACCGAGGCGGGCCGGACCTCCAGCTCGATCGCCTCGCCGGTGATGATGGATTCTTTTCCGCCCGGCGACGTGACTGACATTGCGGTGCTCATATATGGCACATTACAGGTGTGGATACCGATGCATATAGCGCCTACCGCGGGGCGAAGTGGAATCGGCTCGATGAGCTGGCCGGGCGGCGCTCGCTCACGGGCGAGGAGATCGATGAGCTTGCGCAGCTGTATCACGCGACCTCGCGCGACCTCTCGCTCATTCGCACCGCGGCGCCAGATCCGAGCGTCATCTCGCGGCTGTCGATTTCGGTGGCGCGGGCGCGCGCCCGGCTGACGGGCTCGGAGAATTTCTCGCTGGCGGGTATCGCCAAGTTTTTTATCGTGACGCTGCCGCTCGCGTTTTACCGGGTGCGCTATCAAACGCTCGCGGCGGGGCTACTGTTCGTGCTCGTCGCGGTGGCCTACGGGTACGCATTCTATCATTCGCCGGCGATGCAGGCCCAGGTGGGCACGCCCTCGCAGCTGCGGCGGTACGCCGAGGAGGCCTTCGTCGCGTACTACACGAACTATCCCGCGCCAGATTTCGCCGCCCAGGTGTGGACGAATAATGCGTGGATCGCGGGGCTCGTCGTCGGATCGGGTATCACCGGGGTGCTGCCGGCCTACGTCATGTACGTCAACGCGACGGGGGTGGGGCAGGCGGGCGCCGTCATGGCGATGCACGATCACCTCGACGTGTTTTTCTACTCGATCCTGCCTCACGGGCTGCTGGAGCTGACGGCGATCTTCATTGCGGCCGGGGCGGCGTTCAAACTGTTTTGGGCGTGGGTCTCGCCCGGTAATCGCACGCGCGCGAGGGCGCTGGCCGAGGACGGCAGGACGCTCGCGATCGTCGCGGCGGGCCTCGTTATCGTCCTCGGGGTCTCTGGCCTCGTCGAGGGCTTTGTTACGGGTTCGGAGCTGCCGACGCCGGTGAAGATCGCCATCGGCGCGCTCGCGCTCGCGGCGTATTGGGCCTACACGCTCTACTTTGGTGCGCGTGCCCGCCGGCTGGGCTTCGATGGCGACCTCGCCGACGATGATGCCGGCTACCGCCAGCTGGAGGGCGCGCTGCGCTAGAGCTTGCCGGTGGCCTTGAGCTGCAGGTACATATCGGCCAGGTCCGGCGGGAGGGCGTCGGCCGAGGATTGCACGACGAAGGCTCCGGTGCGGGCGAGGGCCGCTACCGCGTCGCGCGCGGAGAGCAGGGAGCGCTCGGCGGCCGCGGCGGTGTAGATCTCGGAGAGGTCCTCGCGGCGCTGGGTCAGGTCATTGAGCTCGGTATCGTAAGCGCCGGCGACGACGACGGTGTGCTGGGCGGCGAGCGCCGCGACGGCGGTGCGCATGGAGCCGGAGATGACGCTGGAATCGAGCGCCGTCGCGATGACGACGAGGCTGCGCTGGGAGACGGTGCGGCGCACGAGGGAAGCCGCGAGCTGCCAGTCGGTCTCCCCGAGGTTGGGTTCGACGTCGGCGAGGCCCACGGCGAGCTCATGCATGAGCGTCGTCACCGAACTGGAGCGCACGTGGGCGCGCACGGCGGTGTCGACGGCCAGGACATCGATGCGGTCCCCGGCGTGGCCGGCGAGGGCCGCGAGCAGCAGCGTCGCCTCAATGGAGGCATCGAGCCGGATTTCGTTGCCGAGGCGCACAGCGGACAGGCGTCCGGTGTCGATGATGACGACGACGCGGCGGTCACGCTCGGGACGCCAGGTGCGGACCATGACGTCCTGGGCGCGGGCCGTGGCGCGCCAGTCGATCGCGCGCACATCATCGCCGATGACGTATTCACGCAGCGAGTCGAATTCCGTGCCCTGGCCGCGGATGTTGACCGAGGATTGGCCGTCCATTTCGCGCAGCCGCGCCAGGCGCGAGGGCAGGTGCTGGCGGGCGTGAAATGGCGGCAGGACAAGCAGCGAGCCCTCGACGGTGCGCGTGCCGGTGCGGTAGGCCAGCCCCAGCGGGCCGGCGACGCGGATCGCGACCTGCTGGCTGCGGCGTTTGCCGCGCCGAACCGGCATGAGCTCGGCTGTGAAGCGTCGCCGCTCCTGCGGCGGGATCGTCAGGCGCCCGGACTCGGGCTGGATGCGGGCGGTGGGCTGCCACACGTCGCGCAGCTGGATGCGGGCCGTGCGGCTGCCGCCGTTATAGACGGCGAGCGAGGTTACGGCGCTCGCGCCGAGGCGTACCGTCGTCGGGTCGGTGGAGCGCACAAAGGACAGCGTCGCGGGTTTGGGCGCGAGCACAACGTCGAGCGCGATCAGGATCGCGAGGATCACCGCCCACAGCGCCACCGTCGAGGCGACGGGGCGCACCGCCACGAGGATGATCCCCAGGGCGGCAAGGATGACGGAGCGGTGGGTGAGCGCCATGGCTAGCGCGGCACCGGGACGTTGGAGAGCGCGGAGCCGATGACCTGCTGCGTGCTGATGCCCTCGAGCTCGGCTTCGGGGCGCAGCGAGACGCGGTGGCGCAGGGTGGGCAGGGCGAGGGCCTTGACGTCATCGGGCGTGACGAAGGTGCGGCCGGAGAGCCAGGCCCAGGCGCGCGAGGCGGCCAGCAGCGCGGTGGCGCCACGCGGCGAAACGCCGAGCTTGAGCGAGGGCGAGACGCGGGTCGCGCGCACGATGTCGACGGCATAGGCGAGCACGGCCTCATCGACGTCGACCTCGGCGACCTCGGCGCGCGCCGCCGCGAGGTCCGCGGGCGAGGCGACCGGGCGCAGGCCCGCGCCGTGCAGGTCACGCGGGTTGAACCGGTGCGCGTGGCGGCGCATGATCTCGATCTCGTCCTCGCGCGGGGGCACGGGCAGGACGAGCTTGAGGAGGAAGCGGTCGAGCTGGGCCTCAGGCAGCGGGTAGGTGCCCTCGTATTCGACGGGGTTTTGCGTCGCGACGACCATGAATGGATCTGGCAGCGCGCGCGGTGTGCCGTCGACGGAGACCTGGCGCTCTTCCATCGCCTCCAGCAGCGAGGCCTGGGTTTTGGGCGGCGTGCGGTTGATCTCGTCGGCGAGCAAGAGGTTGGTAAAGACGGGGCCTTCGCGGAACTCGAACGCGGAGGTCGCGGCGTCGTAGATCATCGAGCCCGTGACGTCGCCCGGCATGAGGTCCGGCGTGAACTGCACACGCGTCGTCTTGACGTCTAGGGTTGCCGCGAGCGAGCGCACGAGCAGCGTCTTGGCGACGCCCGGCACGCCCTCGAGCAGGACGTGGCCCTGCGCGAGCAGTGCGATGACGAGCCCGGTGATGGCGCTGTCCTGACCGACGACGGCCTTGCCGATCTCGCTGCGCAGCGCGGCCAGGCGCGAGCGCGCCGGCGATTCGCTCGGCGGGGCAGGGCGGGCGGGGTCCGCCGGGGGGGGGCGCGCAGGGCCAGCCGGGGGGGGCGCGGCGGGGGGGGCGGGCGCGGGGGGCGGCCGGGGGGGGGGGGGGGGGTGCGCCCGCGGCGGGGCCGCGGCCGCCGGGGGGGGGGGGGGGGCACGCGGGCGGGCGGCCCTTGAGAGCG
>NZ_JALIQR010000003.1:0-206933 GCF_023634005.1 Bowdeniella massiliensis
AGGCGCGTTCGATGTTGCGTGCCGCGATCAACTTATGCAGCGCCTCCGGCAGGTCAACACCGTTCTCGACCGCTGCCGCGAGGATCCCAATCCCGAGATTCAATAGGCCTTCCGACACGACCGGAGCAGATCCTGCTGCGGGATGGCTGGTGGGCACATCAAGACCAGCCGCTTCGAACAGTGACGTCAGTTCCATGATGCGCCTCCCTCCCGCCAATCAGTGAGTGGATGATCTGTGCCTGCTGCGGGGTGCTGCAGGCGACTACCAGAAGGAAACCAAATGCCACAACCCCGAAAATCGAACACCCACCACAACGGGAATGCGAGAGGCGTCGGGAGGCGGGGTGTGGAGAACGACGGCCAGGCCAACAAACCCTCACCACAGAGCCACAAGGTCAACAGGCCGCAACAATCACACCCTCGCGCGCTGGTAGATAGGCTTGGGTACGAGGGTGCGTGCATATGAGGACGGGCCTGTAGCCGTCTGTTCGCGCAGGATGGTTGGGGAGCGAGGGGGTAGCCCGTGGCGGTGAGCGCGCAGAACTCTGTGAGATGGTGGCCTTGCCCGAGGTGGTCGATGTCACCCGTCGATGCGCGCCGCGCTACTTTACGTCTCGTCGCTCGCCTTGCTAGTGTTGTGGTTGCCGAAGACCGCCGGTCTTCCCGTCAGGGAAGCGAAGTCCGCAAGGAGCCCGCGTAGGTGGAAAGAGATACAGAGTTTTCTGTTGCCCTGTCCGCTTATGCGTGCAGGGTTTTTATTTTGCCCTCCTCGCTGCTTTGAGAAAGATCTGCGGCACCGATCGAAAGGAGGGCCATGGCGAGGCCTGATAAGGCAGCTGCCGTTGCCGAGATGGTGGAACTTTTCCGCTCCTCCAATGCGGTTGTGCTGACCGAGTACCGCGGACTGAAAGTGGAGCAGCTGAAAGAGCTGCGCCGTTCGCTTCGCGAGCACGCAACCTACGCCGTGGCGAAGAATACTCTCGCAGCCATCGCTGCCAAGGAAGCGGACATCGAAGGACTCGACGAGTACTTCGCTGGCCCGACCGCGGTGGCATTCGTATCCGGCGAGGTTCCGGATGCGGCCAAGGCGCTGCGTGATTTCGCCAAGGCGAACCCTCTGCTCGTGATCAAGGGCGCCTACATGGACGGCAAGGTTCTGCCGACCGAAGAGGTTTCCAAGCTCGCTGATCTCGAGTCCCGCGACGTCCTGCTGGCCAAGGCGGCTGGTGTCCTCAAGGCCACCATGTTCCAGGCTGCTTACGTCTTCAACGCACCCCTGTCCAAGGCGGTTCGTACTGTCGATGCCCTGCGCGACAAGCAGGCAGCCGACGCTTAAGTCGGCATTAACAACCCCCTGCTCGCGTAGCAGAAACTCTAAGGAAGGAAAGCCCCCATGGCTAAGCTCACCAACGAAGAGCTGCTCGATGCTTTCAAGGAAATGACCCTCATCGAGCTGTCCGAATTCGTCAAGCTGTTCGAGGAGACCTTCGAGGTCACCGCTGCTGCTCCGGTTGCCGCTGTGGCTGCCGGTGGCGCCCAGGCTGCTGGCGGCGACGCCGGCGCTGGCGAGGAAGAGAAGGATGAGTTCGACGTCATCCTCGAATCCGTCGGCGACAAGAAGATCCAGGTCATCAAGGCTGTTCGTGGCCTGACCTCCCTCGGCCTGAAGGAAGCCAAGGACCTCGTGGACTCCGCTCCGAAGCCGGTCCTGGAAGGCGCCAAGAAGGAAGACGCCGACAAGGCCAAGGAAGAGCTCGAGGCTGCCGGCGCGACCGTCACCCTCAAGTAACTCCTTGCAGGCGCTAGCCTGCTGAAGCGAGACGCTTACTCAAAGACCCGCTCATCCCTGGGGGTGAGCGGGTCTTTTGGGATCCGCGGGCGTCGTGAGATCGCTCGCAGCGAGCAGGAAAACATGGTCAAGGTATGGGGATCATCGAGGGTATGTAAGTCTTCCTTGCTCCGCGCCGCAGTCCTAGCAATCTCGGTTTCCACCGTTGGTGCACTGGCAGCCTGCACCGATTCGGAATCAACACAGTCGCCGACGAGCGCGTCGGCCGAGTCGGACAAGCTCTTCGAGCAGACCTACCAGAATCCCACGAAGGGCGGGGTAGAGGAGTATCTGTCGAAGAACCCCAAGATGTGGCTCTCACTCATTCCGTCGGAGCCTTACCCCACCTATGTCTCCTCGGTGGTCAACGGCGAAGATCTCACGGCGGACGTCAAGGTCAAGGACAACGAGGAAGTTGTCATCGTGCCAGTGTGTGCCGAGGAGGACTCGAAGTTCGCCCTGCTGGTCAACGGTAAGGAACAGGGCGAGGGCCCGTGCGGTTCGCCGACGTCGTCCTACCGGTTTGGCCCGATGCCGGTAACGCCAAGCTCGAGTTCACGTTCTCCAAGGAGACGCCATTCGAGGTGGCGATCTACACGCGCGAGCTGCCTAAGAAATAGCTCGGGGGCTCCCGGCGGCGGTAGTGTACCGCACGTGAGCAAGGCCATGAAGTCGACATCTAGACACGCGCGTAATTTGACCCTAATGTAGAGAGTTGCGCTTATCGTGTCCGAGGTGGACTGTGGTCCGGCATCCGTTTCCGCGCGCAGGATGTGGTTGGAACAGTACCAGGTAGGGGCCGATGACGCGCCAGTGCGCATGAGAACCGTAGGGAAGGACACCCTTTGGCTGCCTCGAGCACCCCATCGGCTGACGCCATTAAGAATCGTACGGCTTCGCGCCGTCAGTCATTCGCAAAAATCCACGAACCGCTGCAGGCCCCCGATCTTCTCGGGTTGCAGACCGAGAGCTTTGACTGGCTCCTCGGCTCGGAGGCTTGGCGGGAGCGGGTAGCTGCCGCAAAGAAGAGCGGCGACCGTCAGATCCCCGAGACCTCCGGCCTGGAGGAGATCTTCGCTGAGATCTCTCCGATCGAGGACCTCGGCCAGACTATGGAGCTGACGTTCAAGGAACACCACTTCTACGAGCCGAAGTACACGGTCGAGGAGTGCCGCGAAAAGTCCAAGACGTATGCGGCTCCGCTGTACGTCGTGGCCGAATTCATCAACCACGCCACCGACGAGATCAAGTCCCAGACGGTCTTCATGGGCGACTTCCCGCTCATGACCGACAAGGGCACCTTCATCATTAACGGCACCGAGCGTGTCGTCGTCTCCCAGCTTGTCCGTTCTCCGGGCGTCTACTTCGAGCGCAGCGAGGACCGCACCTCCGGTCGCGATATCTTCACCGCGAAGATCATCCCGTCGCGCGGCGCGTGGCTGGAATTCGAGATCGATAAGCGCGACGCCGTCGGTGTTCGTATCGATCGCAAGCGCAAGCAGTCCGTCACCCACTTCCTGCGGGCCCTTGGCATGACGACCGAGGAGATTCGCGAGGAGTTCGCGAACTACCCGGTCGTGCTGGAGACCCTGGAAAAGGACACCGTCACGACGCAGGATGAAGCGCTCGTTGACATCTACCGCAAGATTCGTCCCGGTGAGCCGCCGAGCGCGGACGCGGGCCGTAACCTGCTCAACAATTTCTACTTCACGGGCAAGCGCTACGACCTGGCGAAGGTCGGACGTTACAAGGTCAACAAGAAGCTTGGCCTGGACGCGGACCTGTCCGAGTCGGTCATGCGCGTGGAAGACGTCGTCGCGACGATCAAGTACCTCGCTGCGCTGCACGCCGGCCACGAAACGATGCCGGGCGTCAAGAAGGGCAAGGAGATCGAGGTTCGCGTCGAGACCGACGACATCGATCACTTCGGCAACCGCCGCATCCGCGCCGTCGGCGAGCTCATCCAGAACCAGGTTCGTACGGGCCTGGCTCGCATGGAGCGCGTCGTGCGTGAGCGCATGACCACGCAGGACGTCGAGGCGATTACCCCGCAGACGCTCATCAACATCCGCCCGGTGACGGCCGCGATCAAGGAGTTCTTCGGGACCTCGCAGCTCTCGCAGTTCATGGATCAGAACAACCCGCTCGCGGGCCTGACCCACAAGCGTCGTCTCTCGGCGCTCGGCCCGGGTGGCCTCTCGCGTGATCGCGCCGGCATGGAAGTGCGCGACGTGCACCCCTCCCACTACGGCCGCATGTGCCCGATCGAGACGCCGGAAGGCCCGAACATTGGTCTGATCGGTTCGCTCGCGACGTTCGCGCGCATCGATCCGTTCGGCTTTGTGGAGACCCCCTACCGCAAGGTCGAGGGCGGCAAGGTCACCGATAAGGTCGTCTACCTGACGGCCGACGACGAGGATCGTCACATCATCGCGCAGGCCAACGCCAAGCTCACCGACGATGGCCACTTCGAAGAGGATCACGTGCTGTGCCGCGTTTCCGGTGGCGAGCCGATCCTCGCGCCGATCGAGCAGGTCGACTACATGGACGTCTCCGCGCGCCAGATGGTCTCCGTCGCTACCGCGATGATTCCCTTCCTGGAGCACGACAACGCTAACCGCGCCCTCATGGGTGCGAACATGCAGCGTCAGGCCGTGCCGCTGGTCCGCCCGGTCGCCCCGCTCGTGGGTACCGGTATGGAGCGCCGCGCTGCCGTCGATGCCGGTGATGTTCTCATCGCCGAAGCGCCCGGCGTCGTCACCGAGGTTTCGGCCGATTCCGTCTACGTTGCGGAAGACTCCGGTAAGACCCGCGTCTACCGCGTGACGAAGTTTGCGCGCTCAAACCAGGGCAACGCCTACAACCAGCGCGTCGTCGTCTCCGAAGGCGATCGCCTGGAGGCGGGCTCGGTCATCGCTGATGGTCCGGCCACCGACGAGGGCGAGCTCTCGCTTGGCCAGAACTTGCTCGTGGCATTCATGAGCTGGGAAGGCTACAACTACGAGGACGCGATCATCCTGTCCCAGCGCGTCGTCTCCGAAGACCTCCTGACCTCGATCCACATTGAGGAGTACGAGGCCGAGGCGCGCGATTCGAAGCTGGGTCCGGAAGAGATCACGCGCGATCTGCCCAACGTCTCCGAAGACATGCTGGCCAACCTCGACGAGCGCGGCATCATCCGTATCGGCGCCGAGGTTTCCTCCGGCGATATCCTCGTCGGCAAAGTCACGCCCAAGGGCGAAACCGAGCTCACGAGCGAAGAGCGCCTGCTGCGCGCGATCTTCGGCGAAAAGGCTCGCGAAGTTCGCGACACCTCCACCCGCGTGCCGCACGGCGAGTCGGGCATCGTCATCGGGGTGCGTGAGTTCAACGTCGAAAACGGCGATGATCTCGGCCCCGAGGTGACGCAGAAGGTCGTCGTCTACATCGCTCAGCGCCGCAAGATCACCGACGGTGACAAGCTCGCTGGCCGTCACGGCAACAAGGGCGTCATCTCCAAGATCCTGCCCGTCGAGGACATGCCGTTCATGGAGGATGGCACGCCCGTCGACATCATCTTGAACCCGCTCGGTGTGCCCGGCCGAATGAACCTCGGCCAGGTCATGGAGCTGCACCTCGGATGGGTCGCCGCTAACGGCTGGGACATCACCGGGCTGAAGCAGGCCGGCGAAGAATGGGTCAACTCGCTTCCGGAAGAAGCACTGACGGGTGAGCCAGGCTCGCTCGTGGCCTCCCCGGTCTTCGACGGTATCCAGCGCCCCGAGCTCGAAGGGCTGCTCGCCAACGTCTACCCGAACCGCGACGGCGAACGCCTCGTGAACACGGATGGCAAGGCGCGCCTGTTCGATGGCCGCTCGGGCGAACCGTTCCCGGATCCGATCGCCGTCGGCTACATGTACATCCTGAAGCTGCATCACCTCGTCGACGACAAGATCCACGCGCGCGCCACCGGCCCGTACTCGATGATCACCCAGCAGCCGCTCGGCGGTAAGGCCCAGTTTGGCGGCCAGCGCTTCGGTGAGATGGAAGTGTGGGCGCTAGAAGCCTACGGTGCCGCTTACGCGCTGCAGGAGCTGCTGACGATTAAGTCCGATGACGTCACCGGTCGTGTGAAGGTCTACGAGGCGATCGTCAAGGGCGATAACATCCCCGAGCCCGGTATGCCGGAGTCCTTCCGCGTTCTCATCAAGGAAATGCGTTCCCTGTGCCTGAACGTGGAGGCGCTCGACGTCGATGGTAATGCCATCGAACTGCGCGAAACCGAAGACGACGACTTGCGCGCGACGGAGGAGCTGGGCATTGACCTCGGCCGCCGCCCCGATGGCGCGAGCTTCGACTCTCTGTAATAGGGCCGGCGCTGCCCGCCACGGCGGGCGGCGCGGTCACACCTTCGACACGGCTCTTATTAGAAATTTTGAGGAAGTAGGAAACCTTGCTCGACGTCAATGTCTTCGACTCGATCCACATTGGCCTCGCCACCGCCGACGACGTTCGTTCGTGGTCGCATGGCGAAGTGAAAAAGCCCGAAACCATTAACTACCGCACGCTCAAGCCGGAAAAGGACGGCCTGTTCTGCGAGAAGATCTTCGGTCCGACGCGCGACTGGGAATGTAACTGCGGTAAGTACAAGCGCGTCCGCTTCAAGGGCATCATCTGTGAGCGTTGCGGCGTGGAAATCACCCGCTCCAACGTTCGTCGTGAGCGCATGGCCCACATTGAGCTGGCGACGCCCGTCACCCACATCTGGTACTTCAAGGGCGTGCCCTCGCGCCTCGGCTACCTGCTGGACCTCGCGCCGAAGGACCTGGAAAAGGTCATCTACTTCGCCGCGTACATGGTCACGAAGGTCGACGAGGAGGGTCGTCACCAGGACCTGCCGGACCTGGAGGCCGAGATCTCGGTCGAGCGCAAGCAGATTGAGCAGCAGCGCGACGCGGACGTCGAGTACCGCCTGCGCAAGCTGGAAACCGATCTCGCCGCGCTCGAAGAGGCCGGCGCCAAGGCCGCGGACCTGGAAAAGGCTCGCAAGGGCGCTGACCGCGAGGTCAACAACCTGCGCCGCAACGCGGACAAGGAGCTCGATCGCCTCGAGCAGGTCTGGGACCGCTTCAAGAACCTGAAGGTCGGCGACCTGGAGGGCGATGAGTCGCTCTACCGCGAGATGCGTGCCCGCTACGGCATGTACTTCGAGGGCTCCAAGGGCGCTGCCGCGATCCAGGAGCGCCTGCGCAACTTTGACCTGAAGGGCGAGGCCGAGTCGCTGAAGGAAATCGCCGAGTCGGCCACCGGCCAGCGTCGCATCCGCGCGCTCAAGCGCCTGAAGGTCGTCAACGCATTCCTCACCACGGGCAACTCGCCCGAGGGCATGGTCCTGGACTGCGTCCCGGTCATCCCGCCGGATCTGCGCCCGATGGTTCAGCTCGACGGTGGCCGCTTCGCCACCTCGGACCTGAACGATCTCTACCGTCGCGTCATCAACCGCAACAACCGCCTCAAGCGACTGCTGGACCTGAACGCGCCGGAAATCATCGTCGACAACGAAAAACGCATGCTGCAGGAAGCCGTCGACGCGCTGTTCGATAACGGCCGCCGCGGCCGTCCCGTCACCGGACCGGGCAACCGTGCGCTGAAGTCGATCTCCGACATGCTCAAGGGTAAGCAGGGTCGCTTCCGCGGCAACCTGCTCGGTAAGCGCGTGGACTACTCGGGCCGCTCGGTTATCGTCGTCGGCCCGACGCTGAAGCTGCACCAGTGTGGCCTGCCCAAGGCCATGGCCCTGGAACTGTTCAAGCCGTTCGTCATGAAGCGCCTGGTGGACCTGCAGCACGCGCAGAACATCAAGGCCGCCAAGCGCATGGTCGAGCGCCAGCGCCCGCAGGTGTGGGATGTCCTGGAAGAGGTCATCCGCGAGCACCCCGTGCTGCTCAACCGCGCGCCCACGCTGCACCGCCTCGGCATTCAGGCCTTCGAGCCGCAGCTCGTGGAGGGTAAGGCCATCCAGCTGCACCCGCTCGTGTGTGGCGCCTTCAACGCCGACTTCGACGGTGACCAGATGGCGGTCCACCTGCCGTTGAGCCCCGAGGCGCAGGCCGAGGCCCGGATCCTCATGCTCTCGACGAACAACATCCTGAAGCCCTCGGACGGTCGCCCAGTGACCATGCCGTCGCAGGACATGATCATCGGGCTCTACCACCTGACGAACCTGCACGAGGACGCCGTGGGCACCGGCCGCGCGTTCGCTTCGCCGTCGGAGGCCATCATGGCGTTCGACGCGGGCGAGCTCGGTCTGGACGCGAAGGTGAAGATCCGCTTCACCTCCATCGTGCCCGGCCCCGACGTCGAGCTGCCCGAGGACTACGCCGCGGGCGAGCCCGTCGTCGTGGAAACGACGCTGGGCCGCACGATGTTCAACGAGGCGCTGCCCGTGGACTACCCGTTCGTCAACAAGATCGTGGACAAGAAGGTGCTCTCGGGCATCGTCAACGATCTGGCCGAGCGCTACCCGAAGGTCGAGGTTGCCGAGTCGCTGGATGCCCTGAAGGCCGCCGGCTACTACTGGGCCACCCGCTCCGGCACGACGATCGCGATTTCCGACGTCGTCGCGCCGCCGCAGAAGGCCGAGATCCTCGAGCGCTACGAAAAGATGGCCGAGGAGATCGAAGAATCCTTCCAGCAGGGCTTCCTGCACGACGCGGAACGTCGCGAGGAACTCATCAAGGTCTGGACGGAGGCGACCGATAAGGTAGCCGACGCGATGCGTGAAAACGTGCCCGAGTCCAACACCGTGAACCGGATGGTGACCTCCGGCGCTCGCGGTAACTGGATGCAGGTGCGTCAGATCGCCGGTATGCGTGGCCTCGTGGCCTCCCCGCGCGGCGAGATTATCCCGCGTCCGATTAAGTCGAACTACCTCGAGGGCCTGTCCGTCCTGGAGTACTTCATCGAGACGCACGGCGCGCGTAAGGGTAACGCCGATACCGCGCTGCGTACCGCCGACTCCGGCTACCTCACGCGTCGCCTCGTCGACGTCTCCCAGGACGTCATCGTGCGCGAGCATGACTGTGGCACCCGCGCCGGCCTCACGCTGCCGATCGCCGAGGTGCGCGAGGATGGCACGACGGTCCGCGCGGATCGCGTCGAGACCTCCGTCTACGCCCGCACCCTGGCCGCCGACGTGACCGACGCCGATGGCAAGGTGCTTGCCGCCGCCGGTGAGGACGTGGGCGACGTCATCATCGATCGCCTCGTGGCCGCCGGCATCACCGAGGTAAAGGTGCGCTCCGTGCTCACCTGCACCTCGCGCGTGGGCACCTGTGCGCTGTGCTACGGCCGCTCGCTGGCCTCCGGCAAGCTCGTCGATATCGGCGAAGCCGTCGGTATCATCTCGGCGCAGTCGATCGGTGAGCCCGGCACCCAGCTGACGATGCGTACCTTCCACACCGGTGGCGCCGCCTCCGCGGAAGACATCACGCAGGGTCTGCCGCGTGTCCAGGAGCTGTTCGAGGCCCGCACCCCCAAGGGTGAGGCCCCGATCTCCGAGGCCGCCGGCACCGTCAAGATCGAGGACCGCGACCGCGAACGGGTCATCGTTGTCACCCGCGACGACGGGGGAGAGGATCTGGAATACCCGATCGCCTCCCGCGCCAAGCTCATGGTGGAAGACGGCGGCCGCGTCGAGGTCGGTCAGCAGCTCGTGCACGGCGTCATCGACCCGAAGAACGTGCTGCGCGTCAAGGGCCCGCGGGCCGTGCAAAAGCACCTGGTGGACGAGGTCCAGGAGACCTACCGCTCCCAGGGCGTGGACATCCACGACAAGCACATCGAGGTCATCGTGCGCCAGATGCTGCGCCGCGTGACCGTGCTCGACGCCGGGGATACGAACCTGCTGCAGGGCGACCTCGTCGAGCAGGCCCGCTTCACCGACGAGAACCGCCGCGTCGTCGCCGAAGGTGGCCAGCCCGCCTCGGCACGTCCGGAGCTCATGGGTATCACCAAGGCCTCGCTCGCCACGGAATCCTGGCTCTCGGCCGCCTCCTTCCAGGAGACGACGAAGGTCCTGACCGAAGCGGCGATGTCCGGCAAGTCGGACCCGCTGCTCGGCCTGAAGGAAAACGTCATCATCGGTAAGCTCATCCCCGCCGGTACCGGCCTTGGCCGCTACCACAATGTGGATGTCGAGCCCACCGAGGAAGCCAAGGCGGAGGCGTTCAGCCGCCTCGGCCTGTCCGAGATCGACTTCGCGCCGGTATCGCGCGAACCGCTCAACCTGGACGATCTAGACTTCGGCGACGACTTCGACGTCGACTTCTCCTAGATCATCCGCGCTCGTGGCCGGTATCTTCGAACTGAGATACCGGCCACAGCCGTGCCCGCCGCCCGAACCTTCAAGGTGGCCGATACCACGCGGATTCACGTCGGTGCCCCTTTGACTCACGGATAAAGATCGCGCTAACCTGGTCGCTGGTGCCCGCACGCCGGGCCCCCGTGTGTGCTCCCCGCGATAAGCGGATTTCGAGCCAGATCGGGGCCAGCGGCGCGAGCCTGATTCGTTATCCGAATCCGCGCCGGCCGTAAGGCGGGCAAGAAACCAATTCAACTGTTAGAACTTCGAGACGGAGAAGTAGTGCCCACGATTCAGCAGCTGGTCCGCAAGGGCCGCAGCGTCAAGGCCGGGACCTCCAAGACGCCGGCCCTCAAGGGGAGCCCGCAGCGCCGTGGGGTGTGCACCCGTGTGTACACCACCACGCCCAAGAAGCCGAACTCGGCGCTGCGCAAGGTTGCTCGTGTGCGTCTTTCTAGTGGCATTGAGGTCACCGCATACATTCCAGGTGTCGGCCACAACCTGCAGGAACACTCCATCGTGCTCGTGCGCGGTGGCCGTGTGAAGGACCTTCCCGGTGTCCGTTACAAGATCGTGCGCGGCGCCCTTGATACCCAGGGTGTGCGCGATCGTCAGCAGGCTCGTTCCCGCTACGGCGCCAAGAAGGAGAAGAAGTAATGCCTCGTAAGGGTCCCGCGCCTAAGCGCCCCCTCGTTTCCGATCCGGTCTACGGCTCGCCGATTGTCTCCCAGCTCGTGAACTCGGTGCTGCTGGATGGCAAGAAGTCGACGGCCGAGCGCATCGTCTACGGTGCGCTGGAAGGCGTCCGTGAAAAGACGGACTCCGAGCCGACCGCCGTGCTCAAGCGCGCTCTGGACAACATCCGCCCGCAGCTGGAGGTTCGCTCCCGCCGCGTCGGTGGCGCCACCTACCAGGTGCCCGTCGAGGTCCGCTCCCTGCGTGCGACGACCCTCGCGATGCGTTGGCTCGTGGAATTCTCTCGGCAGCGCCGCGAGAACACGATGACCGAGCGCCTCATGAACGAAATTCTGGACGCCTCCAATGGCCTGGGTGCCGCGGTTAAGCGCCGCGAGGACATGCACCGCATGGCCGAAGCCAACAAGGCGTTCGCCCACTACCGCTGGTAAGCACCAGCTGGCTTGTGTCCGAACTTTAGGAAGAGAGACCACACGTGGCACTCGACGTGCTGACCGACCTGACCAAGGTCCGCAACATCGGCATCATGGCGCACATTGACGCCGGCAAGACCACCACCACCGAGCGCATCCTGTTCTACACGGGCATCAACTACAAGATTGGTGAAACCCACGACGGTGCGTCCACGATGGACTGGATGGAGCAGGAGCAGGAGCGCGGCATCACGATTACCTCGGCTGCCACCACCTGTTACTGGAAAGACCACCAGATCAACATCATCGACACCCCGGGACACGTCGACTTCACGGTCGAGGTAGAGCGCTCGCTGCGCGTCCTGGACGGTGCCGTTGCCGTCTTCGACGGCAAGGAAGGTGTGGAGCCGCAGTCCGAGACCGTGTGGCGCCAGGCCGATAAGTACAACGTGCCGCGCCTGTGCTTCATCAACAAGATGGACAAGCTCGGTGCCGACTTCTACTACTCGGTGCAGACGATTAAGGATCGCCTGAAGGCGACCCCGCTCGTTATGCAGATTCCGATCGGCGCCGAGTCGGACTTCCAGGGCGTTGTCGACCTGGTGGAGATGAAGGCGCTGTACTTCCCGGAGAAGGACGCCGACGGCAATGACTCGCTCGGCACCGTCATCGACGAGCGCGAGATCCCCGCGGAGCTTCAGGCGAAGGCCGAAGAGATGCGCGCCGAGCTCGTCGAGACCGTTGCTGAGGCCGACGAAGAGCTCATGGAGAAGTTCTTCGAAGACGGCGAACTCTCGATCGACGAGATCCGTCGCGGCGTACGCGCCCTGACGATCGCCGGCGATGCCTACCCGGTCTTCTGCGGTACCGCCTTCAAGAACAAGGGCGTGCAGCCCGTGCTCGACGCGGTCCTGTACTACCTGCCCTCCCCGCTGGAAGTTCCGGCGATTCAGGGTCACAAGCCCGGCGATGAAGATGTCACGATGGAGCGTAAGCCCAGCGAGGATGAGCCCTTCTCGGCGCTCGCCTTTAAAGTTGCTGCGCACCCGTTCTTCGGCAAGCTGACCTACGTGCGCGTCTACTCGGGCATTGCCCAGCAGGGCGCCCAGGTGCTCAACTCCACCAAGGGTAAGCGCGAGCGCGTCGGCAAGCTCTTCCAGATGCACTCCAACAAGGAAAACCCTGTTGAAGAGGCACACGCTGGCCACATTTACGCCTTCATTGGTCTGAAGGACACCACGACGGGTGACACGCTGTGCGCCCAGGATGCCCCGATCATCCTCGAGTCGATGACCTTCCCCGAGCCCGTGATCCACGTGGCGATCGAGCCCAAGACCAAGGGTGACCAGGAGAAGCTCGGCACGGCGATTCAGAAGCTGGCCGAAGAAGATCCGACCTTCACCGTCCGACTGGATGATGAGACCGGCCAGACCGTCATCGGCGGGATGGGCGAGCTCCACCTCGACGTCCTCGTTGACCGCATGCGTCGCGAGTTCAAGGTTGAGGCCAACGTCGGTAAGCCCCAGGTGGCCTACCGCGAAACCATCCGCCGCCCGGTGGAAAAGGTGGACTACACCCACAAGAAGCAGACCGGTGGTTCGGGCCAGTTCGCGAAGGTGCAGGTCACCTTCGAGCCGCTCGATACGTCCGAAGGCGAGACGTACGAGTTCAAGGACGCCATCACCGGTGGCCGCGTCCCGCGTGAATACATCCCGTCGGTGGACGCTGGCATCCAGGACGCCATGCAGCTCGGCGTACTTGCCGGATACCCGCTCGTGGGTATCAAGGCGACGCTGGTCGATGGCGCCTACCACGATGTCGACTCCTCGGAGATGGCATTCAAGATCGCTGGTTCCATGGTGCTGAAGGAAGGCGTTCGTCGCGCCGACCCGGTGCTGCTGGAACCGATGATGGCCGTCGAGGTACGTACGCCCGAAGAGTACATGGGCGACGTCATCGGCGACCTCAACTCCCGTCGTGGAATGATCCAGTCGATGGAGGACGCGACCGGCGTCAAGGTCGTTCGCGCCCTGGTGCCGCTGTCGAGCATGTTCGGTTACGTTGGTGACCTGCGTTCCAAGACGCAGGGGCGCGCAGTGTACTCGATGCAGTTCGATAGCTACGCCGAGGTTCCTCGGAACGTTGCCGAGGAAATCATTCAAAAGACCCGGGGCGAGTAGTCCCACCGGTCAACCGGAAGAAAAACAACCGACCAGTAGGACCTCTCCCCGCCAGCAGGTACACTGAAAACCTGCCATAGGCTGTGAGAAAACTACCCGAGTCCCAGGAGGACACCAGTGGCTAAGGCCAAGTTCGAGCGGACAAAGCCGCACGTTAACATCGGTACGATCGGTCACGTCGACCACGGTAAGACGACGCTGACCGCCGCCATCACCAAGGTGCTGGCTGACAAGTACCCGGATCTGAACGAGTTCCGCCCCTTCGACCAGGTCGACAACGCTCCCGAAGAGCGTCAGCGCGGCATCACCATCAACGTCTCCCACGTTGAGTACCAGACCGACAAGCGCCACTACGCGCACGTTGACGCCCCGGGGCACGCCGACTACATCAAGAACATGATCACCGGCGCCGCTCAGATGGACGGTGCGATCCTCGTGATCGCCGCCACCGACGGCATCATGGCCCAGACCCGCGAGCACGTTCTGCTCGCCCGCCAGGTGGGCGTGCCCTACCTGCTGGTCGCGCTGAACAAGACCGACCAGGCGATGGCCGAGTACGGCGACGACGCTGAGGACATGCTGGAGCTCATGGAGGAAGAAATCCGCGAGCTGCTCTCCTCGCAGGGCTTCGACGGCGACAACGCCCCGATCGTCCGCGTCTCCGCTCTGAAGGCCCTGGAAGGCGACTCCGAGTGGGTCGAGTCCGTTGCCACCCTCATGGAAGCCGTGGACGAGAACGTTCCGGAGCCCGTGCGTGACATGGACAAGCCGTTCCTCATGCCGATCGAAGACGTCTTCACCATCACCGGCCGCGGCACCGTTGTGACCGGCCGTGTCGAGCGTGGCAAGCTGCCGATCAACTCCGAAGTTGAGATCGTCGGTATCCGCGAGCCGCAGAAGACGACCGTCACCGGTATCGAGATGTTCCACAAGCAGATGGATGAGGCGTGGGCCGGCGAGAACTGTGGTCTCCTCCTGCGCGGCACCCGTCGCGAAGACGTGGAGCGTGGCCAGGTTGTCGTCAAGCCGGGTTCGATCACCCCGCACACCAACTTCGAGGCGCAGGTCTACATCCTGTCCAAGGATGAGGGCGGCCGCCACAACCCGTTCTACACGAACTACCGTCCGCAGTTCTACTTCCGCACCACGGACGTCACCGGCGTCATTTCGCTGCCCGAGGGCACCGAGATGGTCATGCCCGGCGACAACACCGAAATGACGGTCGAGCTCATTCAGCCGATCGCCATGGAAGAGGGCCTCGGCTTCGCCATCCGCGAGGGTGGCCGCACCGTTGGCTCCGGCCGCGTGACGAAGATCCTGAAGTAAGGCACCTGCTGAGCTTCTGATCTGACACGATCAGTCAAAGGGCCCGGTTCCGCAAGGAGCCGGGCCCTTTGCTATGCCCAGAGATTCCGGTGTGGCGGCTACAGCGGTGGTTCGGCGGGGGAGAGGGCTGCCTGACGGCGGTTCCTGACAGCGCGACACGCCCGAGCGCGGGGGCGTGGGCAGGCTCACGCCCCCATATGCCCCCTGCGGGTTTCACATCCGCGGCCACATGCGGTAATCTCGAACGGCCGGAACGCCTGGCGCCCATATGGGTTGCCGGCCAGAACGTACGCTGAATCACGCAGATGCGGGTTTACATGGTGCGGGAAGTTCTGGCAGACTAGTACGGTTGCTCGGATTCACGTCCGAGTGTGCAGACTTCGGGCGGGTGGTAAATCGCCCCCGTCCAACCAAGTAACCAACGACCCGGAACCTGCCGGAGCGTGGTCAAATGCGCTCATTGCGCACGCGACACGCCCGAGCGCGGGGGTCGGAGAAGTTGCGGTACGAGAGAGGTTAGACGACGCCATGGCGGGACAAAAGATCCGCATCCGGCTCAAGTCCTACGACCACGAGGTCATCGATAGCTCGGCACGCGAGATTGTCGACACGGTGACCCGCGCTGGTGCGACGGTCGTGGGCCCGGTGCCGCTGCCGACTGAAAAGAACGTGTTCTGCGTTATTCGGTCGCCCCACAAATACAAGGACAGCCGTGAGCACTTTGAGATGCGCACCCACAAGCGGCTGATTGACATTATCGACCCGACGCCCAAGGCCGTCGATTCGCTCATGCGTCTCGACCTGCCCGCGGACGTCAACATCGAGATCAAGCTCTGAGGAACCTGACATGACTACGATTACCCAGCCGGAAGCTGGCAAGGCCGTCAAGGCGCTTGTTGGCTCGAAGCTCGGCATGACCCAGGTCTGGGATGACGAGGCGCGCCTCGTCCCCGTCACCGTCATCAAGGTGGACACCAACGTGGTTACTCAGGTGCGCACCCTCGATGTCGATGGCTACCAGGCCGTGCAGGTTGCTGCCGGCGAAATCGATCCCCGCAAGGTGACCCAGCCGCTCAAGGGCCACTTTGCCAAGGCCGGTGTGACCCCGCGTCGCACCGTCCTCGAGATCCGCACCTCGGATGCGGACAACTACAGCGCTGGCCAGGAGATCGGCCTCGACACCTTCGCCGCTGGCGAGCTCGTCGACGTGACCGGTACCTCCCGCGGCAAGGGCTTTGCCGGTGTGATGAAGCGTCATGGCTTCGGCGGTGGCCCCGCCTCGCACGGTGCCCACAAGATTCACCGCAAGCCGGGCTCCATCGGCGGCTGCGCGACCCCGGGACGTGTGTTCCGTGGCATGCGCATGGCCGGCCGCATGGGCAACGAGCGCACCACAGTCCAGAACCTCACGATCCACGCCATCGACGAGGAGAACGGCTACGTTCTGCTCTCCGGTGCCGTTCCCGGCGTCAAGGGCGCCACGGTCGTGATCCGTAACGCCGCGAAGGGAGCCTAGTCATGACCGCCACCACGGTCGACGTTCTCGACGCAACTGGTAAGAAGACCGGCACGGCTGAACTGCCCGCCGAGATCTTCGACGTCGAAGTTAACGTTCCCCTGATTCACCAGGTCGTCGTTGCGCAGCAGGCCGCTCGTCGTGCCGGCACCGCCGCGACCAAGACCCGCGCCGCCGTTTCCGGCGGTGGCCGCAAGCCGTGGCGCCAGAAGGGCACCGGCCGCGCGCGCCAGGGTTCCATCCGCGCTCCGCAGTGGGCCGGTGGCGGCGTCGTTCACGGCCCGCAGCCGCGTTCCTACGCCCAGCGCACCCCGAAGAAGATGAAGGCCGCCGCGCTGCGTGGCGCCCTGTCGGATCGCGCCCGTCACGGTCGCGTCTTCGTCATCTCCTCGTTCCTCGACGGTGACACCCCGTCGACCAAAAAGGCCCTGGCCGCCCTCAAGGGCGTCAGCACCGGCCGCACGGCGCTCGTCGTCGTGACGCGTGAAGACGAGCTGACCCAGCTCTCGCTGCGCAACGTGCCGACCGTCCACCTTCTCTGGCCGGACCAGCTGAACACCTACGACGTCCTCGTTCGCGATGACGTGGTGTTCACCTCCGATGCGCTCGACGCATTCCTCGCCGGCCGCGAAGCGGACGCGAAGGAGGAAACCAAGTGAGCATCGAGCCGTCGAAGAACCCGCGGGACATCATTTTCGCTCCCGTCGTTTCCGAAAAGAGCTACAACCTGATCGACGAGGGTAAGTACACGTTCATCGTGGACCCCCGCTCGAACAAGACCGAGATCAAGAACGCCATCGAGCAGATCTTTGACGTCAAGGTCGCATCGGTCAACACCATCAACCGCAAGGGTAAGACCCGCCGTACCCGCGACGGTCTTGGCAAGCGCAAGGACACCAAGCGCGCCATCGTCACGCTGCGTGAGGGCACCATCGATATCTTCGGTGAGGTGGCTATCTAATGGCTATCCGCAAGTACAAGCCGACGACCCCGGGCCGCCGCGGCGCCTCGGTCTCCGAGTTCACGGAGATCACGCGCTCGACGCCCGAAAAGTCGCTGCTGCGTCCGCTGCACAAGACCGGCGGCCGTAACTCGACGGGCCGCATCACCTCGCGTCATCGCGGTGGCGGTCACAAGCGCGCCTACCGCGTCATCGACTTCCGTCGCCATGACAAGGACGGTATCCCCGCCAAGGTCGCGCACATCGAGTACGACCCGAACCGCACCGCGAACATCGCGCTGCTGCACTACGCCGATGGCGAGAAGCGCTACATCTTGGCTCCGGCCAAGATCAAGCAGGGCGATCGCATCGAGGCCGGTCCCGCCGCGGACATCAAGCCCGGCAACAACCTGCCGCTGCGCAACATCCCGCTCGGTACCGTCGTGCACGCCATCGAGATCAAGCCCGGTGGCGGCGCCAAGATCGCTCGCTCCGCGGGCGCCGGCGTTCAGCTCGTCGCCAAGGAATCGACCTGGGCCCAGCTGCGTATGCCCTCCGGTGAAATCCGCAACGTCGACGCGCGCTGCCGCGCGACCGTCGGCGAGGTCGGCAACGCCGAACAGTCGAACATCAACTGGGGCAAGGCCGGCCGCATGCGCTGGAAGGGCAAGCGCCCGCACGTGCGTGGCGTCGCCATGAACCCGATCGACCACCCGCACGGTGGTGGCGAGGGTAAGACCTCCGGTGGCCGTCACCCGGTCAGCCCGTGGGGCCAGAAGGAAGGCCGTACCCGCCGTCCGAACAAGCCGAGCGACAAGATGATCGTGCGTCGTCGCCGGACCGGCAAGAAGCGCTGATAGGGAGACGAAATGCCACGTAGTTTGAAGAAGGGCCCCTTCGTCGACGACCATCTGCAAAAGAAGGTCGATCAGATGAACGAGGCTGGTAAGAAGAACGTCATCAAGACCTGGTCGCGTCGTTCCGTCATTACCCCGGATTTCCTGGGTCACACCTTCGCGGTGCACGACGGACGTAAGCACGTGCCGGTATTTGTCACCGAGTCGATGGTTGGCCACAAGCTCGGGGAGTTCGCGCCGACCCGCACCTACCGCGGGCACGACAAGGACGACCGTAAGGCCCGCCGCCGCTAAGCGGGGCGCGATTACATCCTCGAACCATGAACCAAGTTAGGCAGGAAGCGATGGAAGCCAAGGCGCAGGCGCGATATGTGCGCGTCACGCCCATGAAGGCACGGCGCGTCATCGACGTCGTTCGCGGCAAGGGCGCAGTGGAGGCAATCGATATCCTCCGCTTCGCACCGCAGGCGGCAGCCGGTACCGTACGCAAGGTGCTCGAAAGTGCGATTGCAAACGCTCGGGTCAAGGCCGATCAGGCCTCCGAGTCGTTCAATGAAAATGACCTCGTGGTTCTCGCGGCATATGTCGACGAGGGCCCGACGATGAAGCGGTTCCGTCCCCGCGCCAAGGGCGCGGCGGGCCGTATCAACAAGCGGACCAGCCACATCACTGTTGTTGTCGGTGCGCCAGAAGAAGGGAATCGGTAATGGGGCAAAAGGTTAACCCGACCGGGTTCCGTCTCGGAATTACGACGGACCACCGTTCGCGTTGGTTCTCCGACTCCTCCAAGGAAGGCCAGCGGTACAGCGACTACGTCCGGGAGGACGTCGCGATCCGCAACCTCCTGTCCGAGGACCTGGAGCGCGCGGGCATTGCTCGCGTGGACATCGAGCGCACCCGTGACCGCGTTCGCGTCGATCTGCACACGGCCCGCCCGGGCATCGTGATCGGTCGCCGTGGCGCCGAAGCTGACCGCCTGCGCGGCCAGCTCGAAAAGCTCACGGGCAAGCAGGTCCAGCTCAACATTCTGGAAGTTAAGAACCCCGAGATCGACGCGCAGCTCGTCGCCCAGGGAATCGCCGAGCAGCTCGCTGCTCGCGTCTCCTTCCGTCGCGCCATGCGCAAGGGCATCCAGTCCGCCCAGCGTGGCGGCGCCAAGGGTATCCGCGTGCAGTGCTCCGGCCGCCTCGGCGGTGCGGAAATGTCGCGCTCGGAGTTCTACCGCGAAGGCCGTGTGCCCCTGCACACCCTGCGCGCCAACATTGACTACGGCTTCTTTGAGGCCCGCACTACCTTCGGACGCATCGGCGTGAAGGTCTGGATCTACAAGGGCGATGTCACCGATAAGGAACTCGCTCGCGCCCAGGCCCAGGCTGCCCCGCGTGGTGGCCGTCGCGGCGAGGGCCGCCGCGGACGCCGTGGTGAAGGTGCCGGCCGCCGTGGCGCTCCGCGCCGCAGCGAAGCCCCCGAGGCTGCCGCTAACCCCGAGCAGCCTCAGGCGAGTGAAACCGGATCGGAGGCATAACTCATGCTTATCCCGCGTCGGACTAAGTTCCGTAAGCAGCACCGTCCCAAGCGGAGCGGTCGCGCCAGCGGTGGCACCGAAATCAACTTCGGTGATTACGCGATCCAGGCCCTGGAAAGTGGCTACATCACGAACCGCCAGATTGAGGCTGCTCGTATCGCCATGACCCGTCACGTCAAGCGTGGCGGCAAGGTGTGGATCAACATCTTCCCCGACCGCCCGCTGACCAAGAAGCCGGCCGAAACCCGCATGGGTTCCGGTAAGGGTTCGCCTGAGTGGTGGGTGGCCAACGTTAAGCCGGGCCGCGTCATGTTCGAGCTCGGTGGTGTTCCCGAGCAGCTCGCTCGCGAGGCCATGAGCCGCGCGCAGCACAAGCTGCCGATCAAGACCCGCTTTGTGAGCCGTGAGGGTGGTGAAGGCTAATGGCCATCGGATCCAAGGGCCTGACCCCGTCCGACCTGGACGGAATGGACAACGAGCGCCTCGCCGAAGAACTTGCGAAGGCGAAGGCCGAACTGCTGAACCTGCGGTTCGCCGCTGCGACCGGCCAGCTCGAAGACCATGGCCGCGTTAAGGCCGTGCGTCGCGATATCGCACGCATCTACACGATCGTCAACGAGCGTGAGCTGGGCATTCGCACCGCTCCCGTGAAGAAGTAAGGAAGGTCTGTAGGCAATGAGCGATAACGCTACCGCTGAGGCCGCGCCCCAGGCGCGCAACTACCGCAAGACCCGCCGTGGCTACGTGGTCAGCGACAAGATGGATAAGACCGTCGTCGTTGAACTCGAAGACCGCGTCAAGCACGCCCTGTACGGCAAGGTCGTTCGCCGCACCTCCAAGGTGAAGGCCCACGATGAGAACAACGAGTGTGGCATTGGCGACCTCGTTCGCATCATGGAGACCCGTCCACTGTCCGCCACCAAGCACTGGCGCGTCGTGGAAATCTTGGAAAAGGCTCGCTAAACCCAGCTGCTCCAAGCATGACAACGGGGCCGGCAATCAGTCCGATTGTCGGCCCCGTTGATGTGTGCGGCCGCCTCGTGTGAGCGGGGGAGTACGGCAGTGCGCAGCGGCGTGAGCGATTACACGCCTAGCCGCCGAAAAACGCTTGGATTGCGCTTGGCCAATGATCTATACTCGAACGGTTGCCTTGTGGCCACTGGACCTCCCTGCGCCTTTAATTTCGCAGATTCTTCCGGTCCGGAACGGTCACCATGCCTCGCTTTAGGGGCCGGACAAGGCAGTGCAGTAAACCGTTCGGCTAGGCTCGGGCATTTGACCGAGAACCGGCACGACGACAGGAGAACACTCAATGATCCAGCAGGAGTCGCGGCTTAAGGTCGCCGACAACACCGGTGCGAAGGAGATTCTTTGCATCCGGGTTCTCGGTGGCTCCGGCCGGCGCTATGCCGGTATCGGCGACACGATTGTCGCCACCGTCAAGGACGCCATCCCCGGCGGCAACGTGAAGAAGGGCGACGTGGTCAAGGCCGTCATCGTCCGGACCAAGAAGGAACGTCGCCGTCCCGATGGCTCATACATTCGATTCGATGAGAATGCTGCCGTCATTTTGAAAAATGATGGTGAACCGCGCGGTACGCGTATCTTCGGCCCGGTTGGCCGCGAGCTGCGTGACCGTCGTTTCATGCGCATCATCTCGCTCGCCCCGGAGGTGCTCTAAATGGCAAAGGTGAAGAAGGGCGACCAGGTCGTCGTCATCGCCGGTCGCGATAAGGGCAAGACCGGACGCGTGCTCAAGGTTCTGACCGAGACCAACCGCGTGGTGGTCGAGGGCGTTCAGCGCGTTAAGAAGCACACCAAGGTTGGCCAGTCCACCCGTGGCGCCCGCACCGGTGGTATTGAAACCATCGAAGCGCCGATCCACATCTCCAACGTGATGGTCGTGGATCCGGAAACCAAGAAGGGAACTCGCGTGGGCTACCGCGTCGAGACCGTCGAGCGCAACGGCCGGACCAAGACCCAGCGCGTGCGCATCGCTAAGCGTTCGGGTAAGGAGCTGTAATGAGCGAAACCAAGACTCAGCCCCGTTTGAAGGTGCGTTACCGCGACGAGGTCATCAACGGCCTGCGCGAGGAATTCAACCACCCCAACATCAACGAGGTCGCTAAGCCCGTCAAGATTGTTGTCAACATGGGTGTGGGAGACGCGGCTCGCGACTCCAAGCTCATCGACGGCGCGATCAACGACCTCACGCTGATCACCGGCCAGAAGCCGCAGGTGACCAAGGCCCGCAAGTCCATCGCCCAGTTCAAGCTGCGCGAAGGTATGCCGATCGGTGCGCACGTCACGCTGCGCGGCGACCGCATGTGGGAGTTCCTGGACCGCCTCCTGTCGCTGGCCCTGCCCCGCATTCGTGACTTCCGTGGTCTGTCGCCCAAGCAGTTCGACGGCAACGGAAACTACACCTTCGGCCTCACGGAACAGTCCATGTTCCACGAGATCGACCAGGACAAGATTGACCGCGTGCGCGGCATGGACATCACCATCGTGACGTCCGCCAAGACTGACGACGAAGGTCGCTCGCTGCTGCGCCGCCTCGGCTTCCCGTTTAAGGAGAACTGACAGATGGCGAAGACCTCCCTGAAAGTCAAGGCCTCCCGCAAGCCGAAGTTCGGCGTGCGAGGCTACACCCGGTGCCAGAAGTGCGGTCGTCCGCGCTCGGTGTACCGCAAGTTCGGCCTGTGCCGTATCTGCCTGCGTGAGATGGCCCTTGCTGGCCAGCTCCCCGGCGTGACGAAGAGCAGCTGGTAACCACTACGTTGTAGGTCCCCACTAGGGAAACCGCGACGAGGAAGGGCGAAGGCCCAACAACATGACTATGACAGATCCCATCGCAGACATGCTCACGCGTCTGCGTAACGCCAACTCGGCGTACCACGAGACGGTGTCGATGCCGTACTCGAAACTGAAGGCGAACATCGCCGAAATCCTGAAGGCCGAAGGCTACATCGCGGACTGGTCCGCGGAGGACGCCGAGGTGGGCAAGAAGCTCACCCTCGAGCTGAAGTACGGCACCGACCGCAAGCGCGCCCTCGTCGGCGTCAAGCGCGTGTCGAAGCCGGGCCTGCGGGTCTACGCCAAGTCCACCAAGCTCCCCAAGGTGCTCGGCGGACTGGGTGTCGCTATTTTGTCCACGTCCTCCGGTCTGCTGACGGACCGCGAGGCCGAATCTAAGGGTGTAGGCGGGGAAGTCCTCGCGTACATCTGGTAAGAACCGGAAAGGAGAACGCACAATGTCACGTATCGGCAAGATTCCCGTTCCGGTTCCCTCCGGCGTGGACGTCTCGATCGATGGCAACGTCGTGACCGTCAAGGGCCCCAAGGGCACCCTGACCCACAACGTTCCCGCTCCGATCACCGTGGACCGCGACGAGGACGGCGCCATTGCGGTGACCCGTCCCAACGACGAGCGCGAATCGCGTTCGCTGCACGGCCTGACCCGCACCCTCATCGCCAACATGGTCGAGGGTGTCACGAAGGGCTACGAGAAGAAGCTGGAGATCGTCGGTACCGGTTACCGCGTCACCGCCAAGGGCCAGAACCTCGAGTTCGCGCTCGGCTTCTCACACCCCATCTCGGTCACCGCCCCCGAAGGCATCACCTTCGTGGTGGAAAGCCCGACCAAGTTCTCGGTCTCGGGTATTTCCAAGCAGCTCGTCGGTGAAACCGCGGCCTCCATTCGTAAGCTGCGCAAGCCTGAGCCCTACAAGGGCAAGGGTGTGCGTTACGCCGGCGAGCAGGTTCGCCGCAAGGCAGGAAAGGCTGGTAAGTAACCCATGTCCGTTAGCGTTAAGGGCAAGGGCAAGGCGATCGCCCGGAAGCGCCGCCACCAGCGCGTGCGCAAGCACATTGCCGGCACCGCGCAGCGTCCCCGCCTCATCGTCAAGCGCAGCGCGCGCCACATGGTGGCCACGCTCGTCGATGACGTTGCGGGTCACACCCTGGCGTCGGCTTCCACGATGGAAGTCGATCTGCGTCAGGCCGAAGGTTCCAAGGTCGATAAGGCACGCAAGGTGGGCGAACTGCTCGGCGAGCGCGCTAAGGCAGCGGGTATCGAGTCCGCCGTCTTCGACCGGGGCGGAAACAAGTACCACGGCCGCGTGGCCGCCGTCGCTGACGGTGCCCGCGAAGCCGGCTTGGCCCTGTAACCAGCGAGAACGAAGAGAGCAGGAGTAAATCCATGGCTGCACCGCAGCGAAATCGGACCGGCTCGGGTTCCGCCGAACAGGGACGCGAGCGTAACGAAGGCCGCCGGGGCCGCGACGAACAGCGTCGCGACAACCGCCGTGGCGGCGATGACAAGAACCAGTTCGTCGAGCGTGTTGTCACCATCAACCGCGTCGCGAAGGTTGTGAAGGGTGGCCGTCGCTTCTCCTTCACCGCCCTCGTGGTCGTCGGTGACGGCGATGGCACGGTTGGCGTCGGCTACGGCAAGGCGAAGGAAGTTCCCGCCGCCATTGCCAAGGGCGTGGAAGAGGCGAAGAAGAACTTCTTCCGCATCCCGCGCATTGCCAAGACGATCCCGCACACTGTGCAGGGTGAAGACGCTGCAGGTGTTGTCCTGCTGCGTCCGGCCGCTCCCGGTACCGGTGTTATCGCCGGCGGCCCGGTGCGCGCCGTCCTGGAATGCGCTGGCATCCACGACATCCTCACCAAGTCGCTGGGATCGCAGAATGCGCTGAACATCGTGCGAGCCACGGTTGCCGCGCTCAAGCAGCTCGAGCAGCCCGAAGCGGTTGCGGCTCGCCGCGGCCTGCCGCTGGACCGCGTCGCGCCCTCCGCGCTGCTGCGCCACCGCGCCGAAGGTGAAGCTCGTGCCAAGGCCGAGGCCGAAGCCGAATCCGCCGAGGCAGGTGCGTAATGGCAAATCTGAAGATCACCCAGAAGAAGTCCACCATTGGCGGACTTCGCAACCAGCGTGAGACGCTGCGCGCCCTCGGGCTGCGCAAGATCGGTCAGAGCGTCGTCCGTCCGGACAGTCCCGCGATTCGCGGGCAGATCCGCGTGGTCGACCACCTGGTCGCTGTCGAGGAGGTTGAGTGAGCATGGCTGAAGAGTCGACGCCACTGAAGATTCACGATCTTCGTCCTGCCCCCGGCGCCAAGAAGGCCAAGACCCGCGTGGGTCGAGGCGAAGGCTCCAAGGGTAAGACCGCTGGTCGTGGTACCAAGGGCACCAAGGCCCGCTACCAGGTCCCTGCCGGGTTCGAAGGCGGCCAGATGCCGCTGCACATGCGGCTGCCCAAGCTGCGTGGGTTCAAGAACCCGAACAAGGTGACCTACCAGGTCGTGAACCTGACGAAGCTCGCCGAGCTCTTCCCGAAGGGCGGGGACGTGACCGTCGCCGACCTCGTGGACAAGGGCGCGGTTCGCGCAAAGCAGCCCGTGAAGATTTTGGGCACGGGAGAAATCTCCGTGGCCGTCAACGTCACCGCTGATGCGTGGTCGGGCTCCGCCAAGGAGAAGATCGAGGCCGCGGGCGGCTCCATTACGGGGGCCTAACGCGGTCGGCACACCGAGTTTTCGGTGCTGCCACCCACCTGTGGAACGCCCCCGTGCCTCAGCGAGGCGCGGGGGCATTTCCGCAGATGCGAGTTTAGCTCGTACACTCTAAAGAGATTGACCCTCGAGTCGGACCCCGACTCTCCAGTTGGCCGTGCACCGGGCGAAGAGAACGGTGTCGCAGGCGGCCAACGCACTGGGAGGAATTTTGCTCGCTGCATTCGCTCAGGCGTTTAAAACCCCTGACCTGCGTCGGAAGCTGCTGTTTACGCTCGCCATCATGGCCATCTACCGGTTCGGCTCGTTCGTGCCCGCGCCGGGAGTTGACTACGGGAACGTGCAACAGTGCGTGGCCGGCGCCGAAAGCACCTTCCTTGGCATGATGAACCTCTTTTCCGGAGGCGGCCTACTTCAGCTCTCGGTCTTCGCCCTCGGCATCATGCCGTACATTACGGCGTCGATTATCGTGCAGCTCATGCGGGTCGTCATTCCGCGGTTCGAGGATCTGCACAAGGAAGGTCACGCGGGCCAGGCGAAGCTCACCCAGTACACGCGTTACCTGACGATCTTCCTCGGTGTCTTGCAGTCCACCGTCATGGTCACGACGGCGGCCAACGGCCTGCTCTTCCAGGGCTGCCCGGTCAGCCCGATCCCGAACGCGGGACCCGGCACCCTGCTGCTGACGATCCTGACGATGACCGCCGGTACCGGCCTGATCATGTGGCTCGGCGAGCTCATCACCGAAAAGGGCATCGGCAACGGCATGTCGCTGCTGATCTTCACCTCGATCGCCGCGAGCTTCCCGACGGGCCTTGGCCGCGTCTTCGGTCTCGAGTCCGGCCTCGTCAAGCTACTCATCATCATCGCGGTGATCCTCCTGATCACGCTGGCCGTCGTCTTCGTCGAGCAGTGCCAGCGTCGCATCCCGGTCCAGTACGCCAAGCGCATGGTGGGCCGCCGCCTGTACGGCGGCTCCTCGACCTACATCCCGATGAAGATCAACCTCGCGGGCGTTATCCCCGTGATCTTCGCGTCCTCGATCATGCACCTGCCGATCATGATCGCCGAGTTCAATCGGACCGCTGATTGGTCTCTCGCGCTGCAGCAGTGGTTCGCGCCCTCGCACCCGATGCGCCTGGCCGTCTACACCCTGCTCATCCTCTTCTTCGCGTTCTTCTACACCGCGATTACGTTCAACCCGCAGGAAGTCGCCGACAACATGAAGCGCTACGGCGGCTTCATCCCCGGCATCCGCGCTGGCAAGCCCACCGCCGACTACCTCAACTACGTGATGACGCGTATTACGGCACCCGGCGCTCTCTACCTCGCTGTCGTCGCCCTCGTCCCCGAGATCCTGTTTGCGGTCATGGGATTGGACGGCGCCATGCCATGGGGCGGCACATCGATCATGATTATGGTCGGTGTCGCACTGCAGACTGTTAAGGACATCGATTCACAACTGCAACAGCGTCACTACGAAGGATTCTTGTCATGAGCGCGCGATTAGTGTTGTTTGGTGCCCCCGGAGCTGGCAAAGGCACGCAAGCGGAGCGCCTGGCCTCCCACCTGGGAGTCCCGACGATTTCCACCGGCGAGCTCTTCCGCTCGCACATCTCGGAAGGCTCCGAGCTCGGCCACCTCGCCGGCTCCTACATCGCGCGCGGCGAGCTCGTGCCCGATTCAGTCACCGTCGAGATGCTGAAGGAACGCCTCGCTGCCAAGGACACCGGTAACGGTTTCCTCCTCGACGGCTTCCCGCGCAACCCCGCACAGGTCGAACTGCTCGACGAGCTGCTCGGCGATCAGGGCCTGGATGGCGTCATCGAGATCACCGTCGATGAGGACGCGGTTGTTGAGCGGCTGCTTAAGCGCGGCATCGACCAGGGCCGCACGGATGACACCGAAGAGGTCATTCGCACCCGGTTGAACATCTACCGCGACACGACCGCCCCTGTTGCCGACATCTACCGGGAGCGTGGCCTGCTGGTCTCCGTGGACGGCATGGGCGGAGTCGACGAGGTCACCGCACGCATCCTTGCGGCCGTTGACGCCCTGTGATGTTCGGACCTAAACCGGAAATCAAGACGCGCGCCCAACTCGCCGTGATGGCTGAGGCGGGCGCGATCGTCTATGACATGCTCACCGCCGTCGAAGCGGCCGCCGAGGTCGGAATCACGACGGGCGAGCTTGATGCGATCGCCGAACGGGTCTGCCGCGAGGCCGGCGCAAAGCCGAACTTCCTTGGCTACCACGGCTATCCCGCAACGGTCTGCCTATCGGTCAACGAGGAGATCGTTCACGGCATCCCGGGCGAGCGCGTACTGCGCGATGGCGATGTCGTCTCCGTTGACGGCGGCTGCAGTGTCGCCGGACCCTCGGGACGCCGCTGGCATGGCGATTCCGCCCGCACCTTCATCGTCGGAACGCCTCGTCCGGAGGATCTCAAGCTTTCGGAGATCACCCGGGAAGCCATGTGGCAGGGGATTGCCGCCCTCGCGGGCGCCAAATCCCTAAACGTTGTCGGCAAGGCTGTCCAGCGCGTGGTGGAAGACAACCCCGTCGACGGGCGTGAACTTGGCATCGTGCGCGAATACGTGGGACATGGCATTGGTTCCGCGATGCACCAGCCGCCCGACGTCGTGAACTATGCGAGTCCGAAGGGTCCCAAGATCAAGTCCGGCATGGCGGTGTGCGTCGAGCCGATGCTCGTGCTTGGCAGCCCCGATAACGAAACGCTCGACGATGACTGGACCGTCGTGACCCTCGATGGTTCACGCGCCTCGCACTGGGAGCACGCCGTCGCACTCGTAGATGGGGGAGTGCGCGTCTTGACGCTGCCCGATGGTGGCGCGGCCGACCTAGCGCGCTACGGCGTTACCCCGATCGAGCTGTAGCGCCCAGGTGGCGCGCTTCACGTCGGCGAAGAGTTTCTTTCGCGCTCTAATTCCCATAGGATGGTCAGCTGGACGTGCGTACACGTGCCATACATTCCTATGGCACCGCACGAGGGTGCCAATCGGCGCCGATATATGAGGAGAAGTACGTAGAGCATGGCAAAAAAGGACGGCGTCATCGAGGTTCAGGGCACTGTCGTCGAAGCGCTGCCCAACGCGATGTTTCGAGTAGAGCTTGATAACAAGCACATTGTGCTTGCCCACATTAGCGGGAAGATGCGTCAGCACTACATTCGTATTCTTCCCGAAGATCGGGTCGTCGTTGAGCTGAGCCCCTACGACCTCACTCGGGGTCGTATCGTCTACCGCTACAAGTAACTGTTAGCTGCCGAGATCATCGGTGGCGGAGGAATGACATGAAGGTCCAGCCTAGCGTCAAGAAGATCTGCGACAAGTGCAAGGTTATTCGCCGGCACGGTCGCGTCATGGTCATCTGCGAAAACGTTCGTCACAAGCAGCGTCAGGGCTAAGTGACGAGAAAGATGGGCATCGCCCATCGATCCTGCTGCCAGCGCATCGCGCAACCCCCGGTCCGGAGGCCGGGGCTCGCAATCCCGCGAGAAGGCAACGGGAAAGACCTCCGGTCCGAACAGTCAGGAGACTGATCAGTGGCACGTCTAGCTGGCGTTGACCTCCCCCGCGAAAAGCGGCTTGAGGTTGCGCTGACGTACATTTACGGTGTGGGTCGCACCCGCGCCCAGGAAGCTCTCGAAGCGACGGGCGTTTCGCCCGATCTGCGTGTCAAGGACATGCAGGAATCTGATCTCGTTGCCCTTCGCGATTACATCGAAGGCAACTTCAAGGTGGAAGGTGATCTCCGCCGCGAGGTCGCAGCTGACATTCGCCGCAAGGTGGAAATTGGTTGCTACCAGGGTCTGCGTCACCGTCGTGGCCTGCCGGTGCACGGCCAGCGCACCAAGACCAATGCTCGTACCCGCAAGGGTCCGAAGCAGACCGTTGCCGGTAAGAAGAAGACCCGCTAACTGTAGTCCGGCACAGCGCAAGCTGACCGGTCCGATGACCTGGAGATAGAAACACATATGCCTCCCAAGACCCGCACATCCGCGGTGGCGCGCAAGGGCCGCCGCCGGGATCGCAAGAACGTTGCCCAGGGCAACGCCTACATCAAGTCCACGTTCAACAACACGATCGTGTCCATCACCGATCCGGAAGGCGCCGTCATCGCATGGGCCTCCTCCGGTCAGGTGGGCTTCAAGGGTTCGCGTAAGTCGACGCCGTTTGCCGCTCAGCTCGCCGCTGAAGCCGCCGCGCGCCGCGCCCAGGAGCACGGCATGAAGAAGGTCGACGTGTTTGTTAAGGGCCCCGGCTCTGGACGTGAGACCGCTATCCGCTCCCTTCAGGCCACGGGCCTGGAGGTCTCCTCGATCTCTGACGTTACGCCGCAGGCACACAACGGGTGCCGTCCGCCGAAGCGTCGTCGCGTCTAAGACGCTTCCGCCCCGGTAGCGGTAGACAGAGACCCACCGGGGACCACACGTTGTCCCGCACGGCGTCAAATAGCGGATGCCGGCTGAAAGGATTACCAAGTGCTGATTGCCCAGCGTCCCACGCTGACCGAGGAGGTCGTGAGCGAGAACCGCTCGCGATTCGTTATCGAACCCCTGGAGCCAGGATTCGGCTACACCCTTGGCAACTCGCTTCGCAGGACTTTGCTGTCCTCGATTCCGGGTGCCTCGGTTACCTCCATCCGGATCGACGGCGTCCTTCACGAGTTCTCCACCATCCCGGGGATCAAGGAAGACGTCACCGAGATCATTTTGAACATTAAGAACCTGGTCGTCTCCTCCGACCACGACGAGCCCGTCGTCATGTACCTGCGCAAGCAGGGCCCGGGCGTCGTTGTTGCCGGCGATATCACGCCGCCGGCTGGCGTCGAGGTGCACAACCCGGATCTGCACATTGCGACCATTAACGCCAAGGGCAAGCTCGAGATCGAGCTCACCGTTGAGCGTGGCCGTGGTTACGTGCCGGCCGCCATGAACAAGGACGAAACCGCCGAGATCGGTCGGATCCCGGTGGATTCGATCTACTCGCCGGTGCTGAAGGTGACCTACAAGGTGGAAGCCACCCGTGTCGAGCAGCGCACGGACTTCGACCGCCTCGTGGTCGACGTGGAAACCAAGCCCTCGATGGCTCCGCGCGATGCTCTTGCCTCCGCTGGCAAGACCCTCGTCGAGCTGTTCGGCCTGGCCCGCGAACTCAACGTGGAAGCAGAAGGCATCGAGATCGGCCCGTCGCCGACGGATCAGGCCCTCGCCCAGGATCTGGCGCTGCCGATCGAGGACCTGGACCTGCAGTCGCGGTCGTACAACTGCCTCAAGCGCGAGGGTATCCACACCCTCGGGCAGCTGGTTGCACGCTCGAAGGAAGATCTGCTGGACATTCGTAACTTCGGTAAGAAGTCGATCGATGAGATCCAGGAGAAGCTGGCCGACTACGGTCTCGGCCTGAAGGATTCCGGCGTTGACTTCGCATCCGAAGACGACGGTGTCACCTTCGAAGACCTGCACTTCAGCGACGAGCTCTGATAAGAAAAGGACCAAACATGCCTACCCCGTCTAAGGGACCCCGCCTGGGGAGCTCCGCTTCCCACGAAAAGCACATGCTCAGCAACCTTGCGACGTCGCTGTTCGAGCATGAAGCGATCCGCACCACGGAAACGCGGGCCAAGCGCCTGCGCCCCGTCGCGGAAAAGCTCATCACGCTCGCTAAGCGCGGCGATCTGCACGCCCGCCGCAAGGTGATGGAGACGATCACCCGCAAGGACATCGTCGCCAAGCTGTTTGAGGATCTCGGCCCGAAGTTCGCCGAGCGTCCGGGCGGCTACACCCGCATCACCAAGATCGCCCCGCGCAAGGGCGATAACGCTCCGATGGCCTTGATCGAGCTTGTCACCGAGGCGTACAGCCCGAAGCAGGGCGTCGTGAAGGAAGCCGAGAAGGCAACCGAGAAGGCCGCCGACAAGGACGAGAAGAACATCCCCGCCACCCCGGTCGAGGAAACCGAATTCGCGCAGAGCGATGAGGAAACCGAAGAGACCGAGGTTGAGGTCAGCCAGGAGGCCGACGAGGCCGCCGAGTCCGACAAGGACGCTGACAAGGAGTAACGTCTCCTCGCACTGAGCTCGCGCAACGCAGCTGATCCCCGTCCGGGTATCCGGGCGGGGATCACGCGTGTCTGGCTAGTCCTGGGGCGCCATCTCCCAGGCGCGCACACCGCCCGAGATGCCGGCAGCGTTTGGAATGATGATGACCGAGGGGCCTAGGCGCGCGACATTCGCGGCGGTGATGCGTCGCCCGTTGCCGCCGCCGACGTAGAGGCGGTCCCAGTGGTAGACGGGCTGCAGCGACTCGATGACGAGGCGGGCGCGGCGTGACCAGTGCGCGTCCCCCAGTCGCAGGCGCTCGTGTTCGCCGATGTAGTCGTCGTAGGTCAGGCCCCATTTGACGGGGCACTGGCTCAGTTCGGCGTGCGGGGCAAGGACGCCGTTGTCGAAGATCGCATTGCCAAGCCCCGTGCCGAGCGTGATGACCATTTCGAGGCCGGTGCCGGTGACGACGCCGCAGGCGTGGACTTCGGCGTCGTTTAACACCAGGGCGGGCATGTCCAGGGATTCCTCGATCGCGCCGCGCATGTCGAAGCCCGTCCAGGCGGCCAGGAGCTCGGGCAGGACGCGGGTGCGGGGGCCGGCGCGGCAAATATAGTGCGGGGTGGCGACGACGACGCCGCGGCGAATCATGCCCGGCATTCCGACGGTCACGCGCCGAGCGGCGGGAAGCTGGGTGGAAAGGTCGCGGATGATAGAGACGAGGCGCGCGGGCGAAAGCGGGTAGGGCGTCACAGCGCGCACCGGGGCCGCGTGCATCACGCCGGAGTCGTCGAGGACGGAGGCCTTGATGCCGCCGCCGCCGCAATCGATGGCGAGCGTCGTGCGAGGGGTCATGACTGCACGCTATCGCACCTGCCTACAATGACGTGCGTGAGGCGAATCCGACTTGATCTGGCCTATGACGGCACCCAGTTTTCAGGCTGGGCGGCCCAGCCCGGGCAGCGCACCGTTGAGGGCGTGCTGACCGAGGCGTTCGCGACGGTGCTGCGCGAGGAGGTGCGCCTCACCGTCGCCGGTCGCACAGACGCCGGCGTTCACGCCGCCGGTCAAGTCGCACACTTCGACTGCTCGGCGGATGCGTGGCTGGCGCTGCCGGGACGCAGCGATCGCGCGCCGGCCGATGCACTCATCGATCGGCTGCACGGCATCATGACGCGCGGCGGGGTGCCGCCGAAGTCCTCCGACGTCGTCGTGCACCGAGCCGAAGAGGTCTCCCGCGACTTTGATGCGCGCTTTGCCGCGATCGGGCGCTCCTACCGCTATCGCATCACCGACCTGTCGGCTGGCGGATTTGATCCGCTAACGCGGCACTGTCGGTGGTGGGTGCGCGAGCATCTGGCGGTCGACGCAATGCAGGCCGCCGCCGATCACCTCATTGGGGAGTGGGACTTTGCGGCGCTGTGCAAACCTCGCGAGGGGGCGACAACGATCCGCCGGCTGCTGACCTGCGCCGTGACGCGCAGCGAGGCGGGCATCGAGATCGACCTGGCCGCCGACGCGTTTTGCCATTCGATGGTGCGCTCTATCGTCGGGTGCCTGGTGGAGGTGGGCCGCGGCAAGAAAAGCCCGGACTGGATGGGCGAGGTACTCGCGCGCAAGGACCGTTCGCTCGCCGCCGCCGTCGCGCCCGCGCACGGGCTCACGCTCACTGCGGTGCGGTATCCGCCGCCGGAGCAGTGGGCTGCCCGGCAAGAAGCGACCCGGCAGGTTCGCACGTCGGCCGCGGGGCGGGGAAGCGCCGACTAGCGGCGCGGTGCTGGCATCGTGCTACTGCCGGTCGGTGGGTGCGGTGCCAAAGTGCTGGCCGCGTTCTAGCTCGCCGATCGCCGCCATCTCCGCTGCGGTGAGGTCGAAGCTGAAGACGTCGGCGTTGCTGCGCAGCCGCTCGGCGTTCACGGACTTCGGGACGGCGGCGGTGCCGAGTTGCAGGTGCCAGCGGATCACCACCTGCGCCGGGCTGACGCCGTGTGCGCCCGCGATCGCGACGATCGTGGGATCACTCAAGAGGTGGCCGCGCCCGAGCGGGCTCCAGGCCTGGGTGACGATGCCGTGCTCGGCGTGAAAGTCCCGCAGCTCAGCCTGCTGCAGGTAGGGGTGGAGCTCGATCTGGTTGAGGACTGGTAGCTCGCCGGTTTCCTCGCCGAGGCGCGTGATCTGCTCGGCGGAGAAGTTCGCGACGCCGATGGAGCGCACCCGGCCGGCGTCGCGCAGCTCGATGAGTGTGCGCCACACGTCGACATATTGATTGCGGCTCGGTCGCGGCCAGTGAATGAGGTAGAGATCGATCCGGCCCAGGGCACGTTCGGAGGCATTGAAGGCAGCGCGGACGGCCTCGGGAGCTTGCGAGTCCTCGCCCCAGAACTTGCTCGTGACGGTGATGTCATCGCGCTCGACGCCGCTGCGGGCGAGCCCCCGCCCGGCCTGCGGCTCGTTGGCGTAGAACTCCGCGCTGTCGATCAGTCGGTAGCCGAAGGCAAGGCCGTGGGTGACGACGTCTTCGGCCTGGTCGGCCGGGACTTTATAGAGCCCGAAACCAAGGGAGGGCAGGCGGTGCCCATCGCGCAGGGTTACGTGGTGGTCCATCGCTAGGCGAGTTCGTCGTCTTCTTCCTCATCGAAGGCGAACTCAGCCGAGGAGTCGTCCCGGCGGTCGATCGCATCCTCGTATTCGGCCTCCGCGTCATCCTCGGCGCTGTCCTCGTAGTCCTCGTCGTCGCCGTCGTACAGATCGGCGTCGTCGTAGCCATCGGACAGGTGCATCGCGGATTCTTCCGGGGCGGCATCGCGGCGCGGTGCGCCCTCGGCGCGGGCTAGGATCGACTGCTCCTCGCCGGGCAGGTCCTCCGGGCCGTCATCGTCGGGCTCGGCGACGAGCTGTCCGACACCGCCGGGGGAGCGGTCATAGGGAATGTCATCGCGCGGCTCATCGTTTTCGGGTTCTTCTTGCCGCAGGCGATCATCGAGCGTGTTGCCAGTGCCCTGGTAGGTGTCCACGGGCGGCTGGTCGCCGTCGCCGAAGGTATCGTCGTTGATTGAAGTGCTCATAGCCTAAGTCTGCCACGGTGTGGACTGCCGCACACCCGCGTCACGACCTTTGACCCGCGCGGGCGGGCGCGATAATCTAAGTGATTGTTGTGCGACTGCCCCTTGGCGCCTCCCACTCGCCAATGGAGCTCGCGGTCCCACAGCGCAAACCATGACCATTTCCAGCGAAATGTCACTGCCGAGGCGTGTTTGAACCGGCTCGCTCTCGCATGTTCACGATGCGGGTGCCCGGCAAGGCCCAGGCAGTGATTGCTGAAGAGAAACGATAGGCAGAGTCCGTGCGTACGTACACTCCTAAGCCCGGGGAAATCGACAAGCAGTGGCACGTCATTGACGCCACCGACGTTGTCCTCGGCCGCCTGGCCTCCCAGGCAGCCCGCCTGCTCCGTGGGAAGCACAAGCCGATTTTTGCACCGCACGTTGATACCGGTGACTTCGTCATCATCATCAACGCCGAGAAGGTCGCCCTGACGGGCGCCAAGCTCGAACAGAAGATGGCCTACCGCCACTCCGGGTTCCCGGGCGGCCTGAAAGCCACCTCCTACGCCGAGCTCCTGGCCAAGCACCCGGAGCGCGCCGTCACGAAGGCGGTGGCCGGCATGGTCCCGAAGAACTCGCTGGGTCGCGCGCAGATGCGCAAGCTGAAGGTCTACGCCGGCAGCGAGCACCCGCATGCCGCTCAGAAGCCCCAGCCCTACACCATCGACCAGGTGGCGCAGTAACCCGTTAAGGGTTCGCCGCCGACACAGATCTGAGGAGAACAGTGGCTGAGACCATTGCAGACTACGAGCTGGAAGAGGACGCTCCCAGCACTTACACATCGGAAACCGAGAAGGTCAACACCGGCGCCGGCGTTTCCGCGACCGCCCCGGGCCAGGCCCTCGGTCGTCGCAAGCGCGCCATCGCCCGCGTCCGCCTGATCCCCGGTTCGGGCAAGTGGACCATCAACGGCCGCGAGCTCGATGAGTATTTCCCGAACAAGCTGCACCAGCAGCTGGTGAACTCGCCGTTCGAGCTGCTCGACATCGAAGGCCGCTTCGATGTTATCGCTCGCATCAACGGCGGTGGCTCGTCCGGTCAGGCCGGTGCGCTGCGTCTGGGCATTGCCCGCGCGCTCAACGAGATCGACCGCGACGCCAACCGTCCCGCGCTGAAGAAGGCTGGCTTCCTCACGCGCGACGCCCGCGCCACCGAGCGCAAGAAGGCCGGCCTGAAGAAGGCCCGTAAGGCTCCGCAGTACTCCAAGCGCTAACCCGCCTCGAGCTGCGTGCATGGCCCGCGTCCCATCATGGGGCGCGGGCCTTTGCGATGTGTGCCACAGCCGCTAGTCTGGTCCAGTCCGAGCGGCCCCGCCGCCATGCATGCAGGGAGGAACCCCATGACGAGCCCAGACCCCTCGACTTATACCGCCGAGACACTCAATGATCCGACGCTTTCGCCCGAAACCCTCGCCCACATCGCACAGCACCGGCCAGACCTGCGCGCCGCCGTCGCGAAGCACCCCGCGTGCTATCCGGCGCTGAAGGAATGGATCGATCAGCAGTCCGGCTCCGCGGCATACGCCGCTTCCGGTACGGATCAGGTGGGAGAGGGCGCGAAGAAGATCGCCGCCGAGGCGAAGGAATTCTTCCAGACCAACGTCGCGCCCGCCGCGAGCAGCGCCGCGAAGAACCTGCGCAATGCCACCACCGCCGAGTACGCCAAGGTCAAGGGCAGCAAGGACGTCGCCGCCTGGATCCCGCTCGCGATTCCCGCGCTCGGCCTGCTCGGGCTCATCAGCCTCTTCCTGCCGTTTGTCTCCGTCACGGTGGGCTTCCTGGGCGAGCGTCGCAGCCAATCGATCACGTTGTTTTCCGAAGGGATGAGTGGCCGCGGCGTGATGCTGCTGCTCCTACTGCTTGCGGTCATCGTCTTTGGCGCCTTGAGCCTGCTCAAGCAGGTGGCGTGGGCACCGCTCGCCTCCCACATCGCGGCAGCCGTCGCGGGGCTCCTCGGCCTGTTCATCAGCATCGACGCGCTCGGATCGCTGTCCAGCGTGTCCTCGGCCGGCTACGATTTCGGCGCGAAGATCTCGCCCAGCATTGGGCTGTTCTTGCTGTTGCTGGTCTCGCTAGCGCTCCTGGCTGCCGCGGCCCTCGCGCTGCGGCCGCGCATTGCGAAGGCCAAGCAGCAGCCGCCGGCCGCCCCGCCGTCCAGCACTCCGCCGCCCAGCGCGCCGCCGTCCAGCACTCCGCCGCCGAGCACACCGCCGACCACCCCCGAGGCCTGAGGCCGGGCCTCGGTCAGCTGCTCGGGGATGGATCGTGCTGCAGGGGGAGTTAACTGCCGAAATGGCGTGGCAGAATAATGGGGTTAGCTTGCGAAAGGATCCCACTGTGACCCGCCTTTTCGGTACCGACGGCGTTCGCGGACTCGCGAACCGTGACATCACCCCCGAACTCGCCCTTGGCCTTGGTGTGGCCGCCGCGCGCGTGCTCAGCCGCGAGGGTGCAAGCGATCACCGGCCGCGCGCCGTGATCGGGCGCGATACGCGGGTCTCCGGCGAGTTCATCGTCTCGGCGCTCGCGGCGGGCCTCGCCTCGGCGGGCGTGGATGTCACCCGCGTCGGGACGCTGCCCACTCCGGCGATCGCGCACCTGACGGCCGAGACCGACGTCGACCTCGGCGTCGTCGTCTCCGCCTCGCACAACCCGATGCAAGATAACGGCATCAAGTTCTTCGCGCACGGTGGCTACAAGCTGGAAGACGCCGTCGAAGACGAGATCGCCGCGATGCTCGGCACCGAATGGGATCGCCCGACGGGCGGTGATGTCGGCCGGATCGGCAAGGACGATGTTACGGCCGATCGCACCTATATCGACCACCTGCTCGCTGCCGTCGACACTCCACTCAAGGGGCTGCGCATCGCGATTGACTGCGCCAACGGGGCTGCCTCCGATGTGGCGCCCACCGCGCTGCGCGAGGCCGGGGCGGACGTCGTCGTCATTAATGCCTCGCCCGATGGCACGAACATCAATGCCGAGTGCGGCTCGACGCACCCGGAGACGCTGCAGGCCGTCACGGTCGCCTCGGGCGCTGCATTCGGCGTGGCCTTCGATGGCGATGCGGACCGCTGCCTGGCCGTCGACGCCGCGGGCCAGATGGTCGATGGCGATCAAATCATGGGACTGCTCGCGATCGATATGAAAGAGCGCGGCATGCTCAACTCCGACATGCTCGTCGTGACCGTCATGTCTAACCTCGGCTTGCTCCTCGCGATGCGGGATGAGGGCATCCAGACGATGCAGACGGCCGTGGGGGATCGCTACGTGCTGGAGGCGATGCGCGAGGGCAACTACGTGCTCGGCGGCGAACAATCCGGCCACATCATTAACGCGAACCATGCCACGACGGGCGACGGCCTACTGACGGCCCTCATGCTCGCCTCCAAGGTGGCGCGCAGCGGGAAGTCGCTTGCCGAGCTCGCCTCCGTCGTGCAGCGTCTGCCGCAGATCCTCATTAACGTGCGCGGCGTGGACAAGGCTGCGGCCGCCACCGATGAGGGCGTGGCCGAGGCCGTGCGCGTCGCCGAGGATTTCCTTGGCGATACCGGCCGCGTGCTGCTGCGCCCCTCGGGCACCGAGCCCGTCGTGCGGGTCATGGTCGAGGCCGCGACCCAGGACCAGGCCGATGGCGTGGCCCACCGGATCGCCGACGTCGTCAAGGAGCGACTCGCACTGTGATCGAAAGGTTCACGTCGGTGCAGGATGCGGTGCTGAGCCTCGTCGACAGCCCGTGGATCCTGCTCGCCGTGTTCCTGCTCACGGTGATCGACGGGTTCTTCCCGCCGGTCCCCAGTGAATCGATCGTCATCGCTGCGGGCGTGCTCATCGTCGCGGGGCAGGGCCCGCACATCGGCTGGCTCATTCTCGCGGCCTCGGCTGGCGCTTTTGTGGGCGACATGATCGCCTTCACGATCGGCCGATTCTTGCCGATCGAACGCATCCCGCTGCTGCGCGGCGAAAAAGTCGCGCGCGCCATGCTGTGGGCTGAGCGGGCGCTCGCTGAGCGTGCGACCGTCTACATCATGTCGGCGCGGTTCATCCCGATCGGGCGGGTGGCCGTCAACATTACGGCGGGCGCCGTCGGCTTCCGCCGCACCTTCTTTATCGTCATCGCCGCGTGCGCCGCCGTGTGCTGGGCGCTGTATTCGGTGGCGCTCGGCCTCGTTGCCGGCACGATCCTGTCCGACCGGCCGCTCGTCGGCGTCCTCGTCGGCGTCGCCGGCGGCGTCATCATCGGCTTCGTCCTCGACTTCGTGCTCAAGCGCGTCTACGGGCGCCTGCTGTCGCGCAAGGCCGAGAAGTTCGCGCGCGGCGAGTCCGCTCGCGCCGGGTTCTAGGGGCGCGCGCGGCTAGAGCTTGCGCAGCCGCATGCGGTGCATCGAGTGGTCGGCCGATTTTTGTAGCACGAGGCTCGCGCGGCCCCGCGTCGGGGCGATGTTCTCCATGAGGTTCGGGGCGTTGATCGAATCCCAGATGGTGGCGGCAACAGCGCGCGCGGCGTCGTCGTCGAGGCCAGCGTATTTCGCGAAGTAGGCGCCGGGCACCGAAAAGGCGGTAGAGCGCAGCTGCAAGAACCGCTCGATATACCAGCGTTTGACGTCGGCTGGGCGCGCGTCGACGTAGATGGAGAAATCGAAAAAGTCCGAGACGGCGAGGGAGGAATCCTTGCCGGTGCGCGCGGGCTGCAAGACGTTCAGGCCCTCGATGATGAGGACGTCGGGACGGCGGACGTGGATTTTCTCCCCGGGCACGATGTCGTAGGTGAGGTGGGAGTAAACGGGCGCGGTGACCTCGGGGGCGCCGGACTTGATCTCCTGGACGAAGCGCAGCAGCGCGCGGCGGTTATAGGACTCGGGAAAGCCCTTGCGCGTCATGAGGCCGCGGCGCTCGAGTTCCTCATTGGGGTAGAGGAAGCCGTCGGTCGTCACGAGTTCGACGTGCGGGGTCTGCGGCCAACGGCGCATCATCTCGCGTAGCAGGCGGGAGGTGGAGGATTTTCCGACGGCCACCGAGCCCGCGACGCCGATGACGAACGGGGTGCGGGAGGTGGAATCGCCAAGGAATCCCGAGGTGGTTTGGTGCAGGGCGCGGGTGCCGGCGACGTAGAGCTGCAGCAGGCGTGACAGCGGCCGGTAGACGGTGTCCACTTCCGCGAGGTCGATCGGATCTCCCAGGCCCGCCAGGCGCCGCACGTCCTCATCGGACAGCGGCAGCGGGGTCGATTTGGAGAGTTTCGCCCACTGCTCGCGAGTGAAATCCACGAAGGGGGAGTACTGGTTGTCGGTCCTCACGGCTCCTAGTTTCCCATAGTGCGATGCGCGCCACCTGCGCGGCGTTATTCCGTCGCAAGGACTACGGCGTTATTCTTTTCCCCATGTGTGGAATCGTGGGCTATGTTGGCCCGAATGCGCCGAGCAATCGACCGTTAGACGTGTGCCTTGAGGGGCTCGCGCGCCTGGAGTACCGCGGCTATGACTCGGCCGGGGTCGCGCTCGGGGCGCCGGGGCTGCTCGTGAGCCGGAAAAAGGCAGGCAAACTCGCCAACCTGCTCGACAGCCTGGCCGCCGATCCGCTGCCGGAGGCCGTGACCGCGATCGGACACACGCGCTGGGCGACCCACGGCTCGCCCTCGGATGTGAACGCCCACCCCCACCTGAGCGCTGACGGCAAGCTCGCGCTCATTCACAACGGCATTATCGAAAACTTCGCGTCGCTGCGCGCCGAGCTCGAGGCCGAGGGCGTGCCGTTTGCCTCGCAGACCGATACCGAGGTCGTCGCGCACCTGCTCGCCCGTGCTTTTGCTGAGATCGGGGACCTCACCGAGGCGATGCGCGTCGTTACCGCGCGCCTGGCGGGCGCCTTCACGCTGCTCGCGATCCACGAGGATGCGCCCGGCGTCATCGTCGGGGCGCGGCGGAATTCGCCGCTCGTCATCGGGCTTGGCGAGGGCGAGAATTTCCTCGGCTCCGACGTCGCCGCCTTTATCTCGCACACCTCACGGGCCCTGGAAATGGGCCAGGACCAGATCGCGACGGTCACCGCCGATGACGTGAGCATCATTGACGCCGAGGGGCAGCCGGTTACGGGGCGCACCTACGAGGTGGACTGGGATGCGTCGGCGGCCGTCAAGGGCGGCTTTGCCACGTTCATGGAAAAGGAGATCCACGACCAGCCGGGGGCCGTCGCCGATACGCTGCGCGGGCGCGTCGACGAATCCGGACACCTCGGCCTCGATGAGCTGCGCATCGATGAGGCCGTGCTGCGCACCATCGATAAGATCATCGTCATCGCCTGTGGGACGGCGGCCTATGCGGGCCACGTCGCGAAATACGCGATCGAACACTGGTGCCGCATCCCCGTCGAGGTCGAGCTCGCCCACGAGTTCCGCTACCGCGATCCGATCGTGTCCGAAAAGACGCTCGTCGTCGCGATCAGCCAATCCGGCGAGACGATGGACACCATCATGGCGGTGCGGCATGCACGCGAACAGGATGCCAAGGTGCTCGCGATCTGCAACACGCACGGCTCCACGATCCCGCGGGAGGCCGACGCCGTGCTCTATACGCACGCCGGGCCCGAGGTCGCCGTCGCTTCGACGAAGGCGTTCCTCGCGCAGATCACTGCCTGCTACCTGCTGGGCGCCTACCTCGCCCAGCTGCGGGGCAATATGTTCGGCGACGAAATCCGTGCGCTGCTGGCGGAGCTCGCCGAGATGCCGGACAAGATTCAGGCCGTGATCGACTCCGAGGACGCGGTGCGCGAGGTTGCCCGCGAGCTCAGCGACGTCTCCTCCGTTCTGTTCCTGGGGCGGCACGTGGGCTTCCCCGTCGCGCTCGAGGGCGCGCTGAAGCTGAAGGAACTCGCCTACATTCACGCTGAAGGGTTTGCCGCGGGTGAGCTCAAGCACGGGCCGATCGCCCTGATCGAAGACGGTCAGATCGTGATCGTCATCGTGCCCTCTCCGCGCGGGCGCGATCAGCTGCACGCCAAGGTCGTCTCCAATATTCAAGAGGTGCGCGCACGCGGCGCGAAGACGATCGTCATCGCCGAGGAAGGCGACACCGACGTCGAATCCTATGCCGAGGTCATCATGCGGATTCCGGCCGCGCCGACGCTGCTTGCGCCGCTGCTGGCCGTCGTGCCGCTGCAGCTGTTCGCCTGCCACCTGGCCGGTGCGAAGGGGCTGGATGTCGATCAGCCGCGCAACCTCGCCAAGTCCGTCACCGTGGAGTAGATATAAGGTATGGCAGTGCGCGGGATCGGGGTTGACGTCGTCGACGTAGAACGTTTTGCCGCGACCCTCGGCCGCAACCCGCGCCTGGCGTCGGCGCTGTTTACCGCGGGCGAGCTCGCGGGCCCGGGTGGGCGGCAGCGCCCGGCGCGCTCGCTGGCCGCGCGGTTCGCCGCTAAGGAGGCCGTCGCCAAGGCGCTCGGTTCGCCCGGCGGCATGCGTTGGCACGACTGCGAAGTGATCACCGTCGCCTCGGGGGCGCCGGCGCTTGCGGTGCGCGGCACCGTCGCCGAGGTCGCCGCCGCACGCGGGGTCACCTCCTGGCAGCTGTCGATGTCGCACGACGGCGGGGTTGCGATCGCCTTCGTCATCGCCGAAGGCGAGGCCCGCTAATGCGCGCCGCCTATTCCTCCGAAGCAATCCGTACCGCCGAAGCGCCCCTATTGGCCACCGGCGTTCCCCTCATGCGCCGGGCCGCCCGCGCTGTCGCCGAGCGCGCCGCAGCGGTCGTAAGCGAGCGCCGCGCCGCGGGTGTGAACGCCGAAGTGCTCGTGCTCGTGGGCGGCGGCAATAACGGCGGCGACGGCCTGTGGGCCGCCTACGAACTTGCCGATTTCGGCCTCGCGTCCCGGGTGCTCCTCGCCCACGCTGATCCGCACGCCGAAGGGCTCGCCGCCGCGCGCGGCGCCGGGGTGAAAATCGACCAGCTGGCAGACGTCGATGACGTCGCGGCCTATGCGGGCCGGTTCGGGATCTGGCTCGATGCGCTCGCTGGGATTGGGCTTTCCGGCCCGCTGCGCGAGCCACTCGCGAGCCTGATCGACGCACTCGCCGCCGAACGGGAGCGAGCCGAAGCCTTCGTTCTCGCCGTCGATTGCCCCTCGGGACTATCGGATGACCCGGGCGCAAGGCGTGCGATCCGCGCCGATGAAACGATCACCTTCGCGGCGCTGACGCCCGCGCTGCTGCTCCCGCCCGCCTACCGGCTCGCCGGGCACGTGAGAGTAGAAAACCTCGGCATCGAGCTGGTGGGTGCGCCCGCCGCGATCGAGCTCGGCACCGCCGAGGTGCGCTCGTCCTTCCCGCGCGCCCGCCACCTCGACCACAAATACACTCGCGGCGTCGTCGGCATCGACGCGGGCAGCCAGACCTACCCGGGGGCGGGCCTGCTCGCGACCCGCGCGGCGCTCGCGGCCGGCCCCGGCATGGTGCGATTCCTCGGCGAGGAGGGCGTCGCGCGCCTCATCATTCCCGCCATGCCCGAGGTCGTCACCGCGCCCGGGCGCATCCAGGCGGCGCTGATCGGCTCCGGCACCGAGGGCGGGCCGCGCATCGCCGCCGCGCTCGCCGATTTTCTCGCGCGCGACATTCCCGTCGTCGCCGACGCGGGCGCGCTGACGTGCGTGAGTGAGGTCGCGCGGGACCGCGGCGCGCTGATTCTCACCCCGCACCTGGGCGAATTGGCGACGCTGCTGGGCTGCGAACGCGAAGACGTCGAGGTCGATCCCGTGCGCTATGCCCGCCAAGCCGCCGAGCGCTTCGACGCCGTCGTCGTTGCCAAGGGTCCCGAGACGGTCATCGTCGAGGCCGGCCAGCCGATCGTGACGATCCCGCCCGCATCGCCCTACCTCGCGACGGCCGGCAGCGGGGATGTGCTCGCCGGAGTACTCGCCGCCACCTTCGCCCAGTTCGCCGCGCGCGCCGAAGCCGGCGAGACCGTGCCGGCGCTGTCCTACCAGGCGGGGCTCGCGGCCCAGCTGCATGCGAGCGCCGTCGCGCATTGCCCGGGTGCGCCCGGGCCGATCCGGGCGCTTGATCTCGCCGCCGGGATCGCGCTCGCGCTCGGTGCCACAATGGAGCCATGAGTTACCCGTCGCGCGCCATCATCGACCACGCGGCGCTGGCGCACAACTATGCCGTGATCGCCGGGCGCACCGCCGCCGAGGTCATGCCGATCGTCAAGGCCGATGCCTACGGCCACGGGTTGATGCCCTGTGTCGCGACGCTGCACCGCGCGGGCGCAACGATCGTGGGCGTCGCCCAGCTCGCCGAGGCACTCGAACTCGCCGCGGCCCTTGACGGCGCGGGCCCCACCATCTTCACGTGGCTGTACTCGCCGCACCAACGCGCCGAGTTGCGCGCCGCGATCCGCGCCGGGCTGCACCTCTCGGTGCCCGATCACTGGGCGCTCGCCGCGATCAGCCAGGCCCGGGCCGACCTCGCGGCCGGGGCCGCCGGGGGCGCGGACGCACTGCCACCGGTCGCCGTCCATCTCAAGGTCGATACCGGCATGGGGCGTGGGGGAGTGCTCGCCGAGGATGCGCCCGCCCTCATCGCGGCCGCGCTCGATACCGAGGGAATTGACGTCGTCGGCATCTGGTCCCACCTCGCGCGCGCCGACGATGACGCGGCAACGACGGCACGCCAGGAGGCCACCTTCGAGCGGGTCCTTGCCGAGGCACGCGCGGCCGGCGCCACCATCGACTACACGCACCTGACGGCGGCGGGCGGCACGCTCTGGCACCCCGCCACGCATCACACGCATGTGCGTCCCGGCATCGCGCTGTACGGCATCATGCCCGACGACTCGGACCCGGCGGCCGCAAATCTACGCCCCGTCATGCGCCTGGAGGCCGACCTCACCATGGTCAAGCGCGTGCCCGCGGGCACGCCCGTGTCCTACGGGCACACGCAGACCGTGGCGGCGACGACGCTTGGCATCGTGCCGCTCGGCTATGCCGACGGGATGGACCGCCACGCGTCCTCTCGCGCGCGCGTGCGCGTGGGCGCGCGAGAAGCCGGCGTCGTCGGCCGCATCTGCATGGACCAGTTCATTATCGACCTCGGGCCCGATTCGCCCGCGGAGCCCGGAGATGCGGCGATCGTGTGGGGGCCGGGCGGGCCATCGGTCTCGGACTGGGCGCGCGCTGCCGGCACGATCGGCTACGAGATGGTGGCCCGGCTCGGCCCGCGCGTGCCGCGCATCCACATCAACGAGGACAAGCCATGACGCACACCGTGATCCTGCCCGACGCCGACGCTACGCGCGCCCTCGGCGAGCGCCTCGCCCGGATCGCCCGCGCGGGCGACGTCATCGTCCTGACCGGGGCGCTCGGGGCAGGCAAGACGACACTCACCCAGGGCCTCGGCGCAGGCCTCGGCGTGCGTGGCCGCGTCACCTCACCCACGTTCACGATCTCTCGCATCCACCCCGCCCCGGCGCCCACCCCGGATCTCGTGCACGTCGATGCCTATCGCCTCACCGGCCTGCTCGACCTCGAGACGATCGACCTGGACGCCTCCATCCCGGAGACGATCACCGTCATTGAGTGGGGCGAGGCGCTCGTCGACGAACTGGGCGTCGACTACCTCACGATCACGTTGGACCGGGAGGCCGGCGGCCTCGCGGAAGGCGCCCGCCTCGCCCACCTCACGCCCCACGGCTCCCGCTGGAGCGCAGCCGAGTTGGCGGTGCTTGCCGGCTCATGATCTACCGCGTCGGCATCAGCGCCCTGCTCGCCGTGCTGCTGGTGTGCGGCGCGGCGCCGGGCGTGAGCGCCGCAGGCTGGATCGATCCGGATGAGGAGCCGAACCGCTCGATCGCGGCGTGGGTCGCCGATTCCGCGCGCGAGTGGATCGCACTCGATGACACGCGTAGCGCCGACCTCGATCCCGCCGCGCTGTCCCTCGGCACGCCCGTGCGCGCCCTGACGTGGAGCCCGCGCGTCCTCGGCGCGGGCGATGAGAGCGAGCCGCTCTGGCCCGATGAGGACGCGGGTCCAGGTCGCCTCGTGCCGCCCTCGCGCGAGAACGAGCCTGAGCGACGTCCCTCCCCGCCGCGCCACCCCGGTGCGCTTCCCGCCGGCAGTGATCCCGTGACCGAGGGCCTCGTCCAGGCCGTCGACGTCTGGTGGGTGCCCGTCCTGCTGGACGGCGCCGGCATCGGCGTCCTAGAAGTGGCCTTCGAGCGTGCGACGACGACGGTTGCGGCTACCTGGTCGGCGCCCGCGGCGCAGCGCATCATCGGCGCACCCCACACGATCGTGCGCGACGACTACGGCTTCATCGGGATCGACCTGCCGAACGTCATCGCCCTGGATGATGCCGCCCGCGACCACGTCGCCGGCGAGGTGCCGATCGAAACCTACCTGGACTCACTCACGGCCAGCATGAAGGACCCGGCCGCCGAGGCCGCCCGCACCGGCGGCGCCCGCGTCCCCATCATCGCGACGATTCTCGCGCTGCTGATCCTCGGTGCCCTCATGTGGCTCTTTGCCTGGCAGCGCGACCAGGATGAGGAGGATCAAACGCCGTAGAATCGGCGCTATGACCACCCCCTTTACTCACGTGCTCGCGATCGACACCTCGGCGGGCACGAGCGTTGCCCGCATCGACGACGAGCGCGTCCGCGTGGCGAGCGAGCCGAATCCGCGCGCCCACGCGGAAAACCTCGCGCCCCTGATCGCCGAGGTCGGCGGCACCGAGGCTCTGGATGCCATCGTCGTGGGCGTGGGGCCCGCGCCGTTTACCGGCCTGCGCGTCGGGATCGTGACCGCGCGCGTGTTGGCCGACGCCCTCGGACTTCAGCTCGCCGGCGTCTCGATCCTCGACGCGCTCGCGCGCCAGGGCCTCGATGAGCTCGGGGCGGGCCCCGTCACGGTCGTCACCGACGCCCGCCGCCGGGAGGTCTACACCGCATCCTTTGACGCCGCGGGGGACGACGACGTGCGCATCGTGCGCCCGCCTGAGGTAATCTCGCCCGCGGACCTCGTCCCTGCTGGCACCCTCGTCGGCGCGGTGCACCTTCTTGCCGACAGCGACGCCCCAGCGCTCCCGCTCGAGCTCGATGTCACGACGTATGTGCGCCTCGCGCGCTCGCGCGCCGCCGCCGGGATCGCCATGGACACCGAGCCGCAGTACCTGCGCGAGCCCGATATCCACCGCGGCTAGTGCTACGCGAGCTCACGCGCGCCGATATCGCGCGAATCGTCGAACTCGAAGCCGAGCTCTTCGGCCTCGATGCCTGGTCCGCCGCCACGTTCGAGGCCGAACTCGCGCGCAGCGATCGCGCCTGGTGGGGGATCGAGCGCGGCGGCGAGCTCGCGGCCTATGCGGGCATCCTCATCGCTCCGCAGGCCGAGCTGCTCTCGATCGCGGTCGCGCCCGCGCACCAGGGCAGCGGACTCGGCCGCGAATTGCTCGCCCAGATGATGCGTCTGGCAGCGGCTGGCGGAGCGCGAGAATTATTTCTGGAAGTGCGAATCGATAATGAGATTGCGCGCGCACTTTATGCCTCCGTGGGTTTTTCCGAGATAGGAATTCGGCGCCGATATTATCGCGGCGGAATCGATGCGGTCGTCATGGTCGCGCGCCTCGTGGCGCCCCCTATTGGACCGATCGGAGCCGACGCAATTACGTAACAAATTTCGTGCGTAATTCTGCGGAAATCCCGAAATCGGCGTGACGTGACCAACACCTCGTTAAATCGGTCGAACCGGACACATCTAGGACGTTCATCCGGGCTTATTGGTCGCCCTATCTCGGTATGATCACAAACGTGGTCTCTACAACTGTGACGACGAAACGTAAGGCGCGAGATACCTCTGTCGCACTCAAGATCGGCATGGCGGTCTCGGGCATTCTTTTCGTCCTGTTCATCCTCATGCACATGTACGGCAACCTGAAGATGTTCGCCGGCGCTCAGGCATACAACGACTACGCTGAGCACCTCCGGACCTTCGGTGAGCCCATTTTGCCCTATGAAGGCCTGCTCTGGATCTTGAGGATCGTCTTGCTGGCCGCGCTCATCCTGCACGCCTACGCAGCCTTCTCGCTGTGGCACAAGGCGAGCAGCGCGCGCGGGAGCAAGTACGTCGCCAGGCGGACCCTTGCACAGACCTACGCCTCCCGCACCATGCGCTGGGGCGGCGTCATTCTGCTGCTGTTCATCATCTTCCACATCCTGCAGTTCACGACGCTGACCATCCAGCTCGGCGGCAACTACCTGCAGATGACCCCGTATGACCGCATGGTCGTGGCATTTGGCGAATGGTACGTCTGGGTCATCTACCTGATCGCGATCCTCGCGCTGACGATGCACGTGCGCCACGGTGTGTGGTCCGCGATGGCAACGCTTGGCGGGAACAAGAAGCGTCGTCAGGACACCATTGATCTCGTCGCCATTTTCGTGGCCGCGATCGTTCTCGTGGGCTTCATGCTCCCGCCGACGGCGATCCTGTTCGGCTGGATCAGCTAGCTAAGGAGGAAGAACATGACTGAACTTATTGATGGTCTGTACACGCTAGGCGAGCCGATCGCCGATACCAAGGCACCCAAGGTGCCGATCGCCGAAGTCTGGTCGCAGCGCAAGTTTGAAGCCAAGCTCGTCAACCCGGCTAACCGCCGTAAGCTGCGCGTCATCATCGTGGGAACCGGCCTGGCAGGCGGCGCTGCTGCCGCTTCGCTTGGCGAAATGGGTTACAACGTTGACGCGTTTTGCTACCAGGACTCCCCGCGCCGCGCGCACTCGATCGCGGCCCAGGGTGGTATCAACGCAGCCAAGAACTACCGCAACGACAACGACTCGACCTACCGCTTGTTCTACGACACGGTCAAGGGCGGCGACTACCGCGCCCGCGAGTCCAACGTCTACCGCCTCGCCGAGGTCAGCGCCGATATCATCGACCAGTGCGTCGCCCAGGGCGTGCCCTTCGCCCGCGAATACGGCGGACTGCTCGATAACCGCTCCTTTGGTGGTGTCCAGGTCTCGCGTACCTTCTACGCGCGCGGCCAGACGGGCCAGCAGCTGCTCATCGGCGCCTACCAGGCGCTCGAGCGTCAGGTGGCCGCCGGTACCGTCACGATGTACTCGCGCCACGAAATGCTCGATCTCATCGTCGATAACGGCGTCGCCCGCGGCATCATCGCCCGCGACATGGTGACCGGAGAGATCCAGACCCACACGGCCGACGCGGTGGTCCTTGCTACCGGTGGCTACGGCAACGTCTTCTTCCTGTCGACCAACGCCATGGGCTGCAACGTCACGGCGAACTGGCGCGCCCACCGCCTGGGTGCCTACTTCGCCAACCCCTGCTTCACGCAGATCCACCCGACGTGCATTCCGGTGTCCGGCGACTACCAGTCCAAGCTGACCCTGATGTCGGAATCGCTGCGTAACGATGGCCGCATCTGGGTGCCCAAGAAGGCAGAGGACTGCAAGAAGGATCCGCGCGAGATCGCCGAAGAGGACCGCGACTACTACCTGGAGCGCAAGTACCCCGCCTTCGGTAACCTCGTGCCTCGCGATATCGCTTCGCGTGCCGCCAAGCAGGTCTGCGATGAAGGACGCGGCGTGGGCCCCTCCGGGCTCGGTGTCTACCTCGACTTCGCCGACGCGATCGAGCGCATGGGCAAGGATCAGGTCAGCGCCAAGTACGGCAACCTGTTCGACATGTACGAGCGCATCACGGGCGAAAACCCCTACGAGGTCCCGATGCGGATCTTCCCGGCCGTGCACTACACCATGGGCGGGCTCTGGGTCGACTACGACCTGCAGTCCAACATCCCGGGCCTGTACGTCACCGGCGAAGCCAACTTCTCGGATCACGGCGCGAACCGCCTCGGTGCATCCGCCCTTATGCAGGGCTTGTCCGATGGCTACTTCGTCCTGCCCAACACGATCAATGACTACCTGGCTCAGGGCCCGTTCGACAAGCTCGAGGACGACAGCCCGGCGATCACTGAGGCGCGTGCCCGCGTCCAGGACCGGCTTGACCACCTGCTGGCCGTTGACGGAACCCGCTCGGTTGATTCCTTCCATAAGGCGCTTGGCCACATCATGTGGGAAAAGTGCGGCATGGAACGCACCGAAGAGGGCCTGAAGGAAGCGATCCAGGAGATTCGCGAGCTGCGCGAAGAGTTCTGGCGCGATGTCAAGATCATCGACAAGTCGACCGATCTGAACATCGAACTGGAAAAGGCCGGACGAGTCGCCGACTTCCTGGAGCTCGGTGAGCTCATGTGCATCGATGCCCTGCACCGCCGCGAATCCTGTGGTGGTCACTTCCGGGCCGAATCCCAGACCGAAGACGGCGAAGCGATGCGTCACGACGAAGAGTTCGCCTATGTCGCCGCCTGGGAATTCACCGGGGACGGACAGCCCCCGATCCTGCACAAGGAAGACCTCGTGTACGAGTACGTCGAGATGAAGCAGCGGAGCTACAAGTGAACATCACACTCAATATTTGGCGTCAGCCCGGCCCGCAGGCCGAAGGCAAGATGGTGGCATACGAGCTCGCCGGCGTCTCCGAGGACATGTCGTTCTTGGAAATGCTCGACGTCCTCAACGAGGAGCTCTTTGCCCGCGGTGAAGCCCCGGTCGCTTTCGACTCGGACTGCCGCGAAGGCATCTGTGGCATGTGTGGCCTCGTCATCAACGGCGTCGCCCACGGCCCCGAGCGCACCACCACCTGCCAGCTGCATATGCGCACCTTCAAGGATGGGGACACCATCACGATCGAGCCGTGGCGCTCAAAGGCATTCCCCATCATCAAGGACCTCGTCGTCGACCGGCGAGCCCTGGACCGCATCATCGCGGCCGGCGGCTACATCTCGGTCAACACCGGCGCGGCCCCCGATGCCCACTCCCAGCTCGTGCCCAAGCAGGACGCCGACCGTGCGTTCGAAGCGGCGGCATGTATCGGGTGTGGCGCGTGCGTGGCGGCCTGCCCGAACGCCTCGGCGATGTTCTTCACCGCCGCGAAGGTCACGCACCTCGGAATGCTCCCGCAGGGACAGCCCGAGCGCGCGGCTCGCGTGGTCAAGATGCTGAACCAGCAGGATGCCGAAGGCTTCGGCGGCTGCACCAACATTGGTGAATGCGCCGCGGTCTGCCCCAAGGAGATCCCGCTGGATGTCATCAGCCAGCTGAACGCCGACCTGGCGAAGTCCTGGGCCGGCGGCAACTAGCCCCAGCCCTTTCCGAGACCACTGAAGCGGCCGGCAGCGCAAGCTGTCGGCCGCTTCGCTATGCCTGCAACACGCCCACGCGACCACATTGCTTTTGTGGACGCCCCACCGATTAAGTGGCGGTGGCGACCGGCGCCATGAGCCGGCTTCCGACTCTAGCCTCAAGGCTGCTCAAGTCCGCCTGGGCGAAGCTTGAAAGAAGCCTTAATCCGTCGCAAAGCCGTGAATCTCGCGTTAAATTGCGCCTCGGACCGCTGCTAAATTGCAAGTAACGTCCACACGAACTCAGGGGGATCCTTGACCACTTTTCGACCGCGCTCTTCTCGCCACGTGCTCGCCGCCCTCACGGCGGCAGCAGCCCTGACCCTGACCTTGCAACGGCCGGCGACGATATCGGCTACGGCCACAGCGCGGCAGAGGCCCGCTTGATCCACACCACCGACCAGGCGGGACTGGTGGACTATCTTGCGGCCGCGACGGCCTCGCTCATCGAGTACGCTTCCTCGCTCAGCGATGAGGACTTCGACGAGATTATCGATACCTCGTAGGACCCGCCGGTCACGCGCGGCACGCGGCTCGTCTCAATCGTCGACGACGCCGCCCAGCATGTGGGGCAGGCCGCCTATCTGGCGGGGATGCCGCACCTTGGCGCGGGCGTATCCTAGGGGAGTGTCCACTCAAGCGCCCCTGATCCTCGGAATCGAATCGACCTGCGATGAGACCGGCGTCGCGCTCGTGCGCGGCACCGAGCTGCTCGCCGATGTGACCGCGACGTCGATGGACGAGTTCGCGCGCTACGGCGGTATCATCCCCGAGATCGCCTCGCGCGCCCACCTGGAGTCCTTCCTGCCGACGATGCACGCGGCACTGGAGGCCGCGGGCGTCGAGCTCGCAGACGTCGATGCGATCGCATGCGCCGCGGGCCCCGGGCTCATCGGCTCGCTCACCGTCGGGACCGCGGCCGCCAAGGCGCTCGCGACCGCGACCGGCAAACCGCTGTACGGCGTCAACCACATCCTGGGGCATATCGCCGTCGATGAGCTTGTTCATGGCGAACTCCCGACCCCGGTCATCGGGCTCGTCGTATCCGGTGGCCACTCCTCGCTGTTGCTCATTCGTGATCTCGCGCGCGATGTTGTGGAGCTTGGCGGCACGCTCGATGATGCGGCGGGGGAAGCCTTCGATAAGGTCGGGCGCCTGCTCTCGTTGCCGTATCCCGGCGGCCCGCACATTGACAAGCTCTCGCAGATCGGCAACCCGGAGGCCATTCGCTTTCCACGTGGTCTGTCCCAGCAGAAGGACCGCGAACGCTACCCTTACGACTTTTCCTTCAGCGGCCTGAAGACCGCGGTCGCGCGCCATGTCGAATCGCTCGACGGGGACGTCGAGGACCAGAAAGCTGATATTGCCGCGTCGTTTTCTGAGGCCGTGAACGAGTCGCTTGTCGATCGGGCGATCCGAGCCTGCCTCGATCATGACTGTTCGGTGCTTGTCATTGGTGGCGGGTTCTCGGCGAATTCACGCCTGCGGGCGCTCGCGAACGAGCGTGCCGCCGAGCACGGCATCGAGGTACGGATCCCACCGATCCGCTACTGCACCGATAACGGTGCCATGATCGCTGCGCTCGGTTCCGTGCTCGTGCGTTCTGGCGTCGCGCCGAGCGGCATCGAGTTTTCCAATGATTCCTCGATGCCGCTCGAGTGTGCCTCGGTTTAGGTCGGCTTAGGGAGAACTCTGCGCGAGAGCTCGGACGTCATCAACCGTCAAGGCTCCCGCCCGCTGAGATTCCACAAGCGGCAGCAAGAGCCAACAGTACGGCGCACAGGGTAGTGATCGCCGCGGTGATCGGTCCTGGCTGCGGCCCGTGAGGCATCTTCGACGTACTTCGTTGTCCCTAGCGGATTGCCGTATTAGTTGTTCGGCGCTGCTTTCGAGACCTCGGCCAGGACATCGTCGCCGCCACCATGCTCGGCAAGGTCACCGAGCGAAATAATGCCCACGAGAGTGCCGCCGTCAACTACGGGAACGCGGCGCAGCGCGCCGTCAATCATGAGCTGGCGAACCTCGGTCACGTCATCGTTCGGCCCGACGGTGGTGACATCGGTTGTCATGATGGAATCGACGCTGTCCTCGGGGCCGAGACCACCGGCGAGCCCACGCACGACGAGGTCGCGATCGGTGACGACACCGACGACGAGGTCATCCTTGACGACGGGAACGACACCAAATTCGCCGGCCTTCATGAGCTTGGCGGCCTTGGAGATCGTCGAGTAGGTGTCGAGCACCTCGGGGTTGGTGGTCATGACATCGGCTACCGTGGTCATCGCATTCTCCTTTGACGTAGGTGCGGGCGCTGGTGCGCCTCGGTTCTTCCCAGTCTTGCGCGAACGACGCCCGGATGCCACCGCTGAGGCTAGCTGCGGGAGCCACCGGAGGCATCGGTGCGCACGATCAGGGGCTCGTGCTGACGTTGGAAGGTGAAATCCTCCGGCGGGATCGGCCGATCGGCCTTCATCTCTTCGACGAGATACTGCGCGACGGCCTCCAGTGAACCGCCGTGGTTGTCCGCGACTTTGAGCTGGCGCTGATAGGAGGCGCCGAGGGTGAGGATGTCGTTCACCCAGGTCAACTGTTCGGCGCAGCCGAGGCGCTTGGCAGCGGGCATGAGGTCGCTCAGCATCTTTTCCACGGTGTCTGTCACGAGTTCCTCGTTGCCTGCTTCATCGAGGATGAGGATGGCATCCATCCCGTAGCGGGCCGAGCGCCACTTGTTCTCGTCGACGAACCAGTCCGGGATGACGGGCAGTGTCTCGCCGGCGTCGAGGCGCGCAGAGAAATCTTCGACGAGGCAGTGAATGAGGGCGGCCAGGGCGAGCGTCTCACGCAGGTTGGAGGCCGCGTCGCAGACCCGAAACTCGATGGTGCCAAGCCGCGGGGCGGGCCGGATATCCCAGCGAATCTCGTCGACGTTATCGATGACGCCGGTGTGCAGCATGTCGCCCAGGTAGTGCTCGTATTCACTCCAGTGCGTGAACTGGCGGGGGACCCCGGCGGTTGGCAGCTGTTTGAAGACCATCGCCCGGTTGGAGGCATAGCCCGTGTCGTCGCCCGCCCAGTAGGGGGAGGAGGCAGCAAGGGACTGGAGGTGAGCGAAGCGGGTGAGCAGGGCGCGGATGAGCGGCAAAACCTTGTCCCGGTTCTCGACGCCAACGTGCACGTGGATGCCGTACAGGAGCATCTGGCGGCCCCAGTAGCCGGTGCGCTTGACGAGCTCGGCGTAACGGTCGGATTCAGTGACGCGCTGGTAGAGCGGCCGCGCAAACGGGTGAGAGCCAGCCGTGGCCAATTCGATGCGCAGAGCGTCGGTAATGGGCCGTACCCGGGTGATGAAATTGGCCAGGTCGGCACCACACTCTGCGACGGTGGCATGCGGTCGGGAGGTCACTTCGATCGTGTTGAGCAGCATTTCTTGCACGATGTGCTCGGACTCGCCGTGCTGCTCGCGCACCGCCCGTAGGACGGCGTCGGCGCTTTGTCTCAGATCCAGCGTGTCCTTATCGATCAGCTGTAACTCCCACTCGACGCCAACGGTCGAGCGGTCAGAGGTGGCGAAGTCGACTCCCATATCTCCATTGTCATCATGAATCGAGCCCTTGCGCGCGGCTTGGCGCCAAGCGATCAGATTCGCTCCACGAGCACTGCGGCGTGCCGACCTGCCACGCGAGTCATCATCAGGGTGGCTGCATGTGAACCCCGTAGCTTGAGCCGACGCCGAAAATCGTCGGGGACGATGTCTATTCCGCGTTTGAGGATCTCCACCGAGCCAATATCGCGCTGGCGTAGCTCGGCTGCGAGCACCTTTGCCTTGGCGGGCAGCGTTTCGATGACGCGGAAGCTCGTGACTCCGGCGAGATCTGCCGGGGCGCTGGAGGTGAGGTAAGAAATATCTGGCGAGATCAGGCCCGCTGAGAGTTGCTCAGCGATCGTTGCGAGGGCCCCGGCTCGCAGGATCGCGGGATCGACCTCGTGTACGAAGCCTTCCAGGGCGCGATGATCGACGATCGTTGCGGGGGCGCGCGCACTTGAGACGGGTGCCGCATACGTCGTAGCCTGGCCGCCGCGCGATAATACGACGGCGGAACGCCCGGGTCCTTCGGGCGCGAGATCTCCGCACCAGATCGCTGCTTCCACGAGCGAACCGTCAACGGAGGTCCACTGGACGTGAGAGTCCGACGGCAGATTCTCATACGCGATTCCGGGAGCGACCTTGACGCCGACATTCGCGACCACAGCGCGCAGCGCCATGATGCTCGACAGTGGGGGAGACCAGGTCTCCGGATCGAAGGATCTGCCAGCATCTGAGCGGCGCGCGGGATCGGCAAATATTCCGTCGATGCCAAGATCTGCGAGGTCAAGGTCCTCAATGCGGGCGTTCAGAACGGTAACCTCGGGGAACGTTTTGAGATTCAACAGTGCGAGCGCGGCGTGCGCCTCATCGGCGTCTACCGCAACCACCTTCAGGCCAAGGCCCGCGAGCGCGAAGGACTCGGTGCCGATCCCGCAGCCGAGATCGGCTACCCTCGTGCAGCCAGCGTCCCGGTAGCGCCTGGCATGTCGGGCGGCGACTTCTAGGCGGGTTGCCTGCTGCAGGCCCTCGGTCGTGAAGAGCAGGCTCGAGGCAAACGGTCCGAACTTGTCCGCCGCCTTGGCGCGCAGTCGCTGCTGGGTAAGCGCGGCTGCGATGATGTCCGGGTCGTGGCCGGCTTTACGCAGCGTCGAGCTGACCTCCAAGATGGCAGATTTTGAGGTGATCGGGGGTAGATCGGCGAGAAGTTCGAGGCCCTCGGGGTGAGCAAGGAGTGAGGTCAGTCCGGCGATCTCGCTGGCATGGGTCATGGCATCGAGCCTATCGCCCACCCGCCTGGCACTCACCTTGACCGAGTGCTAAGCAACGCCTAGATTATTGGTAGGCGCAACCACGGTTGCGACTCGTACCGAAGCACCGACCCCCGCGACGGCGGCGCACGAGGTACGTGTCCCGAACACCTACACGATTTGAAGGAAAGGGAGGTCCGCAGTGTCGATCTCCATCAAGCCGCTCGAGGACCGTATCGTCGTCCAGACCCTCGAGGCCGAGACCACCACCGCTTCCGGACTCGTTATCCCGGATACCGCCAAGGAAAAGCCCCAGGAGGGCAAGGTCCTCGCCGTGGGCCCCGGCCGCGTCGATGACAACGGCAACCGCGTCCCGGTCGATGTTGCCGAAGGCGACGTCGTGATTTACTCCAAGTACGGGGGCACCGAGGTCAAGTACGCCGGCCAGGAATACCTGATCCTGTCCGCTCGTGACATCCTCGCCATCGTCGAGAAGTAACCGTCTCGGATCAATCGAAAACGGCCGCCACATCGGACATGTGGCGGCCGTTTCCTTATGCCTGCAAGCTATGCGGCCTTCGCATCGCGGGCCCTCCACCCGGGATGCGACCTCAGCTGGCCGCTTCTTGCAAAAGTTTTAGGAGACTCGTCGAGTCTTCCGCTTGGTGAAGTACTCGCGGCGCTCGTCTTCGCTCATCCCGCCCCACACACCGTAGGGCTCGCGGACCGCAAGTGCGTGTTCGCGGCATTCATTCAGGACTGGGCACGTGGCGCAAATTGCCTTGGCCGCTTCGTCGCGGCGTCGCCGGGTGCCACCTCGTTCGCCCTCCGGGTGGAAAAACAGATCCGGGTCCGCATCGCGGCATGACCCTTCGTACTGCCATTCCCACAGATCCATGATCGGTCCGGGTAGACGTGAGATCTCAGCCATCTCTTTCACCAAAGCCTTCCGTACTTCGAGAGCGTTGAGGTGACTCGCGGCTCTAAGTGAATAACGTGAGCATAGCAAACGGTGCACAACTTGTTCAAGGGGCTATTGGCAAGAAAAAAGTTGTTCGCAGAGGCGCTCGGAGGACAATGAGTTAGCAGCCTTTCAGTTGCGCGGAAAAAAGCAACCAAGCTGAAATCATAGGGAAGAGCAGAGGCGCGCGAAACTGCTTCGCGATGCCCTCGCGTGCGGCGATGGTGGCCAGCTCTTGGGGGCGAACGTGCGCTAGACCACAAAAATTGACGGCGCCTTGCATGCAGCAGGGGAAATTCATCCCATAACTGAGCAAAGGGGGGCCTGTCTCGCGTCGGTTGCCGTCAGGCACAGTCGATGAGCAAGTCAAGTAACCGCAAAAAAGCGCGAAGTGTGAACAAGGTTTGGCGCGTCCTTCGGTTTCGATACCGGTTTTCGCAGCCGGTCGCGCTAGGGCGATCTCAGTTACAGGGGGCGCTAAGCACCATGATCTCGCGCATTACGCGTGATCGACTGCCGATGCCTCGTCTCGAGTCGCGAATTCGCTTCAGAAGCGTGACAATCGAAATGCTGCCGAATAGAACTGCGCTTGTGTCATGAAAGGAGCGTGAGATGTCCGTACCGGAAGTGCCCGATGCGCCACTCACCGTCGCTGCTGTGGCCTCCAGGCTCGGTGTCGCCGCTTCCACGCTTCGCACATGGGACCGCAGGTATGGGCTTGGCCCCTCATCCCACGAAGCGGGCGCCCACCGAAGGTATACACCCGCCGACGTCGCTCGTCTGGAGCGGATGCGCTCCCTAACTTTGCAGGGAGTGGCGCCAAGCGATGCCGCGAGCATCGCGCTGTCGGAATCCCCCAATGAGACGCTTGACGTCATCCCGGAGCCCCCGGCCCGCAAGCTCGCTCTCGTGGGAGACCCCGAACTCCTGGCGGATCCGCTCACGCTCGTTGCTGCCGCGCTCGAAGCGGACTTGCCGCGCACCGAGCGGATCGTCGTCTACGCCGTTGAACGCGTTGGCGTCCTGCGGGCATGGGCGGAAGTGATCCGTCCTGCGCTTCGGATCCTGCGGAACAAAACGCGCGCCGATAAGCCTGGCATCGAGCCCGATGCGGCGATCGCCTCCGCGCTGTGCGTGGCGGTGCGTCACGCCATGCCGGATCAGCGGCCCGTGAGCGAGGAATCCGTCGGGATTCTCTCCGCTGCTCCCTCAACCATGCACGGGCAGATCATCGCGGCCGCGCTGCGGGCGCGGGGCGCGGACGTCGTCCTGTTGCGGCCGGCTTCCCAGGACTCCGCAGACGATGTATTGGCCCTCGCCAAGCGCCATAACGTGCGCGCCGTCGTGGCCGTGGGGGACACCGAGTTGCTCAGCGACATCATGACGCGCGTATCGGAGTCGGAGGATCTCGTCGGGTTCCTCGTCGGACGGTTTGCCTGCGATCTGTGGCTGCCCAGGGTGCACCGTGTGCGCACGGTGCCGGCTGCCGTGGAAGAGGTCGCGGACCTGCTCGCCCTGTAGCGGACGTCATTCACGATCAGGTGCGGGCACGGTTAGACTGCACAGTGTGAGTGAGGATCCCTTTGGCCTCGTTGGCCTAACGTATGACGATGTTCTCCTGCTACCGGGCGCGACCGATGTGGTGCCATCAGAAGTAGACACCTCAACCCAACTAACGAAGAAGATCCGATTGCGGATCCCGCTGCTATCGGCCGCCATGGATACGGTGACCGAAGCGCGCATGGCGATTGCCATGGCCCGCCAGGGTGGCCTCGGCATCCTGCACCGTAACCTCTCGATCGAGGAGCAGGCCCAGCAGGTGCGCACGGTCAAGCGCAGCGAGTCGGGCATGATCACCGATCCCGTCACCGTCGGCCCGGACGCGACCGTCGGCCAGCTCGATGCGCTGTGCGGGCGCTACCGAGTCTCCGGGCTGCCCGTCGTCGCCGAGGATGGCACGCTGCTCGGCATTATCACCAATCGCGATCTGCGCTTCATCGACGAAGCCGATTACGACTCGATCCGCGTGCGTGATGCGATGACGCCGATGCCGCTGGTCACCGGGCATGTGGGGATTGAGCGGGAGGACGCACGTCACCTGCTGGCCAAGAACAAGATCGAAAAGCTGCCGCTCGTTGATGGCGACGGCAAACTCGCGGGACTCATTACCGTCAAGGACTTCGTCAAGTCCGAGCAGTACCCGAACGCGACGAAGGACGCCGAGGGGCGGCTCGTTGTGGGTGCCGCGATCGGGTATTGGGGCGATGCGAAGGAGCGTGCGGGCGCGCTTATGGAGGCGGGCGTTGACGTGCTCGTCGCCGATACTGCCAATGGCGAGGCGCGGCTGCTGCTCGAAATGGTGGCCGAGCTGAAGAAGGATCCGGCGTTTAAGGACGTCGAGATTATTGGTGGCAACGTCGCGACCCGCGAGGGCGCCCAGGCGCTCATCGATGCGGGCGTTGACGCCGTCAAGGTTGGCGTCGGGCCTGGCTCCATCTGTACGACGCGAGTCGTCGCCGGGATCGGCGTTCCGCAGGTGACCGCGATCCACCTCGCCGCCCAAGCCTGCACACCGGCCGGCGTCCCGCTCATCGGCGACGGCGGCCTGCAATACTCCGGCGACATCGCTAAGGCACTCGTTGCGGGCGCATCCTCGGTCATGCTCGGTTCGCTGCTCGCGGGCTGCGAAGAGTCACCCGGCGAGCTCGTGTTTGTTAACGGCAAGCAGTACAAGCACTACCGCGGGATGGGCTCGCTCGGTGCCATGGCCTCGCGCGGGCGCGTGTCCTACTCCAAGGATCGCTACTTCCAAGCCGACGTCTCCTCCGATGACAAGATCGTGCCCGAAGGCATCGAGGGCCAGGTGCCCTACCGCGGACCGCTGTCGGCCGTGGCCTACCAACTCATTGGCGGCCTGCACCAGTCGATGTTCTACGTCGGGGCGCAAACGATCGACGAGCTGAAGAACAAGGGCCGGTTCGTGCGCATCACGAGCGCGGGGCTCAAGGAGTCTCACCCGCACGACGTCCAGATGACCGTCGAGGCACCCAATTATTCGAGCCGGGGGATCTGAGCACCTCGTCCGTTATGGGCTTGACCCTCACGCGACGTGAGGCCCAACAATGGGGGGCATGAGCTTACCCGATGACACCGAATTCAGCGTGGGACAAAGCGCTGAGATCCTGAAGGTCACCGTGCGCACCCTGCATCACTGGGATGCGATCGGCTTGGTCCGCCCCAGCGGTCGAACCTATGCCGGATACCGCCGCTATTCGCATTCGGACCTGCAGCGCGCCCAACATGCCCTGATCTACCGCGAGACCGGAATGAGCCTTGCCCAGATCGGTGAGCTGCTCGATTCCGGCACCCCCGTCGCAGCGCACCTGCAGCACCAGCGCGACCTCCTTGCCGAACGCCTCGAGGGCCTCCACCAGATGATCGCCGCGATCGATCGAATCTTAGGACACGACATGAACGACGAAACCGCACCCCTGACCGTTGCCGAAAAGGCCGAGATTCTAGGCTCCTCGTGGTCGCCAGACTACGAGGTCGAGGCCGAAGAACGCTGGGGCGAAACCACGGAATGGGCGCTGTCCCACCAGCGTCAAGCCAGCCTCACCAAGGAGGACTGGCGGCGAGTCAAAGCCGAACTCGAGGAGCTAGAGGCACGCCTCGCCGAGGCCATGCGTCGCGGCGTGGTACCCGGCAGCCCCGAAGCTCATGAGCTCGCCGAGGCCCATCGCGCGAACATCTCGCAGTGGTTCGACGTGAGCCATGCTCAACACGTACTGATCGCCCGCGGCTACGTTGCCGATCCCCGATTCCGCGCGCATTACGATGAGCGAGCCGAGGGCCTTGCCGCCTGGTTGAAAGCCATCATCGATGCGAACGCTGCGGCGCATGGCGTCGATCCGGAAGCCGCGAGGTGGCAGTGAGGCGCGCGGCGTAGACTGCGCTCATGAGTTCTAGGATCGAAACGATGCCCGTCGCCGCCGTCTACCCGCACTACGTCGCGAAGGTTGAAAAGAAGGGCCACACCGTCGACGAGCTCGATGAGCTCATCTGCTGGCTGACCGGCTACAGCCCGGCCGAGCTGCAGGCGCACCTGGAGGCCGAGACGACGTTCAAAGACTTTTTCGCTGGCGCGACGTTGAACGATCACGCCCACCTCATCACGGGCGTGATCTGCGGGGTCCGCGTGGAAGAGATCGAGGATCCGTTCATGCAGCAGGTGCGCTATCTCGACAAGATCGTCGACGAACTCGCCCGCGGCAAGAAGATGTCCTCGATCAAGCGCAGCGACAGCTAGGGCAGCGGCCGGCCGCGGGCAGCGACATACAACTCGTACCACTGCTCGCGGCTGAGGCGAAGGCGCGCCGCCGACTCAAACGTCGCGATCCGCTCGGGGTTGGCCGAGCCGACGACGGGCACGATGCCCGCCGGGTGGCGCAGCAGCCAGGCGAGGACGACCGCTGCCGGTTCGGCGCCCATTTCGGCCGCGATCCGTGCGACGCAGGCGCGGGTATCGGCAAGGGCGTGGCCCGTCATATTTTCTGGGCCGCCGGCAGCTCCGGAAAAGACGCCGCCGGCCAGCGGGCTGTAGGCCTGGATCTCGATGCCGTGCGTCATGCAGTAGGGCAGCAGGCCGATCGGGAAATCATGGTGCTGATCGACGCGGTTAACGTCCACGTCGACGTCGACGAACGCGTGGTGGGCGAGCGAAAGCTCGATCTGGTTGGCGCTGACCGGGATGACGCGCTGCCACAGCGCGATCTGATGCTCGTGCATATTGGAAACGCCGACGCGGCCGATCGTGCCTTCCTCCATCAGGCGCATGAGCGCCGATCCGGTGGCGAAATAGTCGGCGAGCGGGTCGGGCCGGTGGATGAGCAGCGAGTCGATTCGATCGATCCCGAGGCGCTTCAGAGAGCCCTCGACGCTCGCGCGTACGTAGTCCCCGTCCTGGCGGTAGGTCGTCGGATCGCCCGGCCGGATCCCGAACTTTGTTTGGATGCTGAGCTGCGAGCGCCACGAGGGGTGGGCGGCAAGGGCCGCGCCTATCGCGCGCTCGCTGGCGCCGGCGCCGTAGATATCGGCGGTATCCAGCCGGGTGATGCCGATCGCTAGGGCCGCCTCGATTGCTGCCTCCGCGCCACCCTGATCGCTGAGCTTCATGCAGCCAAGGATGAGGTTCATGGCGTTAGCCGATCGGCTCGATGGGCCAGTGGGGGCTCGCACCCGGACCGCTCAGTCCCTTGCTGGTGCGCCAGGAGTTGAAGTTCTCGGCCCAGGCGCGGTGGGCATCGCACTGCCAGGAGTGGATCGCGCGCAGTTCCTGCAGCCCGAGTTCCGGATGGCTCGCAAGGATCGCGCGCAGTACATCGAGCGTGGCAAAGACATCGACCTCGGCGGTGTGCAGGTTCTCGCTGACGTTCAGACCGTAGGCTGCGGCGATATCCGCTAGGCGGCGCTTGCCCCGGCGGTACCGATCAACGGCGCGATCGATGACGAGCGGATCGAGGATCGGACAGACCTCGGCCCGCTCGGCGAGGGAGGGCAGGCCGTGGCGGGCGAGCTCGCGCTCGATGATGGACAGGTCAAAGGCGGCGTTGAAGGCGACGAGCGGGATGCCCGAGCGCAGCGCGTCGACGAGGCGGGCGGATATCTCTGCGAGCGCGAGGGCGGGCGGCTGGCCGGAGGCGCGGGCCATCGCGGTGGTGATGCCGTGGACCTGGCTCGCGGCGGGCGGAATCTCGACGCCGGGGTTGATGAGCCACGTGTGCGTCTCGCGGTTACCGCGGCCATCGTCGTAGACGAGGGCGGCCGTCACGATGCGATCGGTGGCGGTATTGACGCCCGTCGTCTCGGTATCAAAGCCCAGCAGGGGGCCTGCGCTCCAGGTCATGGCGCTCCTTTGTTCTCGACTGTCTCCACTCTTGCACATCGCTCGGACAATGCCCGCTTGCCGCCCACCGACCCGGTAGCCTTAGACCGTGAGCTACGAGATTGAAATTGGCCGTGGAAAGCGCGCCCGCCGCGCCTACAGTTTCGACGATATCGCCGTCGTGCCCTCGCGTCGCACGCGCGATCCGCAGGATGTGAGCGTGTCGTGGCAGATCGATGCCTACCACGTAGAGACGCCCGTCATGGCGGCGCCGATGGACTCCGTTATGAGCCCGGAAACCGCGATCCTGCTAGGCAAGCTCGGCGGTATCGGGGTGCTCGACCTCGAGGGCCTGTGGACGCGATATGAGGATCCGCGGCCGCTGCTCGCCGAGATTTCGCAGCTGCCGGCAGGTCAGGCGACGGCGCGCATGCAGGAGCTGTACGCCGAGCCGATCAAGCCCGAGCTCATCACCGAACGCCTGGAGCAGATTCGCGCGGCGGACGTTACCGTCGCGGGTAAACTCTCCCCGCAGCGCACCCAGGAGCTGTGGCGGACCGTCGTCGACGCCGGAGTCGACCTGTTCGTCATTCGCGGCTCGACGGTCTCGGCCGAGCACGTCTCCTCCGTGGCCGAGCCGCTGAACCTCAAACGTTTCATCTACGAGCTCGACGTGCCCGTGATCGTGGGCGGCGCCGCCACTTACACCGCGGCGCTGCACCTCATGCGCACCGGCGCCGCTGGCGTCCTCGTCGGCTTTGGTGGGGGCGCGGCGCACACGACGCGCCAGGCCCTCGGCATTCACGCCCCGATGGCCACGGCGATCGCGGACGTCGCCGCGGCCCGGCGCGACTACATGGACGAATCCGGCGGGCGCTACGTGCACGTCATCGCCGATGGCGGCGTCGGGCGCAGCGGCGATCTCGTCAAAGCCGTTGCGTGCGGCGCGGACGCCGTCATGCTCGGCGCCGCGCTCGCCCGCGCCGAGGAGGCACCCGGCGGCGGCTGGCACTGGGGCAGCGAGGCCCACCACCCGACGCTGCCGCGCGGCGAGCGCGCTCAGGTCGGCACCGTCGGCACGATGGAACAGATCATGCACGGCCCCGCGACGCAGCCCAATGGCACCCTCAACCTCGTCGGCGCGCTTCGCCGCACCATGGCGACGGCGGGCTACAGCGATGTCAAGGAGTTCCAGCGCGTCGAGGTCGTCATCGCGCCCTACCTGCCGGATTAATCCGTCGCGGCGGGGTTTCGCACGACGGCGTGAAAAAGCGTGAGGCCCGTCTCGGAGTGCTGGATGAGGAACGCATAGGGTCGGTCGACGATGAATTCGACCTCCGGCTGCGGCGGCGCAGAGGTCGCGCCGAGGCCCACCTCGGTCACGGCGGCCGCGATCGTTCCTTCCTCATCGACGATGAGGCGCGCCTGCTGAACGGCCTGCGTGAGCGCTAGATCCTCGCTCGGGTCCGCGGGGGCCGTGATTCCTCGCAGCGGTTGCGCGCCCTGATCAAGTAGCGCCGAGACGCCGTTGTCTGCCAGCAGCGGGACGAGGTCGAGCCCGGTCGCCAGATTCAGCGTCGGCATCGCCATCCGGACAAACGACTGCTTGGCGCCCGGCAGGCCCGTGAGGATCGCCTCCAGCCGCGCGGTCGGCAGCTCGGCCGGATCGGAGCCGAGCGGCGGCAGGATCACGACCGCCGTGAAATCCTCGGTGTACGCCAGCGCGATCGCTTCCCAATCCTCGACGCGCACCCACGGCACGCGCCGGTCATCGGCAACCATCGGCACCTGGATCGTCGTGCCACCCGGCGGCGTGAACGGCATATCGCGCGCCTCATCGAAGGGGACGCGCCAGCGCGCCGCGAAGAGCGTCGCATTTTGCAAGGCGGCGCGTAGCCTCGGATCGGGTTTGATCGCCGACTCCTCGATGAGGCCGCCGCTGTGGTGCTTGACCCAGGCGTCCAGTAGCTTTTTCCCGTCATCCGAGCCGAGGTCGGCCTCGGCGATCCCGGCATCGTGATAGCGCTTCAGGCGCGTGAGGTAATCATCGACGACGTCAATCTCGTCATCGAGCACGATCTGGTTCGCGACGTGCAGTAATGGCTTGTCGGGCGGCTTCGCCTCGGGATCGAAGTCGCTCGGGTCTGCGTCGTAGGGCTGTAGCGCCGTCAGGATCGCCGCCATCGCGGCGCTCGCCTCATCGCCGCCGGCGCCGAGGGCGGCGCGCAGTTCCGCGACGGCATCGTTGCTCGCACCTTCGCCGAGCATGCCAAGCGCGAGCGTCAGCGACAGCGGGGAGAGCACGAGGTTGTCCTCGCGCTCCGCGCTCTTCAGCAGGTCATGTCCGAACGCCCGTGAGGCTGCGGCGACGTCCGCGAAGGCGGGCGCCTCCGCAACGGGGACGGGCGTGAACGTCGTATCCGGATCGCTTCTCACGTCCAGGCCGGACGTGCTCGCGCAGGCGGTCATGAACAGGGCGGCGGCCAGCCCCAGTGCGATGCGGCGTTTCATGCCTCGACGATAGCGCCGATGCGCTCAATCAGCAGGGCGTGTGGCACAACTGCAACCGTCGTCAGGGCGTGCGGATTGCGGCGAGCATGATCGGCAGCCCGGTCGGGGCGTGCACGATCGTGAATAGGAACGGGCGGTCCGCGCGGAACGTAAAGTCGATGGGGATGTAGGCGGCGCGAACGACCGCGACTTCGGTGACCGCGGTCGCGATCGTGCCCGCCTCGGTGACGCGCAAGCCCACCTGATGCGACAGCTCGCTCATGGCGAGGTTGTGATCGGCGATGATGCGCTCGAAGGGCCGCGACGCCGGGTCGGTCGCGGCCGCGAGCCCGAGCGCCGGTAGATAGGGCATCAGGTCGAGGGAGTCGGATAGATCGAGCCGCGGGAGCTCGACGCGGCCATGACGCGGGCTGCCATCGGCGAGCGCGGCATCGCACTCGGCCAGCAGCTCGGCCGCCAGCAGGGCAGGGTCGAGGCCTGGCGGCGGTAGATAGATGCGTGCGACGGCGTCATCGGTATAGGAAAGCTCGATCGCGTGCACGCCGCCGACCTCGGCGTAGGGAACGTCGAGCGTCCCGCTCATCATCGGCACGCTCGCCGGTCCCGCGAACGTAGCGAAGGGGGCGATCTGCGTGCCGTGCTGCGAAAACGGGGTGGCCCAGCGGGCCGCGAAGAGCAGCGCGTTTTGGATGACGAGGATTGGATCCGAATTGGGTTGGATCGCGGAGCGTTTGATGAGCCCGCCGGTGTGTTCGCGCACCCAGCGATCGAGGATCTTGCGCGCGGACGAACTCGCGAGGTCGGTGCGCTCAAGGTCGGCGCCGTGAAGCTCGCGCAGCCGCGCCGCGAACTCGGGCGCGACCTCGATGTCCGTGTCGACGAGCACCCGGTTGGCCACATGCAGCAACGCGCGTTCGGGCAGCGTCGTAGGATTAAAACGCCCGAGGTCCTGATCGAAGGCGGCAAGCATCTTCAGCGCGCGCCGGCTCGCCGCGCTGCGTTCGGTGCCGAGCAGCTCATCAAAGGCCGCCGCCACCGCCCCGCTCGCGCCCTCGGCCACGGCCGATAGCGCGAGCGCGATGGACAGCGGAGACAGCACGCTCGTGCGGGAGCGGTCAGCCGCCGCCAGCAGCGTGTGTCCGATGCGTGCGACGGCAGGTGCGAAGCCGGAGCTTGTCATGAGCGCAGAATACTCAGAGCCCGGGCCGCTTTCCGATCGTCAGGGTCACCTCTTGGGTGCCGGCGAAGAAATCGTTGCCCTTATCGTCGACGACGATGAAGGCCGGGAAGTCCTCGACGTCAATCTTCCAGACTGCTTCCATCCCGAGTTCTTCGTATTCGACGACCTCAACGTTCTTGATGCAGTCCTGCGCGAGGCGCGCGGCGGGCCCGCCGATCGAGCCGAGGTAGAAGCCGCCGTGGGCCTTGCAGGCGTCGGTCACCTGCTGCGAACGGTTGCCCTTGGCGAGCATGACCATCGAGCCGCCGGCTGCCTGGAACTGTTCGACGTAGGAGTCCATTCGGCCGGCAGTCGTCGGGCCGAAGGAGCCGGAGGGCATGCCGTCGGGCGTCTTGGCAGGACCCGCGTAATAGACCGGGTGGTCCTTGAGGTATTGCGGCATGTCCTCGCCAGCGTCCAGCCGTTCCTTGATCTTGGCATGCGCGATATCGCGGGCGACGATGAGCGGGCCGGTGAGGGAGAGACGAGTCTTGATCGGGTACTTGCTCAGTTCCGCGAGGATCTCGCTCATCGGCTGGTTGAGGTCGATTCTGACGGCCGCGCCCTTGCCCGTGCCCGAGACGCCGTGGGTCTCGGCATCGAGCTCCGCATCCGTGACATCGGGCAGGAAGCGCGCGGGATCGGTATCGAGTTTTTCGAGGAATACACCCTCGGGCGTGATCTTGGCCTTGGCTTGGCGGTCAGCGGAACAGGAGACTGCGATCGCGACCGGCAGCGATGCACCGTGGCGCGGCAGGCGGATGACGCGCACGTCGTGGCAGAAGTACTTACCGCCGAACTGGGCGCCGATCCCGATATTGCGCGAGAGCTCTAGGACCTTTTCTTCCAGCTCCGTGTCGCGGAAGCCATGTCCCGCGGGCGAGCCCTGAGTCGGCAGCGCATCGAGGTACTTCGCGGAGGCATACTTGGCGGTCTTGAGGCAGAACTCGGCGCTCGTGCCGCCGATGACGATCGCCAGGTGGTAGGGCGGGCAGGCCGCGGTGCCGAGCGAGCGCATCTTTTCTTCGATGAACTGCATCATGCGATCGGGGTTTAGCAGGGCCTTCGTTTCCTGGTACAGGAAGGACTTGTTAGCCGAGCCGCCGCCCTTGGCCATGAAGAGGAAGGAGTATTCGTTTTCGTGGCCGGGCTTTGTGTCGGCCGCGATCTCGATCTGCGCGGGCAGGTTGGTGCCGGTGTTGATCTCGTCCCACATCGTGAGGGGGGCGTTTTGGGAATAGCGCAGGTTCAGGTGGGTGTAGGCGTTGTAGATTCCCTCGGCCATGGCACGCTCGTCGGGCCCTTCGGTCAGGACCTGCTGGCCGCGCTTGGCCGAGACGATCGCAGTGCCGGTGTCCTGGCACATAGGCAGGATGCCGCCGGAGGAAATGGCCGCGTTCTTCAAAAGGTCAAGCGCCACGAACTTGTCGTTATCGCTGGCTTCGGGATCATCGAGGATGGTCCTCAGCTGCTTGAGGTGGGCGGTGCGCAGGTAGTGCGAGATATCGTGCAGGGCCGTCTCGGTCAGCAGTGTCAGCGCCTCGGGCGCCACCTTGAGGAAGGTGCGGCCTTCCGGTCCTTCGATCACCTCCACACCTTCGGTGGTTAGGAGCCGGTATTCGGTGTCGTCGGCTCCAACGGGCAGCATGTCTTCGTAAAGAAACTCGGCCACGAGTGTGCTCCTTGATTGCGAGGGGTGCTACCCCCAGGGTAGTCGGCACGCCGTCGGAAAGAGTATTCCTTCAGTCCTAGCTAGCTGCTCAATCTCGCGGAAGTCTGCGGCATTTGACACACTGGTTGCAGCCGACGAAGTCTCGCGAAAGGACCCGGTTATGGAATACCGCATCGAACACGACACGATGGGTGAAGTCAAAGTCCCCAAGGACGCGCTCTACAGCGCGCAAACACAGCGCGCAGTGGAGAATTTTCCGATTTCCGGCCGCGGCCTCGAGCCCTTCCATATTGTGGCGCTCGGACGAATCAAGAAGGCGGCAGCGCAGGCGAACGCCGAACGCGATGTCATCACGCAGGAGCAGGCCGAGGCGATCATTGCAGCCGCCCAGCAGGTCATCGACGGTGAGCACAACGACCAGTTCCCGATCGACGTGTTCCAAACGGGATCCGGCACCAGCTCGAACATGAACACCAATGAGGTCGTCGCCAAGCTCGCGAGCGACCTGGGTTCAGATCCGATCCACCCCAATGACCACGTCAATGCCTCGCAGTCATCAAACGATGTCTTCCCATCATCGATCCATATCGCTGCGTACGCTGCGGTGAAGGACGTGCTGCTTCCCGGGCTCGAGCGCCTGGCCGAGTCCTTGGAGACGAAGTCTCGGCAGTGGAAGAACATCGTGAAGGCAGGGCGCACGCACCTCATGGATGCCACCCCCATCACGCTCGGTCAGGAGTTCTCCGGATATGCGGCCCAGATCCGCTACGGAATCGAGCGGGTTGAGGCCGCCCTGCCGCGCCTTGCGGAGCTACCCCTGGGTGGTACCGCTGTCGGCACCGGAATCAACACGCCCGAGGGTTTTTCCGCCCGCGTCATTGAGCTGATCGCGGAAGATACCGGCCTGCCGTTCATTGAGGCGCGGAACCATTTTGAGGCGCAGGCAGCGCAGGATTCGCTCGTCGAGCTGAGCGGCGCGTTGCGAGTCATCGCCGTGTCGCTGACGAAGATCGCGAACGATATTCGCTGGATGGGATCCGGCCCCCGTGCCGGCATCGGTGAGATCCATCTGCCGGACCTGCAGCCGGGCTCCTCCATCATGCCGGGCAAGGTTAACCCCGTCGTTCCCGAGGCAACCGTCATGGTGGCGGCCCAGGTGATCGGCAATGACGCGGCGATCGCCTTCGCTGGGGCGCAGGGCAACTTCGACCTGCTCGTGATGCTGCCGGTGATGGCGCGAAATCTGCTGGAGTCGATCACGCTCATCGGCAACGTCTCCACCGTGCTGGCCGATAAGACGATCGACGGCCTGGAAGCGAACGAAGAGCGCTGCTTGACGCTCGCGGAGTCGAGCCCCTCGATCGTTACCCCGCTGAACCGCCTCATTGGCTACGAAGCTGCGGCAAAGATCGCGAAGCACTCGGTGGCCGAGAATATCACCGTGAAGCAGGCGGCGCTGGATCTCGGTTATGTCGAGCGCGGCGAGCTGAGTGAAGAAGACCTGGATCGGGCGCTAGACGTGTCCACCATGGTGGGCGACTACTAAACGCGAGTGCCGACGGGGCGCTGCCAGCCAATGGCAGCGCCCCGTCGCTTCGTTACGGCTGCGCTCGTCGAGCGCGCCAGAATAGGACCCCGCCAGCTGCCCCCAACGCTAGGACCGCCAACCCGGCAAGGGCGCTTGTCCCGCGGACGCCCGTGATCGGTAGATCGCCAGGGGCATCCGCCGACGGGCGCGAGCTCGGGGCGTCCGTTGGCGCCGCCGATGGCTCGGCCGTTGGTGTGCTGGTCGGCGACCAGGTTGGTTCCTGCGTCACAGTCGCACTCGGATCGGGCGAGGGCGTGCTCGTTGGAGTCTCGCTCGGCTCCGGATCCGGCTCGATGCCGGAGGTACCCGGAAGGGTCGTCGAATGAACTGCGCGCAGCGTGACGCTCTCGGGTCCCATACCATCATCCTTCGCCGCGACCGCGATCGCGATGACGTTCTCGCCGCGCGGATTGAGGAAGCCGCTCGGAATCGTAAACGATGTCTGCGGACCGATATCGCCGATGTAGACGCCGGTGTTCCAGCCGTTGACGAGGATCGTTGCCTGCGACCCATCTGAGTGTGGTGCCCGCTCGGAGTTGATCTCGAGGCGGAAGGCGGTGTCCTGTCCGACGGGGACATCCAGCCGGGTGTGCGCCCGATACCATGTGACGCCCGCGGGGGAGTGGAGGGAATCAGCCGGCTTCCAGGAGTGATCGTCGAACTGCGGAGTGTGCCATCCGGCAAACTCACCGCCCAGGCCACCGTTGTTGTACAGCGTCCCCGAGGGATTCAGGGCGCTCGCGGCAGCGCCCGCCGTCATGGCGCCCATGATCCGCCAGGTCACCTCACCGGTGCTGTTGAGGCTCGCGTCGAACAGGCCACGGTTTTGCTTTGAGAGCCCGTCATCTGACCAATCGAGGTTCTGACCCAGGTTATGAACGAGTACCGCGACGACGACGGGTTGGCCCTTCGTGACGCTGCCCTTTGGAGCGCTCAAGCTCTGCGCGGTGCCGGCAGCTGGCAGGGCTCCGGCATACGTGCCGTTCACCCACACCTGCATGAACGCGGGGTTCTTTCCTTGGGAGGGGACACCGGAGCCGCCGTTACCGATGAACGTGAGCGTCGGGTCGTCGCTGGCAGCGGTGTAATGAGCGCGGTACCAGACCGAGCCTTCGTACTTTCCGTAATGGTTCGAGTCCAAGACGACGCCCTGGGAGGAACCCGGCCCCTGCTTGTCGGGGTTCGCGGCAGCCGTGTCGTTAGCGCGCTGCCAATGGGAGTCGTTGAAGTCAACTTCGCTCTCGCGGTGGTCGGGCGCACTCACGAACTGAAGCGTGATGGGGGCGACGTCGCTCGGACCAGGGATCTCTCCCTTCGCGACGCCTTGGCTCACGTCTGCGAGGTCTTTGCCGTTCCACGTCACCGTCGAGGTGCCCGCCGGTGCAAGGACCCGGATGTCACCCGCTTTGGACGCGGAGCCCGTTAGGGCGAGTGTCGTTCCGTCATAGTGTGCGGTGCGCGTCAACTCAACGCCCTCGATCGCCGTTGTGACGAGCGATCCGTCCTTCATACCGTCGATAAGCCAGGTGGTCACCGCGGCCGGGCGGTCAATGATGCGGAGCGTCAAGGGAGTGCTGCCGTCGTCGATTCTCACCTCGTACGGCCTTGTGCGATGCGTGTAGTTGAGACGAAGCTGCCCGGTTTCGCCATCCCAGGTTTGTTCCACATCGCCGGTCACCTGTGGACGCGTCTTGTAGTGCAGTACGGTCTCGCCGTCGGCATCGGTGGCAGCAACGAGATATTGCGTGTGGCCAGCCTCAGTTGCCAGTGGGGCGCCGAAGAGTTGGGAGGTGGTGTAATACAGGTCGTGGCCTGCGATCTTCTTGTCCGCTGTCAGAACTATGCCGTCGCGGCCGTCGATCACGAGGGCAGTGCCTTCCTTCTGAGGCACCTTCGCCCATCCGATCTCGCCCTCCTTTGGTCCCTCCCGGCGCGGAGTCAGCGACGCGCGAGTGGGGAAGTAGCGCACCGCGTCGAGGGAGACAAAAGTGTCAGATGACCCCTCGAAGGGCGTGCCGTCAACCGTGACCGTCACGACGTGTTCGGCGGGTTCCGCACCTTCGGGCGCGCGCCAGGAGTGCACGACCTGTTGCGGCTGAGCGCCAGTAGTGACAGTTTCCTTCGTCGTACCGACCACTGTGCCATCGACACTAACCGTCGCGCTGCCATGGTTTTCGGAGAAGGGGGCAATGAGATCGAAACCGACCCCGGTAAAGCTGAAGGAGTAGGTGTCGCCCGCAGTCTTGGAAAAACTCTCGTCACCGCCGATATCGCCAGCGGTCCAAGGCTTACCGGAGGCATGCTCCCACGAACCGTTATAGGTGATGACGTCGGTTTGGGAGTTGTTGATCTCCACGGGCTGATTGATGTTGCTGCTGACATCGAAGGCATCGAGTGAGACGACTGAGCCCTGCGTGCCAGCGTTTTTCACCGTGATCGTATGCTCACCTGCGGATAGGCCGCTCACCGCATATGCCTCAACTTGGGCGGGCTTGTTTTGCTCGGTGTCGACGTGGCCCTTGGTGACGGTGACGGGCTCGCCGTCATCGATCTGGACGGTGAAATCTCCGTGATCAGTTCCCGTCCCAATGATGAGGCGTGCCCCAGTTCCCGTGAAGGTCAGCGTCGCTGTATCGCCCGCCTTTTCAGAGCGTTTGAGCGTCCCGCGAGATGCCGTGCCGTCCGAAACATCAGTCCAGGACCCGGAGTAAGTGATTGCTGGGTCACGGTCGTCGTGGGAGAAGCTTGCGGTTTCGGCGCTATCGGCGACACCGAGAATGAGCGGCATCGTAAAGGAGGTCGTCGTCGTAGCGTTCGAGTCCTTCAGACGCAGCGCGATACTGCGTACGCCGTGACCGGTGGCCGAGCCGTCGGCAGTGACCGCTTGCCGCATGTACGCACGCACGCCGCTACCGGAGTCGGAGAGCTTTGGGTTCTTTCCAGGATCCATCTGCGCCAGCTCGGGAACTGCCTTTTGGTAGTACCCGATCTCCTTTTGGACCCCGGCCTTGGCGGTTAATACGCGGTCTTCGGTGATTCCGGCGCCGTAGTCGTAGGACGTAAAGCCCGAGGAAGGCGATCCCGTCCAGCCCCAGTTCGTGCCACCAAAAGCCATATAGAAGTTGAATGCTGTGACACCGTTACCGATGTTGTTGACACCCCACTGCCTGGTAAATGCTTCATCGGTGTAGGTATAACAGTCGGATGCGTTGTAGCTCGCACCCCAAGGAGTGAATGCCCCGCCTTGCGACTCCGTGATGAAGTGCGGTGAGTCCGGAGCAAAGCTACGGAACTGGGTCTCGGAGTCAGCGATCTGATTGCGAGGCGCGGAACAGTTGAATCCCACGGGATAGCTGTCGTAGGCGTAGAAGTCCGTGCCTACTTTCCCGATATCTTTGAACCGCCCACCGAGGGCATAGTCGTTATGAAAGAGTGGCACGTCGATGCCGTCCGCCCTCACGAATGTCGCGAGTTCGCGCAGGAAAGTATCGCGTCCTTGGCTCTCATCTAGGAGTTCGTTCTCCACCTGATACATGATGATCGACCCGCCACCGTTAGTGATGAGGTGTTTCTTCGCGATCTGGTTGAAGGCGCTGAGCCAGTCCTTGGAAGCCTGCAGGACAGCGGGATCCGTCGAGCGGAGCCGGCCGGCTTCATTTGTCATCCAAGCGGGCAAGCCGCCCATAGAGATTTCAGCATTGACATATGGTCCTGGTCGAGCGATGACATAGAGGCCTTCCTCCGCGGCCATCGTCAGGAGAAGGTCGAGGTCCTTGATCGAGCCTGGAGAAAAATCGAAGTCGCCGCCCTTTTCTGCTTGGTGGAGTCCCCAGAAAAAGTAGAGAGATACCGCGTTGTAGCCGTTAGCGCGCATCTTCTGAAATAAGTCGCGCCAGGCGTTGGGATCAGGAATCCGCCAATGGTGGATCTCGCCAGACCAGATATTGAGGCGCTGGCCATCAACCATGAACGAGTGTTTGTCGAAATCGACCGTGTGAGGCTTTCCGTCGTTACCAGGGAACTCGATTGCTGCTTTCGGATAATGTTCGGCGGTGCTCGGCGTCGTATCCGTTTGTGCTGCGATGGGGCCCGGATCCAGTGTCACTAGGAGTCCGAGCAATGAAGCTAGTGTGACTGATGCGAATTTCTTCATCGGTATCCTCGTCGTTGAGTTCGCGTCTCGCTCCCTTTTTGCGATCAGGGGTGAGCGAAGTCGCTGGGTTTACTGGGATCTGCGTTGTCGTTGGTGCGCCGATGCGATCGGGGGCGCCCGCTCTTCCCGGACGCCCCCGATCAACTTAAGCCGCTAGCATGTCCGCTTTCGGTGGACGAGAACACCACCTGCACCCGTCAGTGCCAAGGCAGCTGCTGCTAGCAACCAGCCCGCTGAGCCTGTTACGGGAAGCTGCCTGGGCGACGAGCCCGAATCGGTCTGACCTCCGCTAGGCGTCGCTCCACTTCCCGCTCCATCAGTCTCACCCGGGGTGGGCGCGTCCGTGGGCGCGTCCGTCGGCGTGGGAGTGTCCGTCGGCGTGGGAGTGTCCGTGGGCGCGTCCGTCGGCGTGGGAGTGTCCGTGGGCGCGTCCGTCGGCGTGGGAGTGTCCGTGGGCGCGTCCGTCGGGGTGGGAGTGTCCGTGGGCGCGTCCGTCGGGGTGGGAGTGTCCGTGGGCGCGTCGGTCGGGGTCGGAGTATCCGGTTCGTCGCACTCAATTAGGCGCAAGTCCGCGATCGATGTGAACGGCTTGTCCGAGTGGTTGTCCCACAGGGCTAGGCCGAAAATCTTCTCGTCAGATTTGAAGATGACAACTTGTTCTTCGTCATGCGCGGTGAATGTCGCGTCGACAATCTTGGTCATTCCTTGCCATGACTGACCTTCGGCATCAGGCATGACATCAGATTCGGGTGCTGAACTCGCACCAAAGATCGTGACGTTCTTCGGACCATCGTTGACGTTCTGGCGAGGAGAGTAGGCGAGCCCGCAAACCTTGCCTCGTTCTCCCTTGTCCATCACTATCGCGTGGGGGAAGGGCGGCATATTAGGTGTCCATTCCGAATGCCAGAATGTGGCGAGATCGGGATTGGTGTCCGTGCCATCAAAAGCGGCTTTAAGGAGGCCGTTCGGAGCGGATTCGCCCTCGAGTGCTTCCGAGTCCACCCACACTGGGGTGGGATGGAAGGGCTTTCCGACCTTTTCTGCCGGAGACGGCTCCGCAGGAACTTCGGGTGCCGGGTTAGGCGCCGTCCAGAAGAGGAGGGCTCCTTGTCCGCCACCCAGAGTCAGTGTGACGTCAACAGTTTCGTCGGACGTCCCAGACGGTTCGACGGTAGCTTCCGTCGCTTCATAGGTTTCCGGATCGACGACCATGAGCTTGGAGTTAGAAGTCGGCTTTGCGACCGTCAACTTCACTTCCTGGACCGTCTGCCAGTAGGCGCCGTCGTCAGTGCGGGGCTGAAGGAGCGTTGAAGGCAACTTGGTAGTTCCAACGAGACCGTTGACGACCATCACTGCCTTTGGCTCGATTACACCGTCACCGAAGATCTGCGATGTCTTGGAGTCTTCGAGTCCGGGGATCTTGTCGAAGTAACCAAGGACTACGTCGCCTGGCTTGCCCCCATTAATCGATCCCTTGTTCTGGGCTTGCACATCGACGACACCGAACTCAGCCGAAACTTGACGCGCTTCAGCAGAGTCGAAGCTGTTCATATTCCAACCCTTGGGCACCGAGTTTGAGGCGCGATCAGGATATGTCCCGCCCTTGGTCGCGACGTAACGGTTATTCAGGCCAACCAGGTACTTGCCCATGCCTCGCACATCATCGAAGACCTTGGCATATTCGTAGAAGGCTCGAGTGGGGGCGCCATCGTGATCAAACAGGGAGCCGAAGTCGAATCCGTTGTACTCCATGCGGAACAAGCCGAGCCACTTCTGGCCACTGGCAAGCGACAGCATCGGGATGATGGCCTTCTGGGATTCGGAGAAGTTCGCGTCGAAGGAGTAATCGAGATACTGGCCGTAAAGCACCGGGCTAGAGCCATCTCCTGTCAGCCCTTCAAGCGATGCCTGACGCTGAACCTTCCACATATTTGAACCTAGGAGACCGTTGACCATCTCAGAGGGCTTCTTCGGGCCGTGGGAGCCGAAGACTCCTCCGCCACCGAAGTAGTAGGTGTCCCATGACAGCAGGTCCGGCTTAGCGGTCTGCACATAGTGCGTCATATTGCTGAGATTGCCCCACGACGGATTCTCATTCTGGTTTGAGTGCACCAGAGCGCCGGGGTATGTGTTCTTGGAGAACTTGAACCACTTGGCAAACAGATCGACTTCTGCCTTGGAGTAAGCGCCCTCATCCCCGTACTGAATGTCGACGAGGTTCTTAGCGTAGGGAAGCATCTCGTCCGTGAGGAACGTATGCGGCTCGGGGTTAGCATTCATCGAGTTGCCGCCGCCCGGCGCCTTGGCGATCGCCCAGTTGCTGTCCTTGAGACGAGCCATCACATTGGAATCGAAAAGCGGGGGATCGTAAAACATGGGGATTGCGCCGCCCGTGAGTGCCTGCTCACGCGCATCCATGACGCCACGAGCGAAGCCACCGGAGGGGACCCAGGCAGGAAGCAGAATGCCGTGCTGAAGTGCCAGCGTCTGGGCTCGGTTGACACCCCATAGTCCTTCTCCTGGATCGAACATCTCAGGAAGAGAGTTTCCCGTAAGCGGCGTAGTCTCAGGTGCCTCAACACCCGATGGCAAGCCCCAGGCTTCGACCTCCGAGAGTTCTAGCTTCGAGATCTCGCCGTTCGAGGGGACCTCGTTGGTAATGACATCGTTCAGCCACACCCGAATGTTCGTGGCACGCTGATACGAGTTGAAATCCCAGTAGAAGATCCCGCCGGCATCACGTCGTAACGCGGCACGGTCTGCGATCAGTTTCCAGGGTTGGCCTTCATCGGACTGTACGGCGATCGACACGTGATTGCCGCCATGCCACCACGCAACCTCCTTTGAGAAGGATGGTTTGCCAAATGCAGTGATCCGCGAGATATCTCGGGGCTCGGAAAGCGAGATCTCGAAACCGGTGACAGTTTCGTTCCAATCCGAGGACTGCGCAATCGAGCTGAACCACGCTGTCGCGTGATTTCCGTCGGTCAACTTTGCGTTGTCCTCATCGGACGCACCATTGGCTTTGACTGTAATCGGTGCCTGGACATTGCCGCGGAAGTCAGTCTCAACCTTGTTGACATTGACGACGTAGGTTGCGGATTCGCCGCCCTTTTCAACCACGACTTCGATCGGATTGATTCCGGGTGCGAGGCGCACAGTTGCGCGCCCCTCAGCGTTCGGCGTCTTGCCCGCCACCTTGACGTGGGCGCCATCGACCGTGCGCACACGCAACGAAATCGAATCTGTGTGGAAAAACGCTGTCGCAACATACGTGTGCGTCGAGGGATCAAAATCGACAGGCTTGCCTGGTTCACCGAACGGGAGCTGGTCGACGAAGAGATCGCTCACCAGCGCGTTCGACCCGCTGCCCTCACCCGGTGTTCCCGGTTCCGGGGCCTGAACGCAAGGAATCACTTTGATGTCGGAGGCAGACATTTGTGCCTTGCCGGCTGCGACGGCCTGTAGTCCGACAATCGCGAACGCGGTGGCATCGGACCGTTCGAAGACGATGTCCTGCGGGTCGTTGATCTCTTTGAGTTCACCGCTGGCAATCTTAGTGCCACCGTCAAACTCTCCGGCAGCAGCCGACTCACGCCACTGTGACAGATCGTCAGGCTTGCTCGGCGTGGACTCGAACGCGTACACGTCGTACTTACCCGGGGTGTTGGATGCGCCGTGGACATCGTCATAGGTGGGCCGCGCCGTGTACTGGATCCCGCAGATACCGCCCTGCTGCACTCCGTCCATCACGATGGCGTGCGGGAAGTCAGGGGACTCGCCGTCCCACTGCGTTGTCCAGAAGGTGACATCCTGCGGCGAACGACCGGAATCGTCATCCGTGAGAGCTTCGTTTCTTCCGTTGGGGGCTGACTCAGCGGGTTCTTCTGAATCGGTCCACGCAATGTTTGGGTGGTAGGGATCTTGCGGTGTCGTGGGCGCAGCCGTTGCGACTCCCGCTAGGGTTCCTGCCGCTAGAGCGGTACTGGTCATCGCGGCGGTCGCAATGACCGCCAAGGTCTTTCGTATTTTCACGTTGTACTCCATTGTCCCGAGTGATCTTCCATTGCTTTGCGAAGGCTCACACCACACGCAAACCGGCTGTCGCTATGCAGACTGACGGCAGGCGACCCCGCTGACGAAAGGGTTTCGCCGCCCAATGCCTGCGCAACATAACCTGCTGGCAGGCCCGTGATGTCAATCTGTGTGGGTGTCTCCCGATCAGAAATGAGGATGAAGAGGGCAACTGATCCGTCCTCGGTCCGAACGCTGTATGTAGGAACCTTCTCGCCGTTGATGGTTGCTGATACCTGTCCGAACTCATCTTCGGTGTAGTCGTCGAGGGCCCTTGAACCGTAAATCGCGTGGCCATAGACATCCATCCATTCCCCGATTTCATTCAAGGAATCGACAATGTGCCGGGAAAGACCACCCTCCCCATCGGGACCAATACCAAGCAGAAGGTTTCCACCGCGCGAGACGACTGCGAGTAGCGTCTCGATCATGTCGCTTGTTGGTTTAGTGGGATCATCCTTCTTCAGCGAGCACCATGAGCGGGTGAGCGTTAAGCAGCATTCCCAGGGCATATCTAGCTTCGAGTCTGGGACCCGCTGTTCCGGGGTTCGATAGTTCTCATGTACGCCATGGACCTCTCGATCGACGACCAGGATCCCGGGTTGAAGGTCTCGGGCAATCTTGGCGATGCCGTCGATATCGATCGGTTCCTCCGGAGGGCGTACCCACCCGGCGTCCAACCAGAGCACATTCATCTGTCCATAATTGGTGAGCAGCTCGGCGATTTGATCGTGAGTGAACTCGACAAACCGTTGCCACTTGCGAGGATTATCTTCGATCGAGTAATTCGCAAATCGATTCGAGATGGGAAGGGAACGATCCCAGTATTCAGCCCGAGACCAGTCTGCCTTTGAGAAATAGACGCCGGTCTCCAGGCCCTCAGCACGGAACGCTTCGGTTACTTCCGCGAAAATGTCGCGCTTGAGGCCCGCTTCTTCCGAGGTGGATTTGAAGTTGGTGTAGGCGGAGTCGTACAGGCAGTAGCCATCGTGGTGCTTCGTTGTGAAGACCATGTAACGCATACCCGCGCGTGCACAGATCTTTGCCCACTCTGAGGCCTCAAAGTTCTTTCCCTCAAAATCACGAAAACGGTCGAGGTACCAGGAGTGGTATTCGGCGTCCGTTCCGGAGAATTCGGCTGGTTTGTCGGTGAAAGATCCTAGATGCTCTCGATGTAAGGACCAGGAACCGGCTTGGCCGATCGAGGAGTAAATGCCCCAGTGAATGATCACGCCAAACTTGTGGTCTTGCCACCTCTTTAGGTTCTCGGCGACGAGCGGATCGTCGGGGTATGTGTAGCCCGGATCCGGCCCGACAGCCAGTGCACCGGCAGCTTCCAGATCATCGGGCGAAAAATCAAATTCTTCCATTAGTATTTGAGTCCTCCATCTTCGATTCCTCTAAAGAAGTATTTTTGGGTGAACAAGAAGATGACCAGGACAGGCAGCAGTGCGACGATTGCACCCGCGAGCACCTGCTGGTACGACACTCCCTGAATCGAATTCTTGAAGGTCGCAAGCCAGAGCATCATGGTCTGCTTTTGGGGGTCCGGCAAAATGAGCAATGGCCACAGGAAATCGGACCAAGCGTAAATAAAGGAGGTTAGTCCGACGACCGTCAGCGCGCCCTTGACCTGCGGTAGGAAGATGGTGAAGAAGCGCCGCCATTCGCCAGCGCCGTCGATGAACGCAGCGTCCTCGATCTCATCGGGAACCGAGAGGAATGCCGCACGCATGAGCAGCAGGTGGAACGGTCCGAGCATTCCAGGTAGCCACACGCCTGTGAGCGTGCCATAGAGATCGAGCGCAGCGACCTGGTTGAACAGCGAGAGCATGATCGATTCAAAGGGGAAGATCATCGCGCTTGTCACGACGATGAACCAGAGGTTTCGTCCCGGCCAGCCACGCCTCGAGAGCATATATCCGCCGACTGACGCAAGACAGATATGCGAGAGCACGGCGAGGGTGCAAACGAACAGGGAGTTGGCGATTGAGCGGACGACGTATGAATCTGCGAAGAGCTGCTCAAAAGCTCGTAGTGACCAGTCCTGGGGAAAAAGAGTTGCACCCTGGCCAAAAACTGGTTCGCCAGGTGCCTTGAACGCTGCCAGCAGTGGCAGGGCAAGGGGAGCGATGAGGCTAACCAGAACAAGAGTCAGCACGATGTAGCGTCGAACGAGGCGTCCGCCCTTGAGCCGGGCAGGCGGCTGGTTCATCGAGCGTGCCATCTTGCGGCGCTTGCGCCAGCCCCCAATGATGCCTTGCTGGGGTGCTGTGCCGGTCACCGTCGTGACAACAGTGGTGGACTTGTTGAACGTCATTGTTGCTCTGCTTTCTTGTTCAGGCGGCGCGAAGCAATGATGAAGCCGAGGGTCAAGAGGAACAGGAAGACGGAAGCCGCGCTGCCTCGCCCAAGGTGCCCGAATGTGACGTCAGAGAAATCACGCAGATACATCGTGATCGTGACGGTGGGGGAGTTCGTCCCGCCAAGGAGGTATACCTCCGTGAAGATCTTCAGACAGCCGATTGTGCTCAGAATGCCTACGAGGTACATCATTACGCGAACAGCGGGAACCGTGACCGTAAAGAAGCGGCGGATTGCTCCGGCGCCGTCCATTTCGGCTGCCTCATAGAGCGACTTATCTACGTTCGCAAGAGCCGATAAGTAGAGAATCATGTAGTAGGGAAGGCCCTGCCACAAGGTGATGATCATGGCCGAAAACAAGAGCAGCCAACGATTCGAGGTGAAAGGAATCGACTGCTCGATGAGTCCGATCGACTTCAACATGTTGTTGATGGGGCCCTGGTTGTCCAGGAGGGAGGTCCAGGCGAGCGAGATGACCACCAGTGAACAGATTGCAGGGATGTAGTAGAGCGAGCGAAAGACACCGATTCCCGGAACGTGATCCCGCACGAGGAGTGCGAGCAGTAGGGGAAGGATAATCATCAAAGGTACGACGCAAATCGCGTAGACGATCGAATTGAGAACCGCGTCCCAGAACTTGGGGTCGCCAAGGACGTACTGGTAGTTCTCGATGCCGTTGAATTCGCCCATGCCGCGCAGTGGCCGCGACTTCGTGAACGAAGTAAAGAGGGTGTTCACAAACGGGAAGACATAGAACGTCAACACGACCAGCACAGGGACCGTGACCCACAGATAGGGGACCCAAGGCTTCCGGAAACGCGCAGCACCGTTGAGAGTTTCGTACTGCGACCCCGCGCGCCGCTGACGTTTGCGTTGAAGTGTCGCCCATTTTGAGGTCTTGTCGTTGGCGTTTGCGTGGGACTCAACCGTCATGGGACGCTCCTTTCAATCAAAAGGTGCGGCGTCCGCCCGTCACGAGCGGACGCCGCACGTGACTAGTCGTCCAGGAGTGCCGACAAGAGGGTGTTCATTTCTGACTGCGCCTTGTCCAGAGCTGCCTGGGGTTCGACATCCCCTCGGACTGCCGCATTGAAGTTGTCAACGAGCGCCTTTTGGACCTGGCCCGTGACGTAGAACAGCGGGAGGAAAGCTTCGGTGTCCTTGGCCTCAGCTGCTGCCACCTCGTAGGCCGCGGAGAAGACTGCATCATCGGCGCCCTTGGGCGGTTCTGCGATGAGCTGGTCCAGAGCCTTCGTAGCAGTGGGGAAGATGATTGCGCCACCATCACGCGTCCACGCGAGGGCTTCGTCATCCGAGCCAACAAACTGTGCGAACTTCATCGCCAGCGGTGCATTCTTTGTGGTTACGGAGATCGCAAGGAACTGGCCGTTGAACAGGGGCTTGACGCCTTCGGCTCGCGGGTAGCTTCCCACGCCGGTCTTTTCGTAGACCTGAGGATTGTTTTCCTTCACGCTGCGAAGGAAGGAAGCGTTCGGCGTGCCGAAGGCGAGGTTGCCGTTGTTGTAGGTCTTGCCCGGATCCGGATCACCGGTCAGTGAGTCCGGCGGAATGGCGCCCTTTTTAAAGAGCTTGGCCATCTCTTCCAGCCAGGTCTTGGCCTTCGGGTCGGAGGCAAAAGTGAACTCGGTGTTGTCCTCGTTCATCATCTTCACGCCCATAGCGTGCAACTCTGCAGGCAAGTACCAGTTGGCGTTTCCGTAGATGCCGTAATCCCCGTTGTTGGCGTCGGCGATCTTGTCAGCAAACTGGAAACGCTCTTCCATGGTGGCGGGAGACTTGTCCGTGTCCAATCCGGCGCGTTCAAAAACGTCCTTGTTGTAGGTGGTGATGAACGGGCCGAAGTACCACGGGATGGCCGTGTGGTGGCCCTGGAAGCCGACGCCGGTCGAATCCCAGATGGACTTCACAATGTGATCACCTGCACCGGGGGCCTTCACATCGAGGTCCATAAGAAGGTTGGCCTTGGATAGCGCCAGGATCGTTCCCGAGGGAACGTTGATAACGTCGGCCATCTTGCAACCCTGAGCCTGCGTGGCCATGAGGTTATCAAAGTCCTCCGAGCCGCCCTGGTCGGTCCACTTGATCTTTGTGCCCGGGTTAGCTTGCTCAAACCGCTTGATCTGGCCCTCGAAGAACTCCTTAAAGTCGTTCTGAAGACCCTGGGTCATGAAGGTGATCTCACCTTCGACCTTGGATGTGTCAATTGGCTTGTCGTCGATGTTGCCTTCCGGAACCTCGCACGAAACGCTTGGCTTTGGAATGCCGCCTTCGCCGCCGTTGGACGAGGTTGCTTTGGTGTCTCCTCCACCTGCGGCGCATGCACTCAGACCGAAGGCCACAGCCATTAGGGCCGCAGCTCCTCGAAGTGCTGTTGGACGATGTGTCATCGGTACCTCCGTTGGTCCTAGTCATCGCGGCTGCGCGGATCGTCTAATCCGAGCACCTATCACGTGTTAGTTAGTGACAACTTAGTGTACAACGCCCGATTGTTCGATCTCCATTGGATCTCGAATTGTTATCGTTTCGTTATCTTTAGAGATCTTCGGTTCTCACGGGGTGCACTCTTAAGGTGTGGCTCAAATCAACCGGGCAAAATGGAATCAGTAGCTATCCAATGCTGCCTTCGAGTGATGTGCGTTTCTGTTCTTTCCAACATTTGCGCACCGGCGCTGCCCTTCGTTGCGGTGGCTGAGCCTGCAGGGGAGTCCGGATCGAAAGCCCCCTTCGTGCCCGTGGCTGCGTGCACGTTCCGCCAGGCCACTGGCCGCATAGGACGGGTATCCTAGAGTTTGCTGTAACTTCCAAATTCTAAGGTTCGTGATGGCTCGCTCTAGCCGAGCAGATGTGGCAAAACTAGCGGGGGTCGCACCGTCGACCGTGTCATTAGTGCTCAATGGTCACGCCGAGCAACTCAAAATCGCTCCCGATACGGTCCAGCGGGTCCAGGAAGCAGCGAACTCACTCGGCTACGTTCCCCACGCGGCAGCCCGCTCCTTGCGTTCGCAAAAATCGCGACTCCTCGGCTTGTTTATGCCGGACCTGACTGGCGACTTCTTCATCCCGATCGTGCAGCAGGTCGTCCTGCAGGCAATCGCGGCGGGGCGTTTCCGTGGCTACACCGTCGTCCCCATTCTCCACCCGCTCGAGTCGCCGGCGACGCTGCGGTCAATCATGCGAGATCTCGACCTTGCTGGGGCAATCTGCCACGTCCAGTTCGCCAATCATCCGCTGACTTCGACGCTCACGAAGATGGATGTTCCGCGGGTGTACATCTCCCCGCACGAGACGGAGCACGAGCCCGTGGGCCACGGCCTTGTCGCGATGCGGGAGGCCCAGTCGGTTACCGAACTGTTTAATGCGATCGAGCACAAGGATCTTGGAGAAGGCGCGTTGGCCTACGTGTCCGGGCCAGAGTACTCACCGGTCCTCAAGGACGCGATCACTACGGCTTCGGGCGTGGAACCCATCCAGGTTTCCGTCAATTCCTGGGCGCCCGTGGCCGCCGAGACCGCCCTGGCCAGCCTGTGGAAGGACTTCCCAAAGGTCAACGAGGTGTGGTGCTCGCTCGATGTTTACGCCATCGCCGCCCGCTCGCTAGCGCGAGCTTCTGGACGCCGGGTGCCAGAGGATGTTCAGATCATCGGCTTCGGTGATCGCGAGGGCATGGACGAAATTGACATCACCTCCATCTACTGGCCGCTGAAGGAAATGACGGACCTCGCGCTGCACCGTCTGGTCGACGCTATTGAGGGCGACGACAGTGCCGGCGAGCCCGAACTGTATTCCCTGCCCACGACTATTCGACTGCGCGGATCCACCCGAAACCTCGTCGCACCGGAGGCAGCTGCCGACTAGCGCGGCGCTTGCGCGGCGCCGTGATGAAACTGCGCTATGTCGTTTCACAGCGGACCCCTAAACGACACCGACCAGCTCGTGGCGATGGTGAGCGAGCTGAAGTTCCAGCAGACCAAGTTTCGCGCCGGCTACGACCAATGCGACGTCGATGACTTCTTGGATCTGCTGATTGACGTCATCAAGGACGGCAAACGCGGCGACGAGATGACGCAACTGGTCGACGGCGCCGTCGAATATCCCAAGCGGTCCCTTCTTAAGCGCATGTTTGGCCGCGACTAGCAGCCGCCGATACTGATAGCGACGCCGCCCCGGATGTCCTCCCGGGCGGCGTCTGCGTAGTTTTGGGGCTTAGATCGCGGCGACCGTTTGGCGTGCGATCTCCCATTCCTCGTTGGTTGGAACGACGAGGACCTTGACCTTGGAGGAGTCGCGAGAGATCTCACGGATTCCGCGGCCCGAGGCGCGGTTGCGGGAATGGTCGAGCTTGATGCCAAGGAACTCAAGGCCCTCGGTCGCCATTTCGCGCATCTTCGCATCGTTCTCGCCGACGCCCGCGGTAAAGGTCACGACGTCCAAGCCGCCAAGGACCGCGGCGTAGGAGCCGATGTATTTCTTGATCCGGTGGGCGTAGACCGCGAGCCCGACGCGCGAGTTGCGGTCCCCGGCTTCGGCCATCGAGTGGACGATGCGCAGATCGTTTTGGCCGGTCAGGCCCTTCATGCCCGAGCGTTTGTTGAGCAGGTTATCGATGTCGTCGATCGACATGTGCGCATTGCGGGCCAGGTGGAAGACGGCGGCGGGATCGATGTCGCCGGTTCGGGTGCCCATGACCAAACCCTCCAGGGGGGTCAGTCCCATGGACGTGTCGACTGCGCGGCCGGCATCGACCGCGGAGGCGGAGGCGCCATTGCCAAGGTGCAGCACGATCTGCTTGAGGTCCATGCGGCCGAGGTGGTCGGACACCGTCTTGGAGACGTACTGGTGGCTCGTGCCGTGCGCGCCGTAGCGGCGGATCGCGTACTTGCGGGCGACCTCACGATCCAGGGCGTAGGTCGCCGAGGCTGCGGGCAGCGACTGGAAGAATGCGGTGTCGAAGACGACGACGTGCGGGACGTTTGGTAGCAGCCGCTGCGCGACCTTGATGCCCGTCAGGTTTGCGGGGTTGTGCAGCGGTGCGAGCGGGACGAGGGCTTCGATCGTGCGCATCACGTCGCGGTCGACGACGGTGGCGCGGTCGAAGAAGGAGCCGCCCTGAACGACGCGGTGGCCAACGGCCACGATGTTTGACTCGTGCAGGTTCGGCCCGACGGTGGAGAACAGCTCCAGGACTCGCTCCAGCCCCATGGCGTGGTCGCGGATGGGGTTATCTTCCTCGACTTCCTTTTCGCCGAAGACGTGGCGCAGCAGGGAGGAGCCTTCGCCGATGCGCTCGACGAGGCCCGTCGCGATCGCGCTACCGTCGGTGGGATCGACCAGCTGGTATTTGATCGAGGAGGATCCGGAGTTAACGACAAGGACGGTTTGGTTCATGACGGGGCTCCTAGCCTTCGGCCTGGATGGCGGTAATCGCCACCGTGTTGACGATGTCGTGGACGAGCGCGCCACGGGAGAGGTCGTTGACGGGCTTGTTTAAACCCTGCAGCACCGGGCCAACGGCGACGGCGCCGGCGCTGCGCTGCACGGCCTTGTAGGTGTTGTTGCCCGTGTTCAGGTCCGGGAAGATGAAGACCGTCGCCCGGCCCGCCACCTTCGAATCCGGCATCTTCGTTGACGCCACCGCGGCGTCGACGGCGGCGTCGTACTGGATGGGGCCCTCCACGAGCATTTCGGGGGCGCGTTCGCGAACGATCGCGGTTGCTTCGCGCACCTTGTCGACGTCCGCTCCGAAGCCGGAGGATCCGGTGGAGTAGGAGAGCATCGCGGTGCGCGGATCGATGCCGAACTGCTCGGCCGTCGCTGCCGAGGAGATCGCGATATCGGCGAGCTGTTCGGCGGTCGGATCCGGATTGACGGCGCAGTCGCCGTAGACGAGCACGCGGTCGGCCAGCAGCATAAGGAAGACCGAGGACACGATCGAAGTGCCGGGCGCGGTCTTGATGATCTCGAAGGATGGCTTGATCGTGTGGGCCGTCGTGTGGGTGGCGCCGGAGACCATCCCGTCGGCGTAACCGAGGTGGACCATGAGCGTGCCGAAGTAGGATACGTCGCGCACAATTTCCTTGGCGCGATCCTCCGTCATCCCCTTGTGCGCGCGCAGCTTCGTGTACTCGGCGGCGAATTCGGGCAGGTAGTCAGAGGTGGCCGGATCCAGGATCGTGGCCGCGTCGATATCGAGCCCGAGCTCGGCGGCGCGGGCCCGGATCTGGGATTCGATACCAAGGATCGTCAGGCGCGCGGTGCCACGCGCAAGCAGGGTGGAGGCGGCGCGCAGGATGCGGTCGTCTTCGCCCTCCGGCAGCACGATGTGCTTGTTGGCCCTCTTCGCGCGCTCGAGCAGTTCGGCCTCGAACATCAGCGGGGTGACGACGCTCGGCTCGGAGACCTCCAGCAGCTGCGCGAGTTCGTCGGCGGGCAGGTGAGTGTCGGCCAGTTGCAGGGCGATATCGACCTTGCGCTGGGTGCGCGTGGTGAGGCCGCCGCGCGTCGTCGCCACGATCTGGGCCGTCTCATAGGTGTTGGTATCGCAGGTGATGATCGGCAGCTTGGAGGCGAAGCCGGAGACGAGTTCGGTGACGATCTCATCAGGCTGGTAGCCGCCGTTCAGGATGATGCCCGCGAGGGAGGGAAAGCCCTCGGCGGCGTGCGCCGCGAGCAGCGAGATGAGCAACTCGGAGCGGTCGCCGGCAGCGATGGCGACCTGGCCCTCGCGCAGACGCTCCAGGATGTGCTCCACGCCCATGCCGCATACGAGGAGAGATTCGGCCTCCCGATCGAACAGGGCCTCATCGCCGGAGAGCACCGTGCCGTTCAGGGCGCGCTTGAGATCATCGACCGTGGGGGCGGTCAGCAGCGGGACTTCAGGCAGCACCCACACCGGGCGGGCGTCACCGAGCGCCTGCCGGATGTCGGCTTCGTCACCGTCGGCGCGGTTGACGACGACACCGACGACGGAGGCATGGCCCGCGCTGATCTCGGAGACGGCGAGTTCGGCGACCTGCCGGATCTCGTCGGGGGTGCGCCCGGCGCCGCGCACCGTCAGCAGGACGGGCGCGCCGAGGTTGGCGGCGATGCGGGCGTTGAAGGCGAGCTCGGCGGGACCGGCGACGTCGGTGTAATCCGAGCCGATGATGACGACGAGATCGCATTTGGATTCGATCGCACGGTAGGCCTGGACGATCTGGGCGAGGGCCTCATCCGCGTCGCGATGCAGCTCCTCGTAGGTCACGCCGACAACGTCGTCGTAGGCGATATCGGCGCTGTCGCGCTGCAGGAGAAGTTCGACGAGAGCGTCGCGTTCACCGGTGCGAACGACGGGCCGGAAGATCCCGACCTTGCCCACTCGTTTGGTAAACATATCGACGAGTCCGAGGGCAATGGTGGATTTTCCGGTCTCGCCTTCCGGGGAGGCAACGTAGATGCTGTTGGCCATGGGAAGTTCGCACTCCTGGGCGTCGGTGATCAGTTTGATTACCAGCCTAATGGGCAAAATCGGTCACGGCCGTGCATTAGGTCCTACGGCGGGGTCGGACAAAATATTGAGGCCCGCTACACACGCAACAATGCCAAGGACGAGGAACAGCTTGGCGACGGTCAGCGTCTCAGCGCCCGTAATGACGGCGTAGGCGAGGGTTGTGACGGCTCCGACCGCGACCCACACGGCATAGCCCGTTCCGACCGGGATGTGCTTGAGGGCGATGCCGAGCCCGCCCATGGAGATCACTGCGCCGATGACGAACCAGATCATCGGGACGAGCTTGGTAAAGCCCTCGGTCTTCGCGAGCGCGACGGCCCACATGGTTTCGAAGGCGCCAGAGACGATCAAGATGACCCAGGGCATGACAACTACTTTCTGCTTCGGTCGGAACTATCGGGGGTCGGGCAGATTACGGCCCGATTCAAGGACAAGGAACGCCGTGAGGATGCGTGCGATGACGACGTGGATATCGGAGTGCAGGCCGCTCGTGAGTTCCGAGAGGTGATCCAGCAGGCGGTCGAGCAGGCTCGTATCGAGGTCCGTGAACTGCTGGAGGCGGTGCTTCCGCCCGGCCTCTTCGTCGCCGGAGCGCCAGGAATCGGCCTCGGCCTGGCACCAGTCGCGCTGGCGGGCGCAGCTGGTTGCGAGTGCCTCGTCGCCGGGATTGCCGTGGCTCAGCTCGACGAGGTCACTCTCGGCGCTGCGGGCTGCTGCGCCGCGCTCATAGGGCAGGATCATGCGGGCGCTCGTCACGAGGCGCTCGCCGCCCTCATTCGTCCAGGCCATCGAATCGAGCAATCGGCTCACCCACGTGCCGTCGCGCAACTGGGCGACGAAGTCGTCGGTGGCGGGAGCGACCGCCTGGCGGACGCACTCCCAGCCCTTGGCGCGATCGGAGGCGACCGATGCCATGTGGTTGCGCATCTCGGGGGTGAGGGGAGGAAGGTCATTCATGCCCCCAGGATAGGTCCAGATAAGCTGAGGGGCATGGCCCGCCCCATCTCCGCTCGCGAGTTTGCTCGCGCCGCCCTCAGCGCGCGCATGATCGGCGTTTTCATCCTGCTAGCGATCGCCGCCGTCGTATGCGTGCAGTTGGGCTCCTGGCAGCTTGACCGCTCCCTAGAACGAGGCGAGGCCGGAGCGCGCGCCGCGCAACAGGAGATGCTCTCGGCGCAGCCGCGACCACTCGATGAGGTCCTCGCGCCCCAAACGGCGTTTCGCGCCGAACACCTCGGTGCCAAGGTCACCGCGCGGGGAACCTACGGTGAGCAAGTGGTGATTCCCGGCCGGCAGGTCGATGGCAACGCCGCAACGCTCGTCGTCGCGGATCTCGTGATCTCATCCGGAGAGCATGCCGGCGCCCACCTTCCGGTCCTGCGGGGCTGGATGGCCCCCGATGCGGCGGCTCCACCGCCGCCGAGCGGCGAGGTCGAGGTGACCGGCTACCTCGCCAACTCCGAGCAGGAAACAACGACGTCGCGAACACCCGGCACCCTCTCGAACATATCGTCGGCGCACCTCGTCAACCTGTGGGGGACCCCGATCTACAGCGGCTACCTCGTGCAAGAATCCACGTCCGCCGACAGCGCAGGTCTCGCGGTAGCTCCGCCACCGGACCTCGTGAAGGACTCCGGCCGAAACTGGCAGAACCTGGGCTATGCGGTCGAATGGTTTATCTTCGGCGGCTTTGCGCTCGCCTTGTGGGTGAAGATGGTGCGAGATGAAGCCGCTCATCAGCAGCGCGACAAGGAGGCAGCAGCCGCATGATTCCGCACTACTTTGCCATGGACGAGCAGGCCGCTCGTGACTTCGTCTTTTCCCAGGCGGCGGGCACACTCGTCACGACGCGTGAGGACGGCAGCTTCGATTCGACCTTCCTGCCGCTCATGTGGGAGGGCGATCGGATCCGAATGCACATGGGGCGCGCCAACGATCAGTGGCGCCACGGGGATTTCCCGCGCCCAGCCATCATCGTGTGTACCGGCCCCCACGGGTATGTCTCCGCCGCCGACTACGACATTCCCGAGGGAATGTCGATCGCCTCGACGTGGGACTACACGCAGGTCACCCTGCACGGCCGGCTGGAGGTCAGCGACGACGCGCAGGCTGCTCGATGCGCCGCGGTCGATCTGTCCTACATGCATGAGCGTGAGGTCGCGGAAAAGCTCACCGATGACTACCTGGCGAAGGCCTCCAAAGCGATCATCGCGGTGACGTTCACCGTCGAGCGCATCGAGGGGATCGCCAAACTCAGCCAAAACAAATTGCCGCACGAACGAGAAAAGATCGTGGATCGGCTGCGGGCGCGGGGTTGCCCGGAATCCTCGGCGCTCGCGGACGACATCGAGGCTGCGCCCTCAAAGGCTCGCCGCGTGCCCTACCTCGGTCCGCTCAAGAGCGCCCACTAGCTACCAGCCCAGCTGCTTAAAGACGTCGGCGGCGATCGCCTCGCGTGAGTCGCAGGACGTGCACAGGCGAGTTTCGCCCGGGTGCAGCGGCCGATCGCACCGCTCGCAATGGGCGGCGTATACCCGTGCAATGACGGGGTTTGGCGGCATACGGTCGCACACCAGAGCGAGGGCATCGACCGGGCATGTCTGCACACAGATGCCGCATCCGACGCACGCGGATGGCTCGACCGACAGCTCGAAGCTCGCCCCGAGGTCCACCGCGGACAGCGCGCGCGTCGGGCAGGCCGGCAGGCAGGCACGACACGCGGTACACACCGAGCGTCCACGGTCATCGCTCGCGCCGATTGGCCGCGGGTAGAGCGGGTGCCATGCGCGGTGCCCGAGCGCACCGATGAAGGTCTCGCGCCGCTCGAGGGCCCCGGCGGGGGCGGCTGGCCCCGGTGTCGGCGTTGGCGGCAGGACGGCGAGGAGCTGGCGCCGGTTCATCGTGACAGACCGGTCCGATCGGGCGGGCGGCTCGACGTCGGTCAGGTGGCTGACCGGCTGTGGCAGGCCAGCCACCTGCAAGGCCCCACGCAGTTGCGCGACGCTCGTCTCGACTTGCGCGGCAGGCGCGATGGGGCAGTCCTGGCAATTCGCGGTGTACAGTTCGATCCGCGTGTCGGTGGCGCGCAGCGAGCTCAGGACGTCCTCGGGAGTGACGGCGACCAGGCAGGGGGTGGCGCCGCCTGCCTGGTCGCACGTGAGGTAGCACGCCGACTCCGTGTGTCGGACATCGGGATGCCCACCCGAGATCGCGGCCGTCGGGCATGCGGGGATGCAGGCACCGCACGAGGTGCAGTCGGCGGCCGAGACACGCGCCGCGCCGCCCGATGCGAGCTCGATAGCTTCGTTGGGGCAGGAATCAGCGCACGCCGCGCACGGGAAGCCAGCTGACCGGACGCACGCGGCGGGCGTAATCGCTGCGGGCGGGCTAAGCCTTTGCCACGTCGACACGAGTATCGAGCTGCGCAGCGCCGCCACCGATCGGATCGGAGATGCCGCCGCCACCATCATCGTCATCGAGCAGGTCATTGACGGCGATGCCGCGTCCGCGGTCAGCGGCAAACCCGTGTTCCTCGTGACCGGCGTTGATATAGCGAGCCGATGCCGTGTGGCCGTAGGCAGGTGTCTTCTTCACCGTCTGACCATCCACGACGTAGTCTGCCGATCCGTACTGTTTGTGGCCAAAGGCCGCGTCGGCGCCGACGATGCCCGGCCGGATTCCTTCGGTCACGTGGGCGATGCCCACGGCTTCGCCCGCCCCCGAGGTGATCCGGACCTTGTCACCGCTCTTAATGCCACGGGGTTCGGCGTCTCGCGGATTCATTGTGAGGTAGTTCGTAGACCGAACCTCCCGTAGCCACGTCGAATTGACGGTGCGATGGGTGCCCTGTTGGCGTGCCTTCCAGTTCACGAAGGCGAGCGGCAGGTCGGCGCCCGGAACACTGCTGCCATCGGAGCGCACATGCTCGCGAACGACGGGAAGGCCATCGAAGAAATCACCCGTGATGGCATCCTTCGTCGCGGCGACCTTTGGGTCATAGAACTGGCAGAGCCCCTCATAGCGGGACTTCAACCATTCGCCCTCATAGCCGTTGGCGTGGTCGTCACCGTGCTCTTCGAAGCGTCCGCCCCGGTTGAGGACCGTGACGACCTTTGGCCATTCCTCGGCGGTGACGCCAGCGCGCCAGACCTCTTCATCAAAGCTGTCGCCGAGCGCCTTCGTGCGGGCGGCGGTGAACAGATCGAGTTCGGATTGCGGCGCGTCGGCCACCGGCTTCTTGCCGGCGTAGGCGATGTTCGCCGCCATCTTCATGTAGTAGTCCTCCACCGTATTGAAGTGCGCGCCGGGGCCGAACGCATCGGTGCCCACTCCGGGTACCTCCATCGCCTTGGCGAGTTGGAGGTAGAACCACTCCGTTGCTCGCGGCCCATCAAAGGCCTTGGTAACGGGCTGGCCAAATTGGGTGACGGCGTACTGCTGGCTGGGGTAGATCGACTCCTGTGTGAAGCGCTCCAGGTAGGTCGTATCCGGCAGCAGCACGTCCGCATAGGCGGAGGAATCGCCCATTGTGATGTCGAAGGCGACAAGCAGCTTGATGGCCTCCATATCTTGCATCATCTCGGCTTGGCGGTGCGCTCCGGGTGAGGAGTTCAGCGGGGAGTGCCGGTGGATGAACAGGGCGTTGAGCGAGTACGGATAACCGATAGCGGCCGAGGGGAGAACCTCATGGCAGAGGTTCCCCGGGAAGGGATACCAGCGACGCTTTGCCGGGTAGCCGTCGTCCTTAAACAAGGTCGACTGTTCGTACTTCGCTTTTTCGCGGGTGATGGGGATACCCCACGCCTTGCGCGCATTGGGAACCTTGGTGAGGTCATAGCGTCCCTCAAGCGGTTTGAATCCGCGCTGGGCCGTGATGTGGCCGCCCTTCCAGTCGTGGTTTCCGAGCAGGAAGTTGATATAGCCAATGGCCCGCACGGTATCAAAACCGTTGGAATGCATCGCCGGACCGCGGTAGCTCATGATTCCCGCGCGCTTGCCATGGGAGGTTAGATCGCGAGCGATCTGCTCGACCTGATCGAGCGGAAGGCCGGCCTCTTCGGCGTGCTCGGCGACGCTACGGTTGGAGACGCGTTCCTTCAGGAGGGTGAACACGGATTTAACGCGCACGGGGCCGTTCGGGGTATCGACTTCTTGATCGACTTCCAGGTCCGCGGGTCCGCTCGCCTCGGAGGCCGGGGTGAGAACACCGCCGACGAGGACCATCGGCTCGGGATCCACCGGCTTGCCGTCTGCTCCCGGCTCCGGCTCGGGTGCTCCATTATCGACGACGGAGAACTTCCCGCGCTTTTCGTCTTCGACCTTCACCAGGTAGGTGGCGTCGGTCCACGTGGGTTCGCCGATCGCCTCGGCCGCCTTCTTGCCCGGTGCCCTGAGGTAGGCCTCGTCGTAGCGTTTCTCATCGATCATCCAGCGCAGGATTGCAAAGGCCAGATGAATATCCTTGCCGGGCAGCACGGGCGCCCAGATGTCTGCCTTTTCAGCCGTCTTACTCATGCGTGGATCGACGACGACCATCGTCATGCCGCGGGCGCGAGCCTTACCGATGCGCGGAGCGAGCCACGTTGGGCCCTTTTGTGCCGTGAGCGGCTCGGTTCCCCAGACGACGAGGTAATCGCAGTAGTCGATGTCCATGTACATCCGCTTGTATCCGGTATCCGGATGAGAGCGGGCGTTGGCCACCACGCCGGTCACGCCGCACGTGCCGCCGTGGTTGAACTGGTTGATGGAACCGAAGGATTGGTTGAACATCCGTGCGCCAAGGAGCGCCATCCGGTCGCCGCCGAGCATCGCCATGAGGTTCGATTTCGGGCCGAAATCGGGATGTTTGGAATCGATCAGGACATCAGCCCATGCGGCGTCGAAGTCTTCCTGGCTCATGTCGCCAGCTTCGACTTTCTTCCAGTCAGCCATGATGGGCTTTTCGGGCGCGAAGGCGTACCAGGATTTCAGGCCCGGAACTCCGAGCTCCGCATCGCCGTTGAGGACGATGTCGAGCGCGTCATCCCAACTGATTGTCTGCCACTTTCCGGAGCCACGCGGACCCACGCGCTTCATGGGTTGTTTGATTCGTGCCGCATCGTGCGCGATTTGCACACCGGCTTGTCCCTTCAGGCAGGCGATACCACCGGAACGGGAACGGGCATTCTTTTTCATATCGCCGATTCCAGTGACCGCATCCTCGGGGGAGGTGTTGTAGGGGATCGGCCCAACCGGCTGCGTGGTAAGTGGCGAGTAGGGGTTTCCTGCGATCTTGCGGATGAGGCTCGTAGCCTCCCCACCTTCCGTGGGCGTGATGCGTGCCTTGATCGTGCAGAAGGTGTTGCACTGCATGCACATCGTGTGGATGACCTCATCGGCGCTGTACACCTCGGCAAGGTCACCCATGCCGTGCTGGGTCTCTTGGCGGAACGGGTCACCAAAACCCTCGCGCCACAGTGCGCCGACGACGGCCGCGCCGCCGACCGCCGCGGCGGTGCCCTTCAGCACCGTGCGGCGCTTGGTGCCCTGGGGTTCGGTCTCGTTGGTCGGGTTCGGGGTCTGCTCAGTCATCGGGCATCCTCCAGTTCAGCGACGCGGTCAGGGTCTTCTGCCGGGTCAGGATCGTGAACGGCCTGCCATTCGGAAAACAGTGAATAGGCCAGTGCGCCGGCCGCAATGACAAAGACGCACACGAGAATTTCGGAGAGGGTCGGGAAGTACCAGTTCTGTGGGAAGCCCTCCATCACGGGGACCGCGAGTGGTGGGACGACGATGTTGAACCGTACCCCCACAATGCCGACGACCACCATGCACGCAGCCGCCACGATCCACTTCGGATTGTTCTTCAGTGGTGAGAACAAAATGATGGCCGGAATCGTCAAGCCGATCGCCATCTGCAATATCCAGAATGTCCACCAGTAGGGGCCGGTCAGCATGAGGGCCATGATCGTCCCGTCATGTTCGTGGAAAGCGAGGAAGGGGACGATGAACTCGTAGAACGTGAGGCCCAGATCCACGACGACAGCACCGAGCAGCACAACCGACATACGCTTCAAAAGCGGAATGTCAGGTTGGCGTCCCGCCGCACGCGCCTGGAAATAGTGCACCGCAATAAGCAGCGCGGTACCTGAGACGATCGCTGAGACGACAAAGATCACGGGAAACAGCCCGCCAAACCACATGCCGCGAGCCTTCACGACGGCGAAGATCGTTCCGGTGCCGCCGTGAACACCGAAGATCGCAAGTGGCACTCCGATCGTGCCGAGGATCCGCATCCAACGGTGGGCTTTTTGCAGGGAGTCGACGAGCCGGTATTGCACGCGTAAGGCGATGACCAACTCGGTAATGAGCAGCGCGATATAGAGCAGGTAGAAGCGCACTTCCCAGGACAGGGGAGAGGTCCAGTGGAAGTAGAACATCGTGTTGAAGGCTCGCTCGAAGCGCCCCAGGTCCAACCCGATGAAGACGAGTGCGACGCCCATGGAGACGATCGCGGAGGTGAGAGCCGCCCGGCCGATGCGTTCGAACTGGTACATCCCAAAGACATAAACAAGGGAGGAGAGTAAGAACGCGCCAGCTGAGAGGCCAACGAAGTAAATGTAGAACGCGACCCACGCGCCCCAGGGCATGTGGCTCGTGAGGTCGGTAATGGCAAGGCCCTGAGTGAGCCGCTGCCACATGGGGTAAGCACCGGCCAGCAGGCAGAGCCCAAGGAATCCGTACCAGATGATGCGGTTGCGCTGGGTCAAGAAGGGGTAGCGCTCGAAGGACCACAGGCCTTTGCGGCGGGTGGCCGGAGGCAGGTTGTCCTCGTGAGCGTCGTCGGTGACGAGGACATCGCTCGTGGGTGCGGCGGAAGTCATCGGAGCCTCACTTTAAGTAGTACACGCGAGGCTGGGTCCCCATTTCCTCGCGGAGCCTAAAGGCTCGGGGATCGGCAGCCAACTTGGACACGAGAGATTCGGGATCAGCCAGATCGCCAAAGTATCGAGCATCGCCGATGCACGTTTCGCAGCATGCGGGCTCTTCGCCGCGGGCGGTGCGGTGCATGCAGAAGGTGCACTTGCGGACGGTGCCTACCGGCGGCTTATTGCCGGCACGCTCCGCGTGCTCAGTGCCCCACTCAGGTACGGTAATTGCTTCGGCGCCCTGCATTTCATCGGCGTAGGTTTCCCCGAAGTCAAAAGACCGCGCGCCATAGGGGCACGCAGTGATGCAATAACGACAGCCGATACAACGATCCTGGTCAATGATGACGACACCGTTGTCGGCCTTGTACGTGGCGTTTACCGGACACACGCCAACGCACGGCGGTTGATCGCACTGCATGCAGGGACGGGGGATGTTCACGCGTCGCACGTTGGGGTAGGTGCCGGTTTCTTCCTCCAGCACGACGTTGTAGTTCACGCCCGGCGGAGTTCGATTCTCGGCCTTGCACGCCACTGTGCAGGAGTCGCAACCGACGCATTTTTGCAGATCGATGACCATTCCCCATTGGGGAGTGTGGCCTTCCGGAGGGCGGGATTCGATCGAGACGTGGGTCTTCATCGAACCTCCTCGAATCGTTCAGAATCGTATAGGACTGGTGAGTTCAAAGCTATACGATCGAGGGGGTGCCTACGGTGACTTTGGTCCCGGTTAGGTGGGCCTTATCTCTGATTCGAGGATTTGAGTGTGGAGAAAATCTAGGCCTGTATCCTTAGCCAATGATTTTGCGCGATGACGAAAGAAAACGGCGGGCCGATGTCGCCACCGGCCCGCCGCCATTGCCCTATTCCTGTTGCCAGGAGGCCCACAGTTTGGCGTAGGCGCCGCCGAGGGCTACGAGCTCATCGTGGGGGCCGATCTCCACGATCTTGCCGTCCTCGATCACCGCGACGCGGTCAGCATCATGCGCGGTGTGCAGCCGGTGCGCGATGGCGACGACCGTGCGGTCCGCGAGCACTGCCGAAAGGCTCCGCTCGAGGTCGCGAGCGGCTCGCGGATCGAGGAGGCTGGTGGCCTCGTCGAGCACGAGCGTGTGGGGATCGAGCAGCACGAGCCGGGCGAGGGCCAGCTGCTGGGCCTGGGCCGGGGTGAGCGTGTGGGCGCCCGATCCGACCTCCGTTTCGATGCCGTCCTTGAGCTTGGTGACCCAGGTGCGGGCGGCCACGGCATCGAGTGCCTGCCACATCTCGTCCTCGCTGACATCGGCCTTGGCCAGCCGCAGGTTATCCGCAACGGTGCCAACAAAGACGTGATGCTCCTGGGTGACGAGCGCGACTTCCCGGCGCAGCACGTCCTCCGGTAGATCGATGACGTTCACGCCGCCGATGCGTACCTCGCCCGCGGTGGGCGGGTGGATCCCGGCGAGCATGCGCCCGAACGTCGATTTGCCCGCACCCGAGGGGCCAACGATCGCGAGGCGCTCGCCGGGCTTCAAATCGAGGTCCAGGCCGTGCAATACCTCCACGCCATCGACATAGGAGTACTTCACGCCGCGAGCCACGAGGTGCTCGTCTGCCGGTCGCACATCCTTGGTGAGGCGGTCAGGCTCGACGAGATCGACACCCATGATGCGCGAGAGTGAGGCCCGCGCGACCTGGGACTCATCGAGCCAGAACAGGAGTTCGCCGATCGGGTTTTGGATCTGGACCGCGTACATCGCGATCGTTGTGACCGAACCGATCGTGACACCCGCAATCGAATTCGCCGCGAGGTAGGTACCCCACATGATGACGGCGACGGGCGGCAGCACGAAGGTGACGCCGAGCCAGAAAAACAGCACGGCCCGCAGGCGGAGTGTGTAGGCCTCGGTGTCCCAGGCCTCCTCGAGCGCCCGATCCATGTGGAAGCGGCGGCGCAGCCCGAGGGAGAGCGCATCGACGGTGTCGACGTGCTCGATCGACTCGGTGAAGACGCCATTGAGTTTGGCGTAGGCCTCCGAGTTCCGCAGGTAGGCCGGCGTCGCCTTCTTCAGGTAGGCGCGCGAGGCGAGGATGAGGACGGGCGCGCCAACGATGAGCGCCACCGCGATGGCGGGGGAGACGAGCAGCGCCGCGCCCGCCGTCAGCACGACGGTGATGAGCTGCACGAGGATCTGCGGGATCCCGAAGCGGATCACCCACTGGACGCGGTCGATGTCGTTGGTCGTGCGAGAGATGAGGTCTCCCGTCCCGGCCTTTTCCACCGTCGACAGCGGCAGGTGCGTGATGGTTTGCAGGAACTGTTCCCGCAGCTCGGCAAAGATGGACTCGCCAAGGACCATCGCCGCGCGCTGGGAGATGCCGGTGAGCACCGCCTGGATGAGGACGGCCCCCAGCAGGATGAGCGCGATCTGGTTGACGTAATCAAGCGTGGTGCCGGCCGCGACCTGATCGACGAGGCGGCCCAGCAGCCACGGCATGGCAAGGGCCGCGACGGCCGCCAGCGCCTGCAGGCCGACGACGAAGATGAGTCCGCCGCGGTAGTTGGCGAGCAGCGCCTTGATGCGCCGCCACAGCGTCGCGTTATCGGCGATTGGTAGCTGCATGATCGCCCTCCTCTTCTGCGGTGGTGCGGGCCACGACGGCCCGGTAGGCGAGCGCGTCGGGATTGCCCTCACGCGCTCGATGTAACAGGTCTTGGTGCGTGCCGCGGGCGATGACGGTGCCGTCGTCAATAAAGACGACCTCATCGGCGTGCTCGAGCACGAGCGGGGAGGCGGACACGACGATCGTCGTGCGCCCCTTGCGGGTGCGGGCGAGCTGCGCGGCGATGCGTGCCTCGGTGTGGGCATCGACGGCGGAGGTGGGCTCGATGAGCACGGCAATCTCCGCCTCGGTTAGGACGGCGCGGGCGAGGGCCACGCGCTGACGCTGACCGCCGGAAAGCGAGCGGCCCTTTTCGGTGATCTCGCCCGCCAGGCCCCCGAGCGTCTGGGTGACGTCGTGGGCATCGGCGACGGCAAGCGCGGCAAGCACGGCCTCGTCGTCCCCATTACTCTCCCAGGCATCGACCTGCGAGCGCAGGGTGCCGGTGAACAGCTGCGGGGTGGCCTCGGCCAACACGACGCGGCGGCGCACCTCCGGCAGCGGATAGTGCGTGATGGGCCGTCCCGCGAGCAGGATCTCGCTCGATTGGGCGTCATCCATCCGGGCGAGTGTGCGGGCAAATGCCGCCGACTCATCCGGGTCCGCGCCCACGAGGACGGTGAATGCCCCGCCCGTGAGCTCCAGGCCGCTGGCGCGATCGGCCAGCACGGCCTCGCCCTCGGGCAGCGGATCGAGGTCGCCCGCCCAGGCGTCACGATCGGCGAGGGTGCCGGCGGCCGGCTCGACGGCAAGAACCTTGCGCGTCTTGTTCTCCGCGACCTTGGCACGCGTGAACAGTTGGAACATGAACGTCACTTGGCGCAGCGGCTGCGACAGGTAGGCCGTGTAGCCGTAGAACGAAACGAGCTGGCCGGGGGTGATATCGCCGGCGACGGCCAGGCGCGCCCCAAACCACACGACACCCACGACGAACAGCGCCGGTAGGCCCGTGCGAACCGCCATGAGGATGGACTGGACATTGGCGACGTGCACGGCCGCGAAGCGCACCCGTTGGCTCTGCTCGCGGTAGCGCCCGGAAAAGACGTCCTCACCGCCGATGCCGCGCAGAATGCGCAGGCCCGCGACGGTATCGGAGCCGAGGGTCGTGAGCTTGCCCTGGGACTCGCGCTGTTGGTTTTGCCGCTCCTGCAGCGGTTTAACGAGCAGCGAGGTGAGCGCTGTGACGACGGGCAGGCCGATGAGCACAAAGAGGCCGAGCGGGACAGACTGGCTGAGCAGCAGGAACGAGACGAGGACGTAGACCATGAGGCCGCCCACGAGTCGCGGCAGCGACTCCATAATGTTACCGACGTGGAACGCGTCGGAGGCGACGGTGGAGATGATCTCGCCCGTCGGTAATTCCTTGGTGAGCGAATGACCCGAGCGCGAGACGTGGTGCCCGACGGTGCGCTGGTTCGTGATCGAGGCACGCATCCACGACATCACCTCGGCTAGGTGCGTGATGGCGTCGAAGGAGGCGGCGAGCATGCCGAGCCCCATGAGCACGAGCGCCCACGAGATGACCTCGGAGCTGAACCCACTCTCCAGTCCCGCATCGAGCGCCTTGCCAAGGGCCAGCGGCATGAGCGCGTTGGCGCCGTCGCGGACTATCGCGAGGACGATACCGACCGCGAGCACCTTCCACTGGGCGCGCGCAATCCACGCCAGGTAGCGCTTGGGAGCGCCATCGGCGCGATAGTCGGGGAAGTGTGAAGGGTATTCGAGCACGAGTGCCATGCTAGGCGTCGGTGGCAACACGGCCTAATCTTTTTTGCCGCTACCCTGGCTTCATGACCTCCGTTGAGACCAAGGCCCGCACGGCCTTTTCGCGCTACCGGATCATGGCTTTTGTTACCGGAACGCTGCTGCTTGTCCTTACCCTTGAAATGGTGCTGAAGTACATCTTCCAGGTCAATGGGCTGGAAGAGCCGGGCAACTTGCTGACCGCGCGGCCCGTCCTCGGCACGTGGATCGCGATCGTGCACGGCTGGATTTACGTGTTCTACCTCATCACCGTGTTCGCCCTGTGGTCGCACATGCGCTGGAGCTTTGGCCGGATGGTTGTCTTGATCATTGCGGGCGTCATCCCCGTCATGAGTTTTATCGTCGAACCGAACGCTAAGAAGTGGATGGAGGCCGACTTGCCGGCCCTGATCGCGAAGGAAGAAGGCGCCCATGAGTGAGCCCCGCCCCGTACTCGTTATCGACTTTGGCGCGCAGTACGCCCAGCTCATTGCGCGCCGGGTGCGCGAGGCGCAGATCTACTCCGAGGTCGTCCCGCACTCCATGAGTGCGAGCGAGATCCTCGCCAAGGACCCCGCCGCGCTCATCCTGTCGGGCGGTCCGGCCTCGGTCTACGCCGACGGCGCTCCCGCGCTCGATCCCGAGCTGCTTGCCGCGGGCGTGCCCGTGCTCGGAATCTGCTACGGCTTCCAAGCGATGGCCCAGGCGCTCGGCGGCAGCGTCGGGCAGACCGGCCAGCGCGAATATGGCTCGACGCAGGCCGCAACGAGCCAGGGCGGCATCCTGCTCGACGGCATTCCAGCCCGCCAGCAGGTGTGGATGAGCCACGGCGACGCGGTCGCGGCTGCGCCTGCGGGCTGCACGGTCCTGGCGAGCTCTGCCGGTGCACCCGTCGCCGCCTTCGAGGACGCCGAGCGGCGGCTCTTTGGCGTGCAGTGGCACCCGGAGGTCCAGCACTCCGAGTACGGCCAGCAGGTGCTCGAGAACTTCCTCTACCGCGGGGCGGGCCTGAGCGCGACGTGGACGGCCGAGAATGTCATCGCCGATCAGGTTGCGCGCATCCGCGAACAGGTCGGCGCCGATCGCGTCATTTGCGGCCTGTCCGGCGGCGTCGATTCCTCGGTCGCGGCCGCCCTCGTGCACCGAGCGGTCGGGGACCAGCTGACCTGCGTCTTCGTCGACCACGGCCTGCTGCGGTCGGGTGAAAAGGAGCAGGTGGAGCGGGACTTCGTCGCCGCCACCGGCGTCGATCTCATCACCGTGGACGCCGCCGAGCGCTTCCTGTCGGCGCTCGCCGGCGTGACCGATCCGGAAACCAAGCGCAAGATCATCGGCCGCGAGTTCATCCGCGTCTTTGAGGACGCGGCCCGCGAGGTCGTGGCCCGCGCCGGCGCGCACGGCGAGGAGGTCAAGTTCCTCGTCCAGGGCACGCTGTATCCCGACGTCGTCGAATCTGGCGGCGGTGACGGCGCCGCCAACATCAAGAGCCACCACAATGTGGGCGGGCTGCCCGACGACCTGCAATTCGAGCTCGTCGAGCCGCTGCGCGAGCTGTTCAAGGACGAGGTTCGCCAGGTGGGTCTGCAGCTGGGCGTGCCCGAGGCAATCGTCTGGCGCCAGCCGTTCCCGGGCCCGGGCCTTGGCATCCGCATCATCGGCGAGGTCACCAAGGAACGCCTCGATGTGCTGCGCGCCGCGGATGCGATCGTGCGCCAGGAGCTCACGGCCGCGGGCCTGGATCGCGAGATCTGGCAGTGCCCCGTCGTTCTCCTGGCCGATGTGCGCTCTGTCGGCGTCCAGGGCGATGGCCGCACCTATGGCCATCCGATCGTGCTGCGTCCCGTCTCCTCCGAGGACGCCATGACCGCCGACTGGTCGCGCCTGCCCTACGATCTGCTCGCCACCATCTCCAACCGCATCACCAACGAAGTAGCCGACGTCAACCGCGTCGTCCTCGATGTCACGAGCAAGCCGCCCGGCACCATCGAGTGGGAGTAACCTGAGTGCGGGATATGTCACTCAAGTCCGATTTGCCGCAATCATCGGCATTGTCGGACTTCAGTGACATACTGCATACTTCACTCGGCGCGTGGCGTAGCGGAGTAGGGGTTGAAATTAATCACGACGAGAGTTCTCGTCGACCCTCAACCCCTAAAGGAGATCACGATGGCTGCCAACGCCAATCCGATCGTCAAAATCGCGGGCATCATTGCGCTCGTAGTGGGCATCATCTTCGTGGGCGCTGGCGCGACTACGTGGGGCATGGTGACCAGCCAGCTCTCGGCCGAGAACATCACCGTCCCGAAGGACGCAGACATGCTCGCGGGCAAGAAGGTCGGCGGACCCTTCACCGCCTACGCCCAGGCCCAGATCATTAACAAGCACGCGCTCGCGGGCGCGAACGGCCTGACCTACGCCGAGCTCGGCGCCAAGGCTCGCGAAGCGGAGGAAGCCGGCGATACCGCGGCTGCCGAACAGTTCACGGAGCAGCGCGTGACCGCGATGAACGGCTCGTTCCTGCGTGCCTCCCTGTTCACCTCCGTGCTCGCCTACGGCGTGTCCGCGCTGGTGATCGGCCTGGGTCTGCTGCAGATCCTCAGTGGCCTGGCATTCCTCAAGCTTGCCAAGCGCGACGAGGTTTACGTTCGCGACGAAGCCGTCGCGCGCGGCGTCTAAGACTCACGTCATCCTGCCGGAATCGGGCGGGGCCGGGGACGTAGCAGCGGAGAGATCCGTGGCCGCGTCATCCTCGGCCCCGCCGGTTTCTCGTGTGGGGCTTGGCGCGGCTGGAATGAGCGCACCGAGTGCGAGCGCCGCGGCGAGAGCGAATAGCAGGGCGATGATGGCCGTGCGGACATCGATATCCGCGCCCAGCCCGCGAGCGATCGCCAATCCGGCAACGGCAAGCAGGGCGTTCGCCCATGTCAGCGTCGAGGTACGCATCGTTAGTTCTCCTCGGTGGTCGTAGGTGACGGGCTCGCCGTGGGTTCGGAGTGTCGCTTGACGTAGTCGACCTCATCACTCACGTCAGTCGAGGCTGTCACGTGGGCGAACCCGAGGGTCAGATCAATGCGCGTAGCGCCGGAAGGATTGGCCACCGCGGCCGGCGTCTTGAGTATGACCTGCTGGCCCGGTGAGAGGTAGAAGTCCTCATAGTCGGGGCTGACCCAGGTTTGGTCGCCTTCGGTCTTGATTATTGCTAGCGGTGTCGTAAACGTCCGCGTCGGCGTCTGGACTTCCCAGCCGCCATAGGTCCACAAACTGATGGACGAGGAACCCGTCGACGTGACCGTCACGATGGCGTTCGTATCACCAAGGTCTCGAAGCATGTAGTTCCCGAAACCCGCAGCCGCGGTGACATCCCCTTGGTCCGTGGGCAGGTCGATATTGCCAGCGACGAGCGCCGAAGAGTGCTGGGTTGCTGTCGCGCCGAACCGCACGGGGGCCGCGCCCGGATCAAAGAGCACGGCGTTCGGTAACACAAACGCCAGCGCGGTCGCCGCCGCAACGGGTAGTGCGCCGAGCCAGCTGATCGCCGTCAGCCAGCTGCCGCGCCGACCACGGCTGGCCGCGATGATCAGTCCGATGGCGATGACTGCGAGGAAAACCCCGCCGGCGGTGAGCCAAGCGGCAAGCGTTGCGGGCATGAGGAGCAGCGTGAGCGCTCCCAAGCAGATGGCGAGTGCCACGATGCCGAGGGTAAAGCGTGCGGGCACCGCCGGGGTGCGGGGTTTTCGAGGCCGGGGTGTTCGTGCCGGTGGGCGTTCTTCGAGGGGCGAGACGTGCGATGCTTCCGCCTGCGCGGGCACAGGTGGAGCGGCCACCCCGGTGCGCAGCAACTCGCTGGCCGGCGAGGGGGACGGCGTCGAGTGCACAAGGCCGTCCCAATCAGTGCCCGCTCGAGGGGTGCGCCGTCGAGACGCGTAGCCCGCGACGATCGGGACTGCGATGATCAGCCCGAAGACTAGCGCCGGAGCAATACCGCCGAGCAAGACGGCGACGGTATCGCGGGTGTCGGCGAACCACAGTAGGGGGCCAAGGGCACCAATCACGATGAAGGCCAGTGCGCCGGCCGCGGCCACATCGGGCCGACCGTGGATGAGTTCGTCAAGATGAATGCGGCCATCGCGGTGTTCGGGCAGGAGCAGCCAGGCAAAACCATAAATGATGAGGGGCAGCCCGCCAACGAGAGCGCCCAGGCAAAACAGGAGACGGACGAGCACGGGAGATATCCCGAACCGATGGGCGATGCCGGCGCAGACGCCGCCGATCATCCGATCTTCCGTTCGTCGCCACGGACGCTCTCGAACCGAATCGAAGAAACTCATAGCCTTAGCTTTTCCTACTCTTCTACTCGCTCGCTACGGGGAATGACCCTGATTCGTCCCTGATTTTGTGGCTGATAACTACTCGATCCGCGCGCGGCATGTCACCATCGGTAGGTGACCACTTCGCCTCCACCTGAGCTCGATGTGCGCGAATTGCGCGCGCCGTGGGCAAAGGACCGTCCGATCCTCGCGCGGCGCCAGCCCGCGGTGATCGCCGGTGTCTGCCGCGGCTTAGCGGAGCACCTGGGCGGCAGGGTGCTGTGGTGGCGGATCGCGTTCGTCCTAGGGATCATTCCCGTGGGCCTGTCAGTGCTTGTCTATGTCGTGCTTGCGGCAGCGATGCCGCGCGCTGCACATGGGGATATCCCGGTTGAGCGATCCCGACTGGCTCGCCGGCTGTCTCAATTGGAGACGAGACGCATCATGACGGGACAGCTGGCGCTCGCGGGAGTCTTGGCAGCGAGCGCCGTCGTCGTATGGATTTGGATGCTTGGCGGATTTTGGGATGGCGCAATCGTCATCCCGGTGCTCCTCCTGCTAGCCGGGGCCGGGGTGATTTGGTCGGCTAGCGCGCAAGACGAACAGCCCAAGCCGCTGCAGCTCATCGCCGGAGTGCTCGCGATCGTTATTGGGGCAGTGCTGCTCGTGTCCTCGAAGATGCGTCCGGGTGAGGTCATTCCAGGACTGATTGCGGGAGTGGCGGTGCTGCTCGCGGTCGGGTTTGTGGGAGCGCCGCTGTGGATTCGTACGCGCACCCACCTGGCAGAAGAGCGTGATGCCCGGATTCGGGAATCGGAGCGGGCTGATATCGCGGCTCACCTGCATGACTCCGTGTTGCAGACTCTTGCGCTCATTCGCTCTCGGGCGGGCGAGCCGGATGTTGTGGAATCTCTCGCACGCGCCCAAGAACGCGACCTGCGGCGCTACCTTTATTCCGATCGGCCAGAGGAAGGCACGAGCGCCGCGGAGGGGATACGCACGCTTGCCGGAGAGATCGAAGAACTGTACCGCCATCCCATCGACGTGGTGATTACGGGCGATGCTGCCCCCGGCGCCGAGGTCACAGCGCTGATCGGAGCGGTCGGTGAAGCCCTGACCAACGCCTGCAAACACGGCGGAAACGGCCCAATCTCGCTGTACGCTGAGCTGCAGGAACGCAGCGCTGAGGCGTGGGTGCGGGATCGAGGACCGGGGTTTGACCCGGAGCAGATTCCTACCGATCGAGCCGGGATCCGATGCTCGATCATCGAACGCTTGCACCGTGTTGGGGGAGAGGCTGAGATCCGTTCCCCGTTGCCAACGGGCGGCGCCGAGGTGCGGATGAGTGTGCCAATCGAAGGAAAGGACAGCTAGGTGCGGATCGCGATTGTCGATGACCACGCCATGGTGCGGGCTGGCGTCAAGGCTCAGCTCGAGGCGCTGCGCGAGGACTATCAGGTCGTCGCGGAGGCTGGAAGCGTCACCGAGGCAGTTCGTGTCCTCGTCTCGACTCCGTGCGACATCGTCCTGCTCGACGTCCATTTGCCGGGCGGTGACGGGGGCGGGGGCGCGGAGGTCGCCCGCAGCGTCCTTGCCCGTAGCGATATTGACCGGCCACAGTTCTTGGCGCTGTCGGTTTCCGACGCCGCCGAAGACGTTGTCTCTGTCATTCGCGCCGGGGCGCGGGGGTATGTCACGAAGTCGGTGACGGCGACCGATCTCGTCGAAGCGATCGAGCGGGTTGCCGCAGGAGATGCTTACTTCTCACCGCGACTCGCCGGATTCGTCTTGGATGCGTTCGGAACCGCCCACCAGGACGTGGCCCAGCGTGATGAAGAATTGGACCGGCTCTCTGCCAGGGAGCAGGAAGTCATGCGACTCATCGCGCGAGGATTTGCTTATAAAGAGGTGGCAGCCGAGCTGTTCATCTCGATCAAGACGGTCGAATCTCACGTTTCTGCCGTCCTTCGCAAGCTTCAGCTCTCCAATCGTTATGAATTATCCCGGTGGGCGGCAGCTCGCGGGATCGAGTGACCAACGCGTGCGATAGGCTCGTTTTGTGAACACACTTGTCAACATCCTGCTCGTCTTCCACCTCCTCGCGATGGCGTACATTTTTGGCGGCTCTATTGCGGGACTAGCACTCAAGCGCGTTCCCAAGGGTCTGATCCACGGCGCACTGACCGCTCTTGCGGTGGGTGTCCTGATGGTCGTGGTGCGCGAATTCCAAGACGGTGTGACCGTCAACCACATGAAGATCGGCATCAAGCTCATCGTGACCTTGGCCGTCTGCTACTTCGCATGGCGCGCCGAGAAGCGCGAGAACCCCGAGGCGGCACGAACCGACCTCATTGCCGCTGCGGGACTCACTGCCGCAAACGTCGCCATCGCCGCGATCGTCTAACCGTATTCGACTGCCTCGTCCCGCCCTGCCAACCGGTAGTGGCGGGACGAAGTCGTTAGCGTTAAGCCATGGAACAACTCGACGTCCTCGTGACGCTTGCGTGCATCATCGGCGTCATCGGAGCGATCGTTCAGATCTATCCCGGGCTGCTCATCGTCAGCCTGGCGGTTGGTATCTGGGGTGCGGTCACCCAGGGCCCGTGGGGCTGGGCGATGCTGGCCGCGGCTATCCTCACCTTCATCGTCGCATCGGTGGGAAAATACATCTTGGCTGGAAAGCGCCTGAAGAATGCGGGCGTGGCCAATTCCTCCATGATGATTGGCGGGGTGCTCGCCGTTGTCGGGTTCTTCGTCATTCCGGTTATCGGTGCAGTTGTGGGCTTTGTTGCCGGGGTCTACCTTGGTGAGGCACGCCGATCACGCTCCGGCCAGCAAGCCTGGGAGTCCACAGTGCACGCCTTAAAGTCCGTCGGGCTCGCTATCCTGGTGGAGCTATTCGCTGCCCTCGCCCTCTCAGCTGCGTGGGGTTGGGCCGCGTGGATGACGTAGAGGAACTATGGATTCGCTTTTTGATGAACTGGTAGCGGCGGCTCGCGCCTCCGCTCCCTTACCGGCCGCTGCGAACTGGGACGATCCGGAAAGCTCAAGCGAAGCGGAGACGGACGCCTCCGAACTGCTGCGTGGCCTTAACCCGCAACAGCATGAGGCCGTTGTTCATTCGGGCTCGCCGCTCCTGGTCGTTGCGGGCGCTGGCTCGGGAAAAACCAAGGTCCTCACGCATCGCATCGCCTATGCGCTTGCGACAGGGCGGGCACGAGCCGACCAGATCATCGCCATCACCTTTACCAATAAGGCTGCCGCCGAGATGCGAGAGCGGGTTCGCGCACTTGTGGGGCCGCAGGCTGGTCGAATGTGGGTCTCGACATTCCATTCCGCATGCGTGCGGATCTTGCGCCGCGAGTACCGCGACGTACCAATTCGTTCGACGTTCAGTGTGTACGACATGCAGGACGCTCAACGGTTGATGGTGCTGACCTGCAAGCGAATGAACTTGGATCCCAAGCAGTTCAATCCCAAGATGTTCTCGCGCCGAGTTTCGGATTTCAAAAACGAACTTATTACCCCGTCTCGAGCCTTGGCGCAGGCTCGCACCGACATCGAAAAGACCATCGCTGAGGCCTATCGGCTCTATAACGAAGCACTGCAGCAAGCGCACGCCATGGACTTCGATGACCTCATCATGCGCACGGTGCAGTTGCTGCAGAACAATCCCCAGGTTGCGCGCACCTACCGACGTCGATTCCGGCACGTGCTCGTCGACGAGTACCAAGACACGAACCACGCCCAATACATGCTGGTACGCGCACTCGTGGGAAACGAGGACGACGAAGCCGGTGTTGCTCCGGCAGAGCTCACGGTCGTGGGAGATTCTGACCAGTCGATCTACGCATTTCGGGGTGCGACCATTCGAAATATCGAGGAGTTCGAAAAAGACTACCCCGATGCTCACACCGTGGTGCTCGAACAAAACTACCGGTCCACGCAGAACATTCTGTCGGCTGCTAATGCTGTCATTGCGGCGAATTCCGGTCGCCGTGCCAAACGGCTGTGGACGGACTCCGGCGACGGTGCAAAGGTCGTCGGATATGCCGCGGACTCCGAGCACGATGAGGCACGCTTCATCGCTCGGGAGATCGATGCGCTCACCGATTCTGGCGTGAACCCGGGCGACGTAGCAATCTTCTATCGCACGAATGCTCAATCGCGCGCGCTCGAAGAGATCTTCATCCGAACCGGCCTGCCATACCGAGTCGTAGGCGGCACGAGGTTTTATGAACGAAAAGAAGTCAAGGACGCCCTCGCCTATTTGAGAGCCATCGCGAACCCCGATGACTCTGTTTCCATCCGCCGCATCTTCAACACTCCACGGCGCGGCTTAGGCGACAAGGCCGAGGCAACGCTGGCCGCGTACGCACACGATCGCGGCATCTCCTTCGGTTCGGCGATTGCGGCTGCAGTCGAGGGTGAGATCCCGGGTCTCGCTGCACGCACACTCAATGCCCTGCGCGACTTTGACGCCACTCTCACGGAAGTGCGCGACTTCGCTGAGGATGCCACACCAGCCGAGATCCTAGACGCCATCTTGGACCGATCCGGCTACGTTGCGACTCTGCGCGCCTCGGATGATCCGCAGGATGAGACCCGAGTCGAAAACCTCGCAGAACTGCATGCGGTGGCAGCTGAATTTCTTGAGACCCAACCCGAGGGAGATCTCGGTGATTTCCTCGAACGAGTAGCTCTCGTAGCGGACTCCGACTCGATTCCGGGAGATGAAGCCGGCCAGATCACTCTGATGACGGTCCACACGGCCAAGGGATTGGAATTCCCCGTTGTCTTCGCCTCCGGTATGGAGGACGGGACCTTCCCACATGCCCGCTCCATCGACGACGCGACGCAGCTCGCTGAAGAACGGCGCCTGGCCTACGTCGCCCTGACCCGAGCGCGCGAGCGCCTCTATGTCACTCGCGCGGCAGTTCGCTCCGCCTGGGGAATGCCACAGGACCTGCCACCGTCACGATTCCTCAACGCTATTCCCGACGACGTCCTAGATTGGCGACGAGAAGTAGCCGGCAATGAGGCATTGCGCGCGAGTTCCACTTCTCGCAGCCCGCTCTCATTCGGCAGCGGGTACACTCCCAAGGCATCCGCCGTGCGAACGGTGCAACGAGCAGGCGTGCAACGGTCAGCGGAAAAGGACGAGGCAGCGATCCCAGCGCTCGCCGCGGGCGATCGGGTGTTGCATGACTCCTACGGACTCGGCACGGTGTTGGAGGTCACAGGACAGGGGAGGCGAGCCGTCGCAAATGTCGATTTCGGCGACGGTGCAGTCAAGAAGTTGATGCTTCGCTATGCGCCACTAACGAAACTCGAAGTATAGCCGTCCCGGCGCGCCCAACCACACAACTCTCAAGCTGAGCTTTAATCTTGAACCGTGGCGACACGTGTTCACCAGGCACGCGCACCGCGCGCGGCGCGGCAGCCAGGAGGCTGCCAGGAGATCTCACCGGGGGATCGGCCAAAGATCATCCCCGGCCTCGATGGCCTGCGCGCCCTGGCTATCATCTCTGTTCTCATCTATCACCTGCGGCCGCAAACCTTAACCGGCGGATTCATCGGTGTCGACATCTTCTTCGTCGTCTCCGGGTTCCTTATTACGACCCTCCTGCTGCGCGAGGTCTCCAGCCGGGGCTTCATCGATTTGAAGGGGTTTTGGACTCGTCGTGCCCGGCGGCTGATCCCCGCGCTCGTCGTGTGTGTGCTGGTATCGGTCACGGCAGCCTATTTCGTCGGGGGCGATCTCCTTGTCGGCATCGGGCGGCAGACCCTTGGTGCTCTAACGTTTTCGAATAACTGGCTCGAAATTGGCGCCGGAACCTCCTATTTCGCGCGCACGTCGCCACAGCTCTTTGTCAATTTCTGGTCTCTCGCCGTCGAGGAACAGTTCTACCTGCTGTGGCCAATCATCGTGGCATTCATGCTGGCAGCGACGAAATCCTCCTCGACGCGGGTGCGCATCGTGCTCGCGGTCGCAGCTGGATCGGCCATCTGGATGGCAATCAACGCCGTCCCAGGCCAGGATGCTACCCGCGCCTATTACGGCACCGACACACACCTTTTCGGTCTCATGTTTGGAGCGGCTCTTGCCTTTGCCTGGGGCCGCTATTCCGTGCTCGATACCCGTCTATGGCACCGCTGGCGGATTCCGGCCTCGCTCCTTGCGGCAGTTATCCTCGCCACGCTGCTTGTGACCGTGACCGAAGACGCGATCTGGACATTCCGCGGTGGACTCGTGCTGGCGTCACTCGCCACCACCGTCATCATCGCCGCTGTGATCACTGGCAAGCATCCGTTTCTGCCTGTGATGGAAGCGTGGCCCGTTCGCTGGGTTGGGGAACGCTCCTACGGGATCTACCTGTGGCACTGGCCGGTCATTCTCATTTTGGAAGCAATGACATCCTCGGTGGTGCCCGATTCTGCTGCGTCGTGGGTGGTGCGCGCTCTGGCACTTTCTCTTACGCTCTCGATCGCGGCGGTCTCATACCGGTATCTCGAGACCCCCATCCGACGGCACGGCTTTAAAGTCTGCATTGCGGATGCCATTGCCGCGCTGCGCTCCACGAGGCGGTGGCAGCCGCGAGCAATTGCCGCAACGGCCGGCGCCTGTCTGATCGTGATGCCCGTGGCGATTGCGACGGCCCCCGACAAGTCCGAAACCCAGATCCAGATCGAGCAGGGCGAAAAGCTCCTGAAAGAAAAGGATGCAGCAGCCTCCCAGCCCGCAGCCGAAAGCCCGGCATCGCCAGATGATCCCGAAGACCGCACCGGCGACGGGATCCACGATGATGGTGCTGGCACTGGAGACCCTGCAATCGTCTCGCCGACACTGAATACGACCGTGCCGAAGGGTGAGGAGATCTCGGCCTTCGGGGATTCGTTGCTCGTGACGACGATTCACGCACTCGAGGACCGCTTCCCGGGCATTCGGGTCGATGCAAAATCGAGCAGGCAGTGGCCCGAAGGGCTAACCCGGATACGAGCCGCGCTCGATGAGGGCTCAGTTCGGCGCGGCGTCGTCATTGCTCTCGGGACAAACGCTGGACTACCGGAACCGGACCTGCTGCGCGATGCGCTGGACTCGCTTGGCACCGAGCGGCTCGTCGTGGTGGTCAATATCTACGGCAAATCCACCTGGACGGACGCCGTGAACGAGGATATTGCGCGCATCGCCAACGAATACGCGAACGTGACGGTGGCAGATTGGCACACCGCAATAGGCGAGCATCGCGCTCTGTTGCAGGCCGATGGGGTCCACCCGGGAATTAAGGGTGCCCACCTGTACGCGGACACCATCAAGGACTCCTTTGCCGAGCTGGCAAAGAAAACCGAGGCTGCCCAGCACGACCACTAGGTGTGCCATTCGTCATAGGTCTTTGGTCCGTACCACACTCGAGACGATTCGCTGCGCAATTGCGTCAACCCCGGATAGGCTGTCCCTAGATGTCTTGATGTCGAGGCATTTTTATCCGATCACGGAAGGACTTAAGAAGCGTGGATCTCTTCGAGTACCAGGCTCGGGACCTCTTCGACAAGCATGGCGTACCGGTGCTCAGGGGCATCGTCGCGACCACGCCAGAAGAGGCTCGCAAGGCAGCAGAGGACCTCGGTGGTGGCACCGTCGTCGTCAAGGCCCAGGTCAAGACCGGTGGCCGCGGCAAGGCGGGCGGCGTCAAGCTCGCTCACTCGCCGGAAGAAGCCGAAGAGGCCGCCAAGGCCATCCTCGGGATGGATATTAAGGGCCACACCGTGCACAAAGTGATGGTGGCCGAAGGCGCGAAGATCGCTGAAGAGTATTACTTCTCCGTCCTGCTTGACCGTGCTGAGCGCCGCTACCTTGCGATGTGCTCGGTGGAAGGCGGCATGGAGATCGAACAGCTCGCCGTCGAACGTCCCGAGGCGCTCGCGAAGGTCCCCGTCGACCCGAGCGTTGGTATCGATGACGCGAAGGCCCGTGAGATTGTGGACCAGGCCAACTTCCCGGACGAGCTCAAAGATGACGTTGTCGCGGTCATCTTGAAGCTGTGGGACGTCTACACCGGTGAAGACGCCACGCTCGTGGAAGTCAACCCGTTGGTGAAGACCGAGGATGGTCAAATCATCGCCCTCGATGGCAAGGTCTCCCTCGACGACAATGCGCGTTTCCGTCACCCTGAACACGAGGAACTCGTGGACAAGTCTGCGACGGACCCGCTCGAGATCAAGGCGCAGGAAGCCGACCTGAACTACGTCAAGCTCGACGGTGAAGTCGGCGTCATCGGTAACGGTGCCGGCCTCGTGATGTCGACCCTCGATGTCGTGGCCTACGCAGGCGAAAAGTATGGTGTAGGTCCCGCAAACTTCCTCGACATCGGTGGCGGTGCCTCCGCAGAGGTCATGGCCGCCGGCCTCGACGTCATCCTCGGCGATGAGCAGGTCAAGTCCGTGTTCGTAAACGTCTTTGGCGGTATTACGGCCTGTGATGCCGTTGCCAACGGCATCGTCAAGGCGCTCGAAATGCTCGGTGATCAAGCATCCAAGCCGCTCGTGGTGCGTCTCGATGGCAACAACGTCGAGGAGGGTCGCGCAATCCTCGCGCAGGCGAACCACCCGCTCGTGACCATGGCAGATACGATGGACGGCGCTGCGGCCAAGGCCGCCGAGCTGGCCGCGAAGTAAGGACGGGAAAGCACTCACATGTCTGTTTACCTCGATGAAAACTCTAAGGTCATCGTCCAGGGCATGACCGGTTCGGAAGGGCAGAAGCACACCAAGCGCATGCTTGGCGCGGGCACGAATATCGTTGGTGGTGTGAACCCGCGCAAGGCGGGCACGTCGGTAACGTTCGATGTCGTTCCTGCTGGACCCGCTGCTGACACCGTAGAAGCCGGCGAAAAGGACATCCCCGTCTACGGGACGGTCGCCGAAGCCAAGGAAGCTACCGGTGCCAACGTTTCCGTGATCTTCGTGCCGCCGGCATTTACCAAGTCCGCGGTTATCGAAGCCGTCGATGCGGGTATCCCACTCGTCGTCATCATCACGGAAGGCGTCCCGGTTGCGGACACCTCGGAGTTCTTCTCCTACGCCCAATCGAAGGGTGTTCGCCTTATCGGTCCGAACTGCCCGGGCATCATCTCACCCGGAAAGTCCAATGTCGGTATCACCCCGCCGGATATCACCGGTCCGGGCAAGATTGGACTGGTCTCCAAGTCCGGCACCCTGACCTACCAGATGATGTACGAGCTGCGTGACATCGGCTTTACCACCTGCATCGGCATCGGTGGCGACCCGGTTATCGGCACGATTCACATCGATGCGCTGAAGGCGTTCGAGGAAGACCCCGAAACCGAGCTCATCGTGATGATTGGCGAAATCGGTGGCGACGCGGAAGAACGCGCAGCAGCCTACATCAAGGACAACGTCACGAAGCCGGTCGTTGGATACGTCGCTGGATTCACTGCTCCGGAGGGCAAGACCATGGGACACGCTGGCGCGATCGTCTCCGGGTCCTCCGGTACCGCTCAGGCGAAGAAGGAAGCGCTTGAGGCGGTCGGAGTCAAGGTCGGTAAGACCCCGACCGAAACCGCGAACCTCGCTCGCGAGATTCTCAACGGCTAACGTCCAGACGCAGTGGCGCCGCCCAGGTTATTCCTGGGCGGCGCCACTGCGTTGGGCAGGGGACTATGCTGCTTCAACTTCCCGGTCGCTCGTCTTGTGAGCAGCAAGACGTCCCCGCTAAGCCTGCCAGATAGGTTCCGGAGTCGGTGGCGTAAGGAGAGAGACCACCACGAAGACGACCAGGCTCGTGCCAAGGCCGATATAGATGGGCTCGTTTCGCGCTGTTTGCGGCTGCATTGTTATGTGGTGTTTTGGCCGCTGGTTGCAGCGGCGCGCCGGGGCAGTCGGCCACGCCTACTGCAGGCGGGGAGGGATATCCTGACCTGTCGCAGTGGCGGCCATCGGTGACCCCAACGCGCCAAGAGTGGACGGATGAGGAAGCCCAGGCTGAGCGGCTGCGGTTGGCGGAAGTGCAACGGCCCGAGAATGCGGCAGGCCTTCCCGTGCCTGACTTGGTGGAGTGGGTGGATATTGCGGACTGGCCGAAAGCCTATGCGGAGTGCATGACGGCTGCCGGTTATGAAGCAACCGCCCTGCCGGATGGTTCAGTTGAAATGGGGCCAGTGCCAGAGTCTCAGATATCAGCGCGGGACATTGTGGGATGGGAGTGCTCATCGAAGTATCCGGTCCATCCGTCGCAGGACGGCGCCTTGAGTGCGGAGCAATTGACGGTGCTGTATGAGTACTACACGGACTTCTTTATTCCGTGTGCTACGGCCGCGGGGGTGAAGTGGAAGGATCCGTCGATCCCATCGGAGGCCGTGTTTAAAGAGCGGATGATGAGCGGGGAGGTAGAACCGTGGATTCCGGCCTCGATTATGACCTGGGAGGCGGCCTCGGTTTCTATCGGCGATATGAATACCGATGAGGGGCGCGAGTTTTGGTCCAGGTGTCCGGCCTCACCTCCCTACGAGTACCTCCACCCCTAGCCTGTCGCCGCTGAGGCGCGGGGCTGGGGTGCCTAGACTTGGGGGCGATGAGCACCATGACAACCTCCCCACCTCGCATCCTTCCCGAAGGCTGGCTGCGCGCCGCCCTGGCGGGAGTTGAGGCTGTCGTCCTTACCTGGCTCGCGGTCGCGGCGGTATCTCTCATCGCCTATGCGGCAACGGCTACGTCTCCGCAGCTCGGGAACGCGACGTGGACGAGCTCGATGGATGTGGCAACCTCGGCGTTTTTCTTGGCGTTCGCGCTGCCGATTTCCACCCACCTAGGGCCGCTGACGCTGGCACCCACCTTCGTGACATTGCTCGTCGGCGTACTGGCGTTTGCGGCGAGTCGGAGGCTTGACGCGGCGGGACTGCGGCAACTGTGGTGTACCGGCGCAGGGACGAGCGCCGGCGTCTTCGTCATTGGAGCGATCGCCGGAATGGGGCTGTCCTCGCTACCTTCCGCGGTGGCAGCGGGAATCGTGGCGGCGCTCGGCAACCTCGCGGCGCTACCGCCGGCTGAGCGGGCGCTCACCTCCTCGCAATGGGATGGCGCGCTAGCTTCGGTGCGCAGAGTGCTTGAGCGGTTACCGGATTGGCTCCGCAGAGCATGGCCGGATGCGATGCGGGCACTGTGGTGGCTCGCGGGTCTCGGACTGATGGGACTCGTCATCGCCATCGCCACGGCGTGGCATCGGGTCAGTTACGCGACCGGGGGATTGACGGATTCCGTGCTCGATACCGCCGCGATTTGGCTAGCGCAGCTCGGCTACCTGCCAACGCTCATCACGTGGGCGCTGGGCTGGCTCATTGGAGCAGGCTATTCGATCGGGCCGGTGCGCTTTGTCCCCGGCACCGATGCGACGGGCCTGCTGCCCGCGGTCCCGGTTCTTGGAGCCGGCCCGCATTCTGCATGGTCGGGCTGGATTTCGCTCGTACCTGCGGCGGTCATGCTGGCGCTTGCAATCTGGCGGACGCGGCGCCACGGCGAAGCCTCGCTCATTGCCAGCATGCTGAGGGCCGTGGCAAGTTCCGTGGTGCTGCTAGCCTCGCTCGTGCTCGCCGCGACCCTGACCTCAGGTGCGATCGGTAACGGCGTCTTGGCGCGCAACGGCGTGTGGCCGCTGCACATGCTCGCGTTTGGGGCGCTCGTCATCGTGGCGCCATACCTCATCGGGGTGGCGATCTCACATCCCGATTCGCTTGCGTGGCTGCGTGGAGTGGTCGGTAGCGCGCGCACCCGAATCGGTGATCGCGGACATCGCGGTGCTGACTCCGAGGAGCAAGCAGAAGCGCCCAGGCGGACGTTCAGCTCCACGGCGGCGCCGGCCATCAAGGTGCCGCTTCAGGACGAGGGGGATGACGCGATCCCGGACTTTTTGCGGAGCGAGGACGATACGCCGGATCTCGACGAGGACTATCCGCCGAAGAGCTGACGAAGCAGCGAGGACGTCATGTCCTTTTCGCACGCGATCCGGCCAGCGTCGGTGAGGGCCGTTGAGACGCACTCGAGGTAGGCGCTCGTCGTAGAAAATGCGAGGAGCTGAATGAAGGTAGAGACGGCAAAGAACCCGCCGAGCACCATCGTCGCGATCAGGAAGAACCGGAAGACGCCGGTGCGCGGTGCGCCGCGAAGCTTTCGTAGCGCGTAGATACCGGTGGGAATGACGGCCACGGCAACGAGCCCGGAGGCGATGACCGCAGCCATGGGGGCGCGCGGCGCGTTCAGGACCATCGACAAGATGAGCAGCAAGCCAGCCGCGATGGCAGGCTGCGTTGAGGTGATCCGCTCGGCGGCCTCACCGGGCGGTGTCTTGTCATTGGAGGTTGGGATCGTGCTCACGTGTCTCTTTCCGGGTGGCAGTCCTCCTATTGAATCACCCCCAGCCGCGCTTGCCGCTACGCTTAGCGGCGTGACTACCCCCACGCCCGTTGTGACACCTCCCCTTGGCTCGCACGCGAAGCCGGCGCGGCTCGTCGTGCTCGTCTCCGGCGGCGGCTCGAACCTGGCGGCCCTCATCTCGGCGTGCGCCGATCCCGCTTACGGCGCCACGGTCGTCGCGGTTGGCGCCGACCGGACGGGAACAGGCGGGGCAGCGCTCGCCGAGGACGCCGGGATCGCCACGTTTGTGACGCGCGTGGGCGACTACCCCAATCGGCAGGCATGGGATCATGCGCTCACGGCCGCCGTGGCAGCGCACGAGCCGGACCTCGTCATCTCAGCGGGGTTCTTAAAGCTCTGCGGGCCCGAGTTTGTCGCCCGGTTTTCCGGCCGTTATCTCAACACACATAACTCGCTGCTGCCATCCTTTGCCGGGATTCGTGGTCCGGCCGAAGCCCTCGCCTACGGGGTGAAACTGGCGGGAGCGACGCTCTTCGTCGTCGACGAGGGCGTTGATACCGGAGTGGTGCTCGCGCAGGTGGCGGTGCCCGTCGAATTTGACGACACCGAGGACAGCTTGCTGGAGCGGATCAAAACGGCGGAGCGCGCCCAGCTCGTCGACGTAGTTGGGCGGATGTGCCGCGAGGGCTGGAGCGTCGCGGGACGCCGCACCCGGATCGGTTCCTGACGCGATACGATAGGCGCGGCCGCAACTGGCGAAGAAGGTGGAGCACCACCGGGGAGCGGCCGCAGGCATCCGTCCCGCATCGCGCGCCTGGGTGGGGGAGCTCAACCGCAAAGGATGTTCATGACCCGTCGCCCCATTGCCCGCGCCCTCGTCTCCGTTTTCGATAAGACCGGCATTGCCGAGCTTGCTCGCGCCCTTGGCACGGCAGGCGTTGAGATTGTGTCCACCGGATCAACGGCCGCAACCATTGCCGAAGCAGGCGTTGCCGTCACGCCCGTCGAGGAGCTGACGGGTTTCCCCGAATGCCTCGATGGCCGCGTCAAGACCCTCCACCCTGCGGTGCACGCCGGGATCCTGGCCGATCGTTCCAACCCTGATCACGTGGCACAGCTCGCCGATCTCGAGGTCGCTGGCATCGACCTCGTCGTCGTCAACCTCTACCCGTTTGCCGCGACGGTGGCCTCAGGGGCATCGGTCGCTGAGTGCATCGAAAAGATTGATATCGGCGGGCCGACGATGGTGCGTGCCGCCGCGAAGAATCACGGCAGCGTCGCGGTCGTGACTGATCCAGCCCGCTATGGAGAGGTCGCCGCGGCGCTCGCCGCCGGCGGATTCACCGACGAGGAACGGCGCGCCCTCGCGCTGGACGCCTTTCGCCACACCGCGACCTACGATGTCGCGGTCGCGACGTGGCTGGCGCAACTCGGGGGGCAAGACGAGCTGCCGGAGTGGCTGGGGCGGACCTGGGATAAGGCCGCAGACCTGCGCTACGGTGAGAACCCACATCAGCGAGCGGCGCTCTACGTCAGCGGTGAGGGGCTCGCGAGCGCGGAGCAACTCGGCGGCAAGGCAATGAGCTACAACAACTACGTCGATGCGGATGCGGCGTGGCGAGCAGCGTGGGACCAGGGCGATCAGCCAACCTGCGCGATCATCAAGCACACGAATCCGTGCGGGCTCGCTGTCGGGCAGACCATCGCTGAAGCGCACGCCGCTGCCCACTCCTGCGATCCGATGAGCGCCTTCGGCGGCATTATTGCCGTCAATCGGGAAGTTGATGCCGAGCTCGCTGCCCAGATCGTGCCGATCTTCACCGAGGTCGTCCTCGCGCCCAGCTATAGCGAACAAGCGCGTGACATCCTCGGCGCCAAGAAGAACCTGCGGCTGCTCAAGGTCGCCCCACCCGAGCGCTCCGGTGTGGAGATCCGGCCCATCTCCGGCGGCCTGCTCGCCCAAGAAGTTGACACGATCGATGCCGTCGGACGTCGGGATGACGGAAGGGGATTCGGCGATGATAGCGAGCATTGGAATCTCGTCGCTGGAGAGGCGGCCGACGCGCACACCCTCGCGGACCTCCAGTTCGCGTGGCGCGCCGTGCGAGCAGTGAAGTCCAATGCGGTGTTGCTCGCCAGGGACGGCGCGACCGTCGGGGTTGGGATGGGGCAGGTGAATCGCGTCGATTCAGCAAAGCTCGCAGTCGAACGGGCAAATACGCTCGGTGTGACTGTTGCGTCCGAGGTCGATTCCGCCGGTGGCGCTGAAGGTGTGGATAGCTCCGGTGCTCCGGAGCGGGCGCGCGGCGCTGTTGCAGCCTCGGATGCATTCTTCCCGTTCCCAGATGGCCTGCAGGTCCTCATCGATGCCGGGGTCCGGGCTGTTGTGGCGCCCGGCGGTTCGGTGCGCGATGCGGACGTGATCGCCGCGGCGAAGGATGCCGGTCTCACGATGTACTTCACCGGGGTGCGCCACTTCTTCCACTGATCTTATGATCGGACCATGGCCTCTGAGCTAGCCAGGCTGCTGACCGCGAAACAGGCTGTAGTGATCGGCCTGGGATCGATGCTCGGCGCCGGCGTCTTTACCGCCTTCGCGCCCGCGGCCGCCGTGGCTGGCTGGGCGCTCCCGTTGAGTCTTGTCCTGGCAGCCGCCGTCGCCTTCGCAAACGGCACCGCCTCAGCCCAACTTGCCGCCCGCTATCCCAAAGCGGGCGGCAGTTACATCTACGGGCGAGAAAAGCTCGGCACATGGCCAGGCTTCTTTGCTGGCTGGGCTTTCACCATCGGCAAGACTGCCTCGCTTGCTGCGATGGGACTCGTCGCGGCAACCTATCTACACCCGAGCAATCCCCGACCCGTTGCGCTCGGCATCTTGGCTTTCGCCACGATCATCGCGTGTCTCGGCATTACCCGAACAGCACGCGCGACTGCCGTGACCGTCGCGATCGTCCTGCTCGTTTTGGGGTGCGTCTTCCTCACCGCCTTTGAATTACCTGCCGCCTATCCGTTCTGGTCGCACGTCACGGAGCTGGCGGCCACGGCCGATGGAACCACCGTCAGGGGAATGGCCCAAGGCGCAGCCCTGCTGTTCTTTGCCTTCGCCGGCTACGCCCGCATCGCGACGATGGGTGAAGAGATCCGGGACCCGGCCTCCTCGATCCCGGCAGCGACCCACCAGTCGATCGGGCTGGTAGCGGTCATCTACGCGGTGATCACGTATCTGCTCCTTACTCGGCTCGGGCCCGAAGCGACAGCTGCTACCGATATGCCCATCGCAAGCCTCGTTGACCTCACCCGTTTTGACCGCATCGGGATCGTGTTGAGTGCGACGGCTGCACTGGCTGCCACGGGAGCCCTGCTTGCTCTCATTGTCGGGATTTCCCGCACCCTGCTGGCGATGTCTCGCCACGGCGACTTGCCGGCGTTCTTCGCCCGCACCAGCCGTCGACAGGTCCCGGCGCTCGCCACCGTCGTCGTCGCCGGAGTCGTCGCGGCACTCATGGTCTTTCTCCCCTCGATTACCACGGCGATCGGCTTTTCCTCCTTTGGTGTCCTGCTGTACTACGCGATCGCCAACGCATCTGCATTGCGTCAGCCCGCAGCTGAGCGGCGTTACCCCCGGGTCCTTCACATCTTTGGGCTCCTCGCGTGCCTTGGCCTCGTCGCATCACTTCCGGTCACCTCGATTGTGATCGGTGCAGGCGTTGTCGTGGTTGGGTTGATCTACCGTCTCGTGTGGTTAGGGCTTATGACTCACCGAAAACCACCCCGGGTTGAGACAATGGAGCCGGAGCCAGGAAAGGACACCCAAGATGAGTGAGTCCGAGACCGGACACGAGAACCCGTCAGCCGAAGACTTTGCGCGTGGGCAGGGGGTGCGGATCGGAGTTCTCACCTCCGGTGGCGACGCGCAGGGGATGAATGCGGCGGTGCGCGCCGTAGTTCGCACCGCGCTTGTCATGGGAGCAACCCCACTCGCCATCCTCGAGGGTTGGCAGGGAGCGGTCGATAACTCCATCCAGGAGATGGGGTGGTCGGATGTCTCCTCGATCCTCAACCAGGGCGGCACCGTGATCGGGACCGCGCGGTCTGCGAATTTTCGGGAGTATGAGGGCCGGCTGGTCGCCGCCGAAAACCTTATCCGCCACGGTATCGACAAGCTCGTAGTGATCGGCGGCGATGGATCGCTGACCGGTACTAACCAATTCCGTAACGAATGGTCGCAGCTCTTAACCGATCTCGTTGAGGCCGGGCGGATCAGCCACGAGGAAGCGGCTGCCCATCCATATCTCGCGGTCGTGGGACTCGTGGGGTCGATCGATAACGACCTCGTCGGCACGGATATGACGATCGGCGCCGACTCGGCCCTACACCGCATCGTTGAAGCCATCGACGCGCTGACGTCGACGGCAGCGTCCCATCAGCGCACCTTCGTCGTCGAGGTTATGGGCAGACACTGCGGCTATCTTGCGCTCATGAGCGCGATAGCGGGTGGCTGTGACTATGTCCTGATTCCCGAACGGCCTCCGGGCGAAGGCTGGGAAGAGGAGATGTGCAACGTCCTGACGCAGGGGCGTGAGGCGGGACGTCGCGAATCCATCGTCCTTGTTGCGGAGGGCGCGCAGACCCGAAGCGGGGACCGGATCACCGCAGCGGATGTCGCAGGCATCCTCAAAGACCGGATGGACGTGGACGCTCGCGTGACGATCCTCGGCCATGTCCAACGCGGTGGCACTCCCTCGGCCTATGACCGGTGGATGCCCACACTGCTCGGGTATGCAGCGGTGCAGACCGTGCTCGAGCAGGGCAGTGATGATGGCGCTGTCATCCTCGGTGTGCGGCACAACCGGATCGCCCGCCTCGATCTTGTGACAGCGGTCAGTGACACCCGAAACGTCGCGACGCTCATCGAGCAGGGAAGCTACGACGAGGCTGTCGCCGCGCGAGGCCGGTCATTTACCGAGATGTTGAAGATCAACTCCCTACTTTCGGCGCCACCGTCACAGGCCCCGCGCGCTACCGGAAAGCGGATCGCGATCCTGCACGCCGGGGGACTAGCTCCGGGAATGAACACGGCCGCCCGCGCGGCAGTGCGGTTGGGGCTCGCACGCGGCTACACGATGCTGGGAGTACGAGGCGGCTTCCCGGGCCTTATCGACGGCGCCGTCGACGAACTCAGCTGGGACGATGTCGAAGGCTGGGCGTTTGCAGGGGGTGCGGAACTCGGCACGCGGCGGACTGAACCAAGCCTGGAGCAGTTCTACGCCATCGGACGCTCGATCGAAACCCAGCAGATCGATGGGCTCATGATCATTGGCGGGATTAACGCCTACATGTCCGGCTACGAGCTTGTCAGCCAGCGCGACCGGTATCCGGCCTTCCGAATCCCGATCGTCCTCGTGCCAGCATCGATCGATAACAACCTTCCCGGCTCCGAACTCTCGATCGGAGCCGATACCGCCGTGAACAACGCGGTGTGGGCACTCGATCGAATTAAGGAGTCGGCGGCCGCTTCCCGCCGTTGTTTCGTTGCCGAGGCGATGGGACGAAAGTGCGGCTATCTCGCCTTCATGTCGGGCCTGGCCGCCGGGGCTGAACTCGTCTACCTCAACGAAGATGGCGTCGACCTTGACACGATTGCCTCCGATGCGGCCATTATGCGGGCCTCGTTTGAAGCCGGTCGAAGGCTCTTCCTGGTCGTACGCAACGAAGAGGTCTCCGAGCTTTTGACCATGGACTTCATGGCGCGAGCCTTTGAGGAAGAAGGCGGCGGACTTTTTGATGTCCGACAAAGCGCGATCGGTCACCTCCAGCAAGGTGGTAGTCCCACCCCGTTCGACCGCCTGCTTGCCACCCGCCTGGTCTCCCATGCCCTCGATGAGATCTGCCGCGAGATTGAGGACGAGACGTCGGCGGCGCTGTATATCGGGATGGCGGCCAATTCGCTGTCATCGCGTCCCATCGAACGGATGCTCGATGATTTCGATGTCGCCGACCGTCGTCCGAAGTATCAGTGGTGGCTGGGACTGAAACCCGCGGCGCAAGTCGTGAGCTTACCCGGCGCGGGGCTGCTCGGCCCGATTCCGATCATGGATGCCTAGCACCTAGGCTGTCATTAGCTCGACTTCCAAGGAGAACAGATGAGTATCGATCCGACAACCACGACCGCGTGGCAGGCACTGCAAGACCTCGCCGACGTCTTCACGATCGACCTGCGAGAAGAGTTCGACAACGACGATAACCGCGTTGCCGATTTCACCGCTCGAGCAGGCGACCTGTATGTCGACATGTCGAAGAACCTCCTCACCCGGGAAGTACGCGACGCGCTCCTTTCCCTCGCTGGCGAGTGCAAGGTCGAGGAATATCGCGACGCGATGTTCGCCGGAGACAAGATCAACGTCACCGAGGGGCGATCGGTGCTCCACACAGCACTGCGAAGGGAGCAAGGAGATACCCTCACCGTCGATGGCCAAGACGTCATCGGCGATGTGCACGCCGAACTCGACAAGGTCTACGACTTTGCCACCCGCGTGCGCTCCGGGCAGTGGCGCGGCATTACGGGAAAGCCCATCACGCATGTCGTCAACATCGGAATCGGTGGCTCCGACCTCGGGCCAAAGATGGCCTACGAGGCGCTGAAGCCCTACGTTCAAGACGGCCTGGAATGCCGCTTCGTGTCCAACATTGATCCGAGCGACATCTTTGAAAATACGGTTGACCTCGACGCTGAGACCACACTATTCATCATCGCCTCCAAGACGTTTACGACCCTGGAGACGCTGACCAACGCCAGACTCGCGCGGACGTGGTTGCTTGACCAGCTACGGGAGCAGGGCATCGTCACGGAGGACAATGAGTCCGAGGCCATTGCCAAGCACTTCGTCGCGGTATCGACCGCGCTCGATAAGGTCGCCGAGTTCGGCATCGATCCCGACAATGCCTTCGGTTTTTGGGATTGGGTCGGCGGTCGTTACTCCGTCGATTCCGCGATCGGAACCTCCCTCGTCGTCGCCATTGGCCCGGAGAACTTCGCTGAGTTCCTTGCGGGCTTCCGCGCCATTGACGAGCACTTCGCCAACGAACCCGCGGAGGGCAACGTCCCGCTGCTGCTCGGTCTGCTCAACGTGTGGTACGTCAACTTCCTCGGTGCCGAGTCCCACGCGGTCTTGCCCTACGTGCAGTATCTGCACCGCTTCCCGGCCTACCTGCAGCAGCTGACCATGGAGTCCAATGGTAAGTCGGTGCGATCGGATGGTTCCTACACCGAATACGACACGGGAGAGATCTTCTGGGGTGAGCCGGGAACCAACGGTCAGCACGCCTTCTATCAGCTGATCCACCAGGGGACACGACTAATCCCGTGCGATTTCATCGCGGTGGCGAACCCCGCTCACGGTCTCAAGGATGGTGAGACGGACGTCCACGAGCTGCTGCTTGCCAACTTCTTTGCCCAGACCAAGGCGCTCGCATTTGGCAAGACTGAGGAAGAGGTTCGGGCCGAAGGAACCGAGGAGAAGATCGTTCCCGCCCGAATCTTTGAGGGCAATAAGCCTTCTACCTCGATCATGGCACCCGAGCTGTCACCCAAGGTTTTGGGCGAGCTCATTGCGCTCTACGAGCACATCACCTTCGTTGAAGGAGCTGTCTGGGGAATCGACTCCTTCGATCAGTGGGGCGTCGAACTTGGCAAGCAATTGGCGAAGGACCTCACGCCCGCGGTCGCTGGCGACGAGAAAGCCCTGCGTGAGACGGATGCCTCTACCCGGGCGCTGATCGACTACTACCGCAACGAGCGCGAATGACCGCTGTGAATCCGGGGGCACAGCCGGTTGACTCTCGCACGAGCTCGAAGTCGGCTAAGAGCGCCAATCGTGTGGTGTTGGTGCTCACCGCTGCCCTGATTCTTCTGGCGCTCGCCCTGTCATATGGGATCGGTGCGCAGGCAGGGATTGTGACGGTCGCTCTCGGCTGCATTGCAGCTGCCGGCGCTCGTGCGGTATTGCCGGAGTCTGTCATGCCGGCGGCTCGGTCACGCTGGTTCGATATCGCTGTCCTGCTCGCAGCAGCAGTGATCCTCTTTGCCTTCCTGCCCGTGGCCGGTCCTGGCATGGAGCGACCGATCCCGGTCCCGTAGCAGGACTGAGAAAACCACGGCCACACATGACTGTGGGCCTCGATAATTCGAGGCCCACAGTCATGTGATGGACTAGGTCAGATCGATGAGGACCTTGCCGGACTCCTGAGAGTTCTTTGCCATCTCAAAGGCTTCCACCGCATCGGTCAGCGGATAGACATCGGTGATGACGACATCAGCGATGGAGGATCCTTCATCGGAGGCAAGGATCTGAATCGCGAAGTCAATCTCATTGTCGAAGCGGAAGGCCCCGCGAATCTCGACTTCCTTCGACAACAGCCCTGCCATGTTGATGGGTTGGGGTCCGCCGGGGAACATTCCGATTTGAGAGATCACACCCGCTTTGCGGACCGCCGGGATGCAGCCGTTGAAGGCAGCTGCGACTCCCGTGCACTCCAAGACCACGTCAAAATGGTCGGCAGGTAGTTCATCGTGGCCGACCCTGACAACCTTGTCGACACCGAGCGCGCGTGCGCGCTCGAGCGGACCGTCGAGAATATCGGTCGCCCAGATCTCGGCTGCCTTGCCAGCCTTGGCTCCCGCTGCGGCAAGCAATCCGATAGGCCCGGAGCCTGACACGAGGATGGCCTTGCCTGTCGCCCACCCTCCGATCGCAACGCCGTGCAGGCCCACCGCTAGTGGTTCGGCGAGGGCCGCTGCCTTCAGATCCATATTCGCGGGCAACTCCCGCACCATGTAATCCTCCACGAGGAGGTAGTCGCTCATGGCGCCTTGCGTGTGGGGCCAGGTTGCTGCCGATCCCAGGTAGGACCCGCCGTTCCACAGATGACGCCCGTAGCGCAGATCCTTGGTGCCGAACCGCGCCGGGTGGATGGTTACAGGGGTGCCTTCAGCGAGTTTTCCCGATGGATCATGAGCGACCGTACCTGAGACCTCATGGCCGGGGATCAATGGCTCCTTGACGACGAAGTCGCCGTTGGTCCCATTGAAGTAGTAGTGCAGATCGGAGCCGCAGATGCCCACGTAGGCGACGCGAACGAGGACTTGGCCGGCGTGTGCTTGAGGAGTCTTAACCTCGCGAACTTCGGCGTCGCGGGCTCCTTCGATCACAAAAGCGCGCATTACTTCTCCTTTGCTACACGACAGACGTCATGCCGCCGTCGACGAAAATATTCTGCCCTGAGACGAAGCTCGAGGCATCAGAAGCTAGGTAAATCAGAGTCCCGATGAGCTCGTCAAACTTCCCCCATCGCTGGGCAGGAGTGCGGGCAATGCACCATGCATTGAATTCAGGATCTTCCCAAAGATTGCGGTTCATCTCGGTGGCAAAGTAGCCGGGGGAGATGCAATTGACCTGGATGTTGAACCGGGCAAGATCCGCAGCCATTCCACGAGTGAGCATCGCGACGCCACCTTTAGAAGCGGAATACGGGGCGATTGTCTGCCGAGCAAGCATCGATTGGACCGAGCCAATATTGACAATTTTTCCCGAACCTCGCTCGGCCATCGCCGGGCTGATTGCTCGCGAAACATAGAACGCGCTGGACAAATTCGAGGCAATGACCAAATCCCAATCATCGGCATCGAATTCGGTAAAGGGTGCGCGGCGCTGCACGCCCGCATTATTCACCAGGATGTCGGGCACCCCGTGCTCATCTATTAGACGAGCTGCTCCATCAACCACGGCGGACTTGTCCGTGACATCGAAGCTGACGGCGGCACATTCCGCTCCCGCTTCTCGGATAAGTTCTTGCGTTTCGGCTAGCGCTTCGGCATTGCGCCCGTGCACGATGGCCCGCGCACCGTGGCTGGCCAATCCGAGAGCAAGGGCTCTCCCGAGCCCACGCGAGGATCCGGTAACCAATGCCAACTTGTCACGAACGTTGAAAAGATCGCTCACGTGAACTCCTTCGAGCGGCTGACGGCTTGAACCTCAGTCTACGTAAAGAGCCGTCTCACATTCCGTGAACGGCGCTGCCGCAGCATGCATTTTTGTTGCTATAGTCCCGAGTTACCCATACCACCCGGGGTGTGCCGGGCCACCAAAGGAGTACCATGTCTACCAGCGAAAACGCGACCTTCAAGGCGGTGACAAATCGCCGAGTGCTCACCGGTTCGCTAGCGGGCAGCGCAATCGAGTGGTTTGACTTTTTTCTCTACGCCACAGCCGCAGCGATCATTTTCGACAAGCAGTTCTTCCCGACCGATGACCCGAATATCTCTCTCATCCTGTCCTACCTGACGCTTGCCCTGACGTTCTTCGTCCGCCCCTTCGGCGGCATCGTCTTCTCCCACATCGGTGACCGGGTGGGCAGAAAAAAGACCCTGGTCATCACCCTGTCTCTCATGGGCGGAGCCACCGTCGCCATTGGGTTACTGCCCAACTATGACCAGATCGGTGTCCTGGCACCGATTCTGCTCATCATCTGCCGTATCGTGCAGGGGCTTGCCATCGGAGGCGAGTGGGGTGGGGCGCTGCTCCTGGCGTATGAATATGCCCCGAAGAATCGGCGCGGCTTCTTCGGTTCCGTGCCCCAAACTGGCGTCACGATCGGCATGCTCATGGCTTCCCTATCTTTCGCCATCGTCTCGGCGCTGCCCGATGCGCAGTTCCAATCGTGGGGCTGGCGGGTTCCTTTCATCGCTTCCATCGCGCTCGTCTTCCTGGGCCTGTGGATCCGAAAAGGACTAAACGAGACCCCGGCATTCCAAGCCGCCAAAGACTCCGGTGCCGTGGCCAAAATGCCCCTGCTGGACACTTTGAAGGATCATTGGCGTTCCGTTCTCATCGCGGTCGGAATTAAGTTCGTGGAAACAGGTCCGTTCTATATCTTCGTTACCTTCGTGGTCTCCTACGCGACGACGAACCTGAACTATGAGCGACCGACTGTCCTCAATGCGGTAAGCGTGGGCGCCCTGATTTCCACGGTCATGATCTTCACGATGGGAGCGCTGTCGGATCGGGTCGGACGCAAGCCTGTCTTTACTGCCGGTGTCTTCATGACGATGGCGTTCGCCTTCCCCTTCTTCCTCCTGCTTGACCTGCACGCAACCTGGGCCGTGTATGCCGCGGTGATCATTGGGCTTGCCATCGTGTGGCCGCCAGTGACGGCAACCCTTGGCACCCTCATGTCGGAGACCTTCTCCACTCGCGTGCGCTACACCGGGGTCACGCTCGGCTACCAGGTTGGCGCGGCGCTCGCGGGCGGCAGTGCGCCGCTCATTGCGACGTGGCTCCTGCGCGAGTTCGACGGGAGCTGGACCCCGATCGCGTTCTACATGATCTTCTTGTCTGTCATCGGTCTCGGCTCCGCGATTGCCTCAGGGCCCGTCGTGCGTAAGGAGACCGCGGACCTCAAGGCCTCCGGCAGGTGGGTAGAGGAGGCGGACGCCTAAATGGGTGGGCCCAGCTATCTTTCGGATCAGGTCGTGCGAGACAGCATCACTCCGACGAAGGCGCGAGAACTCATCCGTGATGCCCTGCGCGGAGACTTCGACCCGGCAATGGATCCAGTGCGCGGTAACGTCGCTGCCGGTGCAGGACATTTCCTCCTCATGCCCTCGACGATCGGGCCGTGGACCGGAATCAAAGTGCTGACCGTGGCACCCGATAACCCGAGCCTGGGACTCGAACGGATTCAGGCGTTTTATCAACTCTTCGACTCCGCTACCCTCACGTGCCGCGCGATCATCGAAGCTAATGCGCTCACCTCGCTGCGAACCCCTGCCACATCGGCTGTTGCGGCCGATGTCCTCGCGGCTCCGGATGCGAGCAGGCTCCTCGTTGTGGGAAGTGGGGGACAGGCCATCGGCCACGTGAGGGCGATGGCCGAGATTCGGCAGTTGACAGATATCGCGCTCACCGCGCGAAACCGGGACAAGGTTGCCGAGGTTGTCGCGCAATTGCGTGCGGAAGGCTACCCGGCGCGGGTTGCGGACTCCGCCGCCGAAGCCGCCGATTGCGACATCATCGTGTGCGCAACGTCCGCGGCAGAGCCCGTCATCGCCGATTCGGACGTCAAAGATGGGGCATGCGTCATCGCGATGGGTAGCCACGAGCCGCACTATCGCGAACTTCCTGGCGAGCTGATGGGTCGTTCGCTCGTCATCGTGGAGGATGTTGCAACAGCGTTGCGGGAGGCAGGGGATGTCATTCAGGCGATCGCCGAAGGTCATCTCAAGCAAGCAGATCTCGTACCACTGCGAGACCTTGCGGCCGGTCAGGTCTCGCGGCGAACCAATGCTCCAAACGTCTTCAAGGGAGTCGGGATGAGCTGGCAAGACCTTGCGGTAGCGGTCGGCGTCGCAACCGCGGCCGGTATCGACCATACCTAGGGTGGCCCTACCACACGGTTTTGCCGACCATCACGGACCGAAGCCGTGGCGAGGGCCCGGTAACCGCGTAAACTTTGGTTCGTACGAACAACCGAGTACCACCCCATGGCAAAGGAGCTCATCGCCATGACCACTCCGGTCAATGTCACCGTTACCGGCGCTGCCGGCCAAATCGGCTACGCCCTTCTCTTCCGGATCGCCTCTGGCCAGCTGCTGGGCGAAGATGTCCCCGTCAAGCTGCGTCTCCTGGAGATCCCGCAGGCTGTCAAGGCCGCCGAAGGCACCGCGATGGAACTGGACGACTGTGCCTTCCCGCTGCTGAAGGGCATCGATATCTTCGATACGCCCGAGGCCGGCTTCGATGGCGCCAATATCGGCCTGCTTGTCGGTGCCCGCCCCCGGACCAAGGGGATGGAGCGTTCGGATCTGCTGGCCGCCAACGGTGGGATCTTTGGTCCCCAGGGCCGCGCCATCAACGACAAGGCCGCGGACGATATCCGCGTGCTCGTCGTGGGCAACCCGGCCAACACCAACGCCTACATCGCAGCGGCCTCCGCGCCCGATGTTCCGGCCGATCGTTTCACCGCGATGATGCGCCTGGACCACAACCGCGCGATCTCCCAGCTTGCAACCAAGCTCGACGCCGATGTCACCGACATCAAGAAGATGACCGTGTGGGGTAACCACTCCGCCGATCAGCACCCGGATGTCTCCTACACCACGGTGGCCGGCAAGCCTGCACTCGACCTCGTCGACGAAGCATGGCTTTCCGACTACTTCGTGCCGACGGTCGCCAAGCGCGGCGCCGCCATCATCGAGGCACGCGGCGCATCCTCGGCCGCATCGGCCGCGAACGCTGCGATCGACCACATCTACGACTGGGTCAACGGGACTCCCGAGGGCGACTGGGTTACCCCGGGCATCGCCTCTGACGGCTCCTACGGAGTTCCCGAGGGCCTCGTCTTCGGCTTCCCGGCCACCGCCGAAGGCGGCGAGTGGAAGATCGTCCAGGGCCTCGATCTCTCGGAGACGACGAAGGCTGGAATTCAGCGCAATATCGACGCACTGGTCGAAGAGCGCGACGAGATTAAGGCAATGGGAATCCTCTAATCCCACAGCCGGACCATACGGCGGGGGGGGTCACCACGGGGGAACACTCCCCGCCGTAAGCGTTTACAGGGATTGTGTCTTCTACCTGGATCCCCTCACCGACGATCGGAACACGCCATGTCTCCCATCCCCAGGAAGCGCCGCATTGCTGCCGCGCTCACCACTGGTTTCTTAGCCCTGACTTCACTCGCGGCCATCCCGTTTGCCGCTGCCGAGACCACGAGCGCCACGCTCGTCGGTTCGCTGCAGTCAGAACTCGGCTGCGCCGAGGACTGGATGCCCGCCTGCGATGCGACCACCATGACCGCCGCAGACGATGGGATCTATGAGCTGACAGTGACGGTCCCAGCGGGGGATTGGGAGTTCAAGGTCGCGCTCAACAAGTCCTGGGACGAGTCCTACGGCGATGGCGCAAATAACGTTCCGCTCAGTCTTGCGGGTGCCACCGAACTGACGTTCACCTACAACGATGAGACGCACGCCCTCGGCCTAAAGCCGACGTCTCTTCCGGGCGCCTACACGGAGGCCGACGCAGCTCTCGTGGCGAAACCTGCCACCCATGCCGGGGCGGGCCAACAGTTCTACTTCGTTCTCACCGATCGCTTTGCTAACGGCTCCAGCGCGAACGATACCGCCGGCCTAGGCGATGACCGCCTCGCCTCCGGCTTCGATCCCACCGACATCGGCTTCTACCACGGCGGCGACCTCGCCGGCCTGAAGGACAAACTCGACTACATCGAGGGGCTCGGAACCACCGCTATTTGGCTGACGCCGTCCCTGAAAAACAATCCCGTCCAAGGTGAGGGCAATGACGCCTCGGCCGGCTATCACGGCTATTGGATCACCGACTTCACCCAGATCGATCCGCACCTGGGCACGAACGAGGAGATGAAGGCCTTCATTGACGCGGCCCACGCGCGCGGCATCAAGGTCTACTTCGACATCATCACGAACCACACGGCCGACCTCATCGACTACGAGGAAGGCACCTACGACTACAAGGACATCGCGAGCCATCCCTACAAGGACGCCGACGGCAATGTCGTTGATGTCAGCAAGCTTGCGGGCAAGGACGGTTTCCCGACCTTCGATCCAAAGACCTCCTTCCCCTACACTCCCATCCGCGCGGCAGACCAGCCCCAGATGGTGCCCGAATGGCTCAATGACGTCACTCTCTACCACAACCGCGGAAACTCGACGTGGGAGGGCGAATCCGTCACCTTCGGTGACTTCGTCGGCCTCGATGACCTCATGACCGAAAACCCCAAGGTCGTTGATGGCATGGCCGATATTTATCGGCAGTGGATGGATCTCGGGATCGATGGCTTCCGGATTGATACCGTCAAGCACGTCAACTTCGAGTTCTGGACCTCCTTCAGCTCCCAGCTGCAACGCCATGCGGATTCGACGAACCCCGACTTCTTCACCTTCGGCGAGGTCTACGACGCGGATGCCGCCAAGATTTCGCCCTATATGCGCAAGACCGATATGTCGGCCGTCCTCGACTTCACGTTCCAATCACGTGCCGTCAACTACGCCAAGGGCCTGACGAGCGCGGGGCTGTCCGCCCTGTTCGCCGACGATGACCGCTACACAAGCCCGACGTCTAACGCCTCCTTCTTGCCGACCTTCCTCGGCAATCACGATATGGGGCGCGTCGGCCACTTCCTGAGCGGCACCGATAACGCCGAGGCGCGCAGCAAACTCGCGCACTCCCTGATGTACCTCACACGCGGCCAGCCCGTCGTCTACTACGGCGATGAGCAGGGCTTCGTTGGCAATGGCGGCGACAAGGCTGCCCGCCAGTCGATGTTTGCCTCCAAGGCGGAGGAATACACGAGCCAGAACAAGCTCGACGGCTCGCCCTACGGCACCGGCGATCACTTCGATACCTCCGCGGCCCTTTATGGCCACATCGCGGCTCTCGGTGAACTGCGCGCTGAGCATCCCGCGCTCAACACTGGCGCTCAGATCGAGCTCTTCGCTTCCGATGGCCCCGGACTCTACGCATTTGCGCGCGTCGACCGCGACGAAAAGTACGAATACGTCGTAGCGCTGAACAACACCAACGCGCCGATCACCCAGGAGATCCATACGCTTACCCCGGGGGCATCTTACGCCGCCGTCTACGGCGCATCGGGCTCCCTGACAACGAACGCCGACGGCGCCGCAAGCCTGACGGTTCCGGCGCTCGGTGCAGTCGTCTACAAGGCCGAAAAGAGCGTGGCCGCGGGTGACCTCAAGCCGGTGCTCAACCTCTCGGGCGACAAGCTCGACGCCATGGCTCCGATCGCGGTCGATACGACGGACAATCGCTGGGCCGAGACGTCCTTTGCCTACCGCGTCGTCGGCTCGGATGACTACACCCCGCTTGGCGTCGCCACCGGGCCCGATGGTCGTGTCTTTGCCGATACCTCGGCGCTGAAGAAGGGCTCCCTCGTCGAGTACCGTGCCGTCACGACCGATGCCGCCGGAAACCGCGAAGCGGCCTCCGGCTACGGTGTCGTCGGCGTGGACCTCTCCGGTTCCGCACCCGAGGCACCCGGCGGTGATGAGCTGTTCGTTACCGTCCCCGGTAGCCATAACGCGGCCATGGGATGTCCCGGCGACTGGCAGCCCGACTGCGAAGCCGCCAAGCTCACCAAGGACGAGAATTCGTCCTGGTACACCGCCGCCTTCGATATCCCGGCTGGCAGCTACGAATACAAGGTCGCGATCGGCGGCAGTTGGGACGAAAACTACGGTGTTGGCGGCGAACGCGATGGCGCGAACCTCACGTACACCGCACCGGGCGGGAAGGTCACCTTCTACTACGACTCGGTCAGCCACCGCGCCTTCACCTCCCTCGACGGCCCCCTGGTCACCCTGCCCGGCAGCTTCAATAAGGCTCTCGGGTGCACCGGCGGTGACGGCGGCAACTGGGACCCGGCATGCCTTGCCACCCTCATGACGCCGGGTGAGAACGGCACCTACACCTTCACCACGAACGCCATCCCCACTGGCAGCCACGAGGTCAAGGTCGCGCACGGCCTCGGCTGGACCGAGAACTACGGGGCCGACGGCAAGCCCGGGGGAGAGAACATCACCTTTAGCGCCCAGGAGGGTAAGAACGTGACCTTCACCTACGACGTCGCCACGCACGTGCTGACCATCGAGGTGACTGATCCGCCCGCCGCCGGCGCCGGTGAACTGCGTGCCCAGTGGATTGATACGACGACGATCGTGCTGCCCGCGAACCTCTTCGGATCCGTGCCCGCACCCGACGCAACAGTGGTCCTCGCCCACAACGCCACCGGCGGCATGAGCCTTGCCGATGGCGAGGTCGCTGGCACCGACGTGACCGTGACCCCGCTGTCCTACGTCGGTGCGCTGAGCGAGCAGCAGCTCGCGCGCTTCCCGCACCTGAAGGACTACATCGCCTTCTCGGTCACCGGTATGGACCGCAGCCAGATCGAGGACGCCCTCACCGGGGCGGTCAAGGTTCTCATCTCCGATGACGCGCCGATCGCCTTCACCGGCGTGCAGATCCCGGGAGTGCTCGATGACCTGTATGCGAGCGACGCTCGCGCCGCCGGTATCGGCGTCACCTTTGATGACGGCGCCCCGAGTGTGAAGCTGTGGGCACCAACGGCAACGAAGGTCTCCCTGCAGCTGTGGGATGACGCGAGCGGCAGCGGCGATCCCACGAGCCACGCCATGACGCGCAACGCGGACGGAACATGGCAGGTTGCCGGATCGCCGGACTGGAAGAACCGCGCCTACCGCTTCGAGGTCACCGTCTACGTCCCGTCCGAGGACGCGGTCGTCACTAACTCCGTGACGGACCCCTACGCGGTGGGCCTGACTGCCGGCTCGACGCACTCCGTGCTGCTCGACCTCGCGGATCCAGCCCTTAAGCCCGAGTCCTGGCGCACCACCGAGGTCCCGGTCGTTGCCCGCGCGGTCGACCAGGCGATCTACGAACTGCACGTGCGCGATTTCTCGATCGGCGACGAATCCGTCCCGGCCGAGATGCGCGGCACCTACAAGGCCTTCACGCTGCCCGAATCCGACGGCGTCTCCCACTTAAAGGAGCTTGCCGCTGCGGGCGTGAACTCGCTGCACCTGCTGCCAACCTTCGATATCGCGACGATTCCGGAACCGCGCAGCGCCCAGGTCGCCCCGCAGATCCCCGATGCGGGACCAGCAAGCGAGGAACAGCAGGCCGCCATCGCCGCGGTCGCCGATCAAGACGGCTTTAACTGGGGTTACGATCCCTTCCACTTCTTCGCGCCCGAGGGCTCCTACGCGCTCGACGAGACGGCCGCGGGCCGCGTCGCGGAATACCGCGAGATGGTCGCCGCGATCAATGGCCTGGGGATGCGTGTCATCGCCGATGAGGTCTTTAACCACACCGCCGCCTCCGGTCAGGCCGAGAAGTCCGTGCTCGATAAGGTCGTGCCGGGCTACTACCACCGCCTGAACGCAGCCGGCAAGGTCGAGACCTCCACGTGCTGCCAGAACGTCGCCACCGAACACCAGATGGCCGAGCAGCTCATGGTTGACTCCGTCATGACGTGGGCGCGCGACTACCACGTCTCGGGCTTCCGCTTCGACCTCATGGGCCACCACTCGGTGGACAACATGCTCGCCGTGAAGGAGGCGCTCGCCACCCTCACCCTGGACAAGGACGGGATCGACGGTAGCACCATCCACCTGTACGGCGAGGGCTGGAACTTCGGCGAAGTCAGCGGCAACGCGCGCTTCACCCAGGCGATCCAAGGCCAGCTGAAGGACACCGGCATCGCGACGTTCTCCGATCGCCTGCGCGACGCCGTGCACGGTGGCAGCCCCGTCGATGGGGACTCCTACCGCGATCAGGGCTTTGGCACCGGGCTGTACACCGACCCGAACGGCGCCGGCCGCCTGCAAGGCGATGACAAGGCGCGAGCCGATCTCCTGCACCAAAGCGACCTCGTCCGCCTCGGGCTTGCCGGTAACCTCGCGGACTACCAGCTCCTGGCCTCCGACGGCAGCGTCAAGCCCGGCAAGGACTTTGACTACCGCGGCGATCCAGCAGGCTATGCCGCGCAGCCCGATGAGGTCATCACCTACGTCGATGCGCACGATAACGAGACACTGTTCGACCTCTCGGTCATCAAGCTGCCCGAGGACACGACGATGGCGGATCGCGTGCGAATGAACGCCGTGCAGCTCTCGACGGTTGCGCTCGCGCAAACGCCGGCGTTCTTCCACGCCGGAACGGACCTCATGCGCTCCAAGTCGCTGGACCGCGATTCCTACAACTCCGGCGATCACTTCAACGCGATCGACTGGCGCGGAATCGAGCACAACTTCGGTGTCGGCCTGCCGCCCAAGGACAAGAACGGCGAGAAGTGGGACGTCATGCGCCCGCTGCTTCAGGACCCGGCCAAGAAGGCTAGCCCCGAGGACCTCGCGCTGTCCAAGGCGATGGCGCTGGACCTGATCAAGCTGCGCTACGCGAGCCCCCTCATGCGGCTGGGCAGCGCCGAGCTCATCGGCGAAAAGGTCAGCTTCCCCAACGCCGGACCGGACCAAACCCCGGGCCTGATCCTCATGCACATCGACGACACGCGCGGCACCGATATCGACGGTGACCTCGATGGCGTCCTCATCGCGATCAACGCCAGCCCGAAGCCGATCTCCGAAAAGGTGGCGGACCTGGCCGGCAAGGACTTCGCGCTGAGTGCCATCCAGCAAGACGGCGCGGACGAGGTCGTCAAGGGCACGACGTGGGATGCCGCCAGCGGCACCCTGACGATCCCGGCCCGCACGAGCGCGGTGTTGCACCTCGCCCAGGAACCCGGCACGAGCCCGACGGACCAGCCGACCGGCGAGCCGACAGGGGAGCCAACCGGTCAGCCGACGGGCGAGCCTACCGGGGAGCCGACGGGCGAGCCCACGAGCCAGCCGACGGCGGCACCCAGCCCGAGTGCGCCCGGCGAGCCGGGCCTGCCGATCACCGGTGGCCAGGCGGGCGCGCTTGCCGCGCTTGCACTTGCGGCCCTCGGCATGGGTGCATGGTTGGTTGCTCGCCGGCGTGATCGGTTTGTTGCTCATCGGTAACGAATTTGATCGTTTCTGGTAGGTCCTAGTGTTTTCCCTTTTTGGGAGCGCTAGACTAAGACCACGCCCACACGTGTGGGGGCCCGCTGTGGGCGGGCCAGCAACGACGCAGTTTCGTGAGGAGAAGCAATGAAGCGGATCGGAGCAGTCGCGGGACTCGCCGCACTCAGCCTGGTTCTTGCCGCCTGTGGCGGCGGCGGATCATCCAATGGATCCACCACTGGTGGTTCCGGTGGCGGTTCAGGCGAAGGCGGCGGAGACGTCTCGGTCGTCAGCTGGTGGGAAGCCGGCTCGGAAAAGAAGGGCCTGGAGGCCCTCGAAGGCGTGTTTAAGAAGGAGCACTCCAACTTCACCTTTAAGAATGCGGCGGTCGCCGGTGGTGGCGGTTCCCAGGCCAAGCAGAAGCTTGCCGCGGACCTCGCAGCGAAGAACCCGCCGGATACCTTCCAAGCTCACGCGGGTGCGGAGCTGACCGACTACATCGATGCGATGCAGATCGAAGACGTATCCAACCTGTATGACGAGTTCAAGCTCAAGGATGCCTTCCCGCAGACCCTGATCGATCGCCTGACCGTGGACGGCAAGATTTACTCGGTCCCGTCCAACGTGCACCGCGCGAACGTCGTGTGGGCCAATAATGCGGTGTTGAAGGAAGCCGGCCTGGATCCGGAAAAGGCTCCGGCCGACCTCGATGCGTGGATCGCGGACATGGAGAAGGTCAAGGCCGCGGGTAAGACCCCGATCACCGTCGGCATGGCGTGGACGCAGCTCCAGCTCCTGGAGGTCGTCCTCATGGCCGATCTCGGCGCCGAAGGCTACAACGGCCTGTTTGACGGCAAGACCGCATGGGATGGCCCCGAGGTCACCAAGGCGATCGAGCACTACGCCAAGATCATGGAACTGGCCGACAAGTCCTACCTCAATGAGGACTGGGAGCCGGCCATGAACCCGGTCATCAGCGGCAACGCTGCCTACAACGTCATGGGCGACTGGGCCGTGGCGGCCTTCGACGCGGCAGGTAAGAAGTACAAGGAAGACTACGTCGCCTTCCCCGTGCCCGGCACGGACGGCATGTTCGACTTCCTCGCGGACTCCTTCACGCTGCCGGTCGGCGCCAAGAACGTTGATGGCGCCAAGGCCTGGCTGCAAACCATCTCCGGCAAGGAAGGTCAGATCGCGTTTAACACGGTCAAGGGCTCGATTCCTGCTCGCTCGGATCTGAGCGAAGAGGAACTGGGCAAATTCGGTGAATACCAGCAGGACGCGATGAAGTCCTTCGCGGAAGACACCATTGTGTCCTCGATCGCGCACGGCGCGGCGGCCCCGGTTGCCGTGTCCAACGCGATGAACGATGCCTGCGCCAAGTTTGCTCAGGGTGGCTCTGACGTGGCTGGCTTCCAGGCCGAGCTCGCCAAGGCTGCCGAACCGATGAGCAAGTAGCCTCGCGCTAGCCTCACCAGATCACCAATGAGCAGCGGGTGGCGGCGACATCGCCGCCACCCGCTGCTATGGAAGGACCAACGATGGCGAGTAAACAACGGCGAAGTTCGCGCCAGTGGTGGCGCACCTACGGTCCGCCGCTCCTTCTCATTTCTCCCTCCGTCATCCTCGTCGGGGTATTCGTCTACGGCCTCATCGCCGCCAACACCTATACCTCGATGCGCGATGCCCATACCGTCGCCCAGTACAACGGGGCACGCGAGACCTCCTTTGTGTGGTTCGAGAACTACGCCTACCTTTTCGGTAATGCGGACTTCCAGCATTCGCTGACGAACCTGCTGCTCTTCACGCTCGCGTTCCTCGTTGGCACCCTCGTCCTCGGGTTCTTGTGGGCGTGGCTGCTGGAGCGCCCGATCAAGGGAGAGGGGTTCTTCCGCTCGGTCTTCCTCTTCCCGATGGCCGTATCCTTCATCGCCTCGGGTGTGGTGTGGAAGTGGCTGCTCAACTCCGGCACCGGCGACCAGGCCAAGGGACTGAACCGTCTGTTCCACATGCTGGGGCTGAGCTTTTTAGAAAACTCCTGGACCGCGAACCTCACCTTCGGTGTCCTCGCGGTGGCGCTGCCCGCGATCTGGCAGCTCGCCGGCTATGTCATGGCCCTATTCCTTGCGGGCTTTCGGGGGATCAGCGATGACCTGCGCGAGGCCGGCCGCGTCGATGGTGCCAGCGAATGGCAGCTGTACCGGCATATCATCTTCCCGCAGCTTTCGGCCGTCGCGTTGTCCGCGGTCATCATCATTGGGCACATGGCGATGAAGTCCTTCGACCTCATCATGGCCGTGACCGATCAGCGCACCTATTCGACCAAGGTTCCCGCGATCGACATGTACAACTTCATGACCTCGGGCGACTATTCCAACGCCGCGGCCGTCGGCACGATCCTCCTCGTGATCGTGGCGATCCTCGTCGTTCCCTATCTCATCCACGACGCGAAGCAGAGGCGCTGACATGACGACCACCTCGACTCAGCCCGCTCCCGCTCTGCCAGGCGAGGAGCTCGGCCCGCGCCCGTCCCTGGATCGATCCGGCACGAAAGGCACCGCAACCGCCATCCGCTATGCGCTGCTGATCTTCTCGCTCGCCGTCGTCCTCATTCCCGTCTACGTCCTCATCATCACCTCGTTTAAGGGCTCGGCCGAGGCTGATCCGTCGCGGACCTGGTTCCTGCCCGAGGTGTGGCAGACCGCCAACTGGCAGCGGGCCTGGGACGCACTGGCCGCGCCCATCGGGCGGACGTTTGCGCTCGTTATCCCGTCCTCGATCATCTCGGCGATGCTCGGCTCGATGAACGGATTCGTCCTTTCGCGCTGGCGCTTTCCCGGGGCGAACATCATCTTCACGCTCATCTTGTTCGGCATGTTCATTCCGTACCAGGCCGTCATGATCCCGCTCATGAAGATGGTGCTGACGATGGGACTGCCCAACGGTATTCCCACGCTGATCCTCGCGCACGTCGTCTACGGCATCCCCATCACGACGCTCATTTTCCGCAACTACTACGAATCGGTTCCGCAAGAGCTCATCGAGGCCTCGCGCGTCGATGGTGCGGGCATGCTGCGCACCTATTTCTCGGTCGTACTGCCGATCTCGATTCCGAGCTTCGTCGTCGTCCTGATCTGGCAGTTCACCTCCGCGTGGAATGACTTCCTGTTCGCCCTGTTCTTAACGAACACGGAGACCGGGCCGGTCACGCTCTCCCTGAACAACCTTGCCCACGGCTCGATCATGGCGGACTACGGGGCGTCGATGGCGGGCGCGCTGCTCGCCTCCGCGCCCACACTCATCGTCTACATCCTGCTCGGCAAGTATTTCGTCGGCGGACTCATGTCGGGTTCCGTCAAGGGATAGCCGCCAGCTCCGTCGATTCCCGCGATGCCCCGAGCCTAAAAACACCGTAGGCTCGGGGCAGAGCCATCTTTAGGAGGACAGCCGTGTCTGACGTGAGAATCGACCTCATCACCGCCGAGCACGCCGGAGAACTCATGACCGTGCGCCGCGCGGCGTTCGTGACCGAAGCGCAGGTCTACGGCGATCCGCACCTGCCGGTGCTCACCGAATCGCTAGAGGACATCGATAAGGACCTCGCCCGCGAGGACGTTGTGACCCTCGGCGCATGGATTGGCACGCGGCTCGTCGGCTCGATCCGCGTCGCGATCGATGGCACCCGCGCCAAGCTTGGCCGCCTGGCTGTCACGCCCGACTTGCAAAAGCAGGGGATCGGGACGGCGCTGCTGCTCAAGGTGCTGGAATACCTGCCCGAGGATATCTCCGAGGTGTGGGTCTTTACCGCGCAGGACAAGCGCGCGAGCCTGGACATCCCCGGGATGCCCGGCCACGACGATGATTTCGATGAATACGCCGGCGAACTGACCTATTCCTACCTGCGTCGGGTGCTTGGCGAAGAAGACGAAGACGATGACGATCTCGTCGACGCTTTCGGCGCCCCCGCCGCCGATTGATCTGCGCTAGGCTCGACCTCGTCACCCATTATCGATTCGGCGCCGATGACAGCCGAAACCTAGGAGCAGGTACCCGTGACGCAGGATGTCCTTAACGCCCCACTAGCTCAGATCGATCCAGAGATTGCCGACGTGCTGACCGGGGAGTTAGACCGGCAACGTCACACCCTGGAGATGATCGCCTCCGAGAACTTCGTGCCTCGCGCCGTGTTGCAGGCCCAGGGTTCGGTGCTGACAAACAAGTACGCTGAGGGCTACCCCGGCCGGCGCTACTACGGTGGCTGCGAGCAGGTCGACATCGCGGAAAACCTCGCTATCGAGCGTGTCAAAGCGCTGTTCGGGGCCGACTACGCCAACGTCCAGCCGCACTCGGGAGCAACCGCCAATGCGGCCGTGTTGCACGCGATCGCCTCGCCCGGTGACACCCTGCTCGGCCTCGAGCTCGCCCACGGCGGCCACCTCACCCACGGCATGAAGATCAACTTCTCCGGCAAGCTGTACGACGCCAAGGCCTATGGCGTGGATCCGCAGACCTACCTCGTCGACATGGACAAGGTGCGCGAGGCGGCCCGCGAACACGAGCCGCGCGTCATCATCGCCGGATGGTCCGCCTACCCGCGCCAGCTCGACTTCGCCGCCTTCCGAGAGATCGCCGACGAGGTCGGCGCAACCCTGTGGGTCGACATGGCGCACTTCGCCGGGCTCGTCGCGGCCGGCTTGCACCCGAACCCCGTCCCACACGCCCACGTCGTCTCCTCCACCGTCCACAAGACGCTCGGCGGCCCGCGCTCCGGACTCATCCTGTCCTCCGACGCCGAGACCTTCGGCCGCAAGCTCAACTCGGCCGTCTTCCCCGGCCAGCAGGGCGGCCCGCTCATGCACGTCATCGCGGCGAAGGCCACCGCCTTCAAGCTCGCCGGCAGCCCGGAATTCGCCGAGCGCCAGCAGCGCACCATCGAAGGCGCCAAGATCCTCGCCGAGCGGCTGCTCGCTGATGATATGAAGGACTCCGGCGTCTCCGTCCTGACCGGCGGCACCGACGTCCACCTCGTGCTCGTCGACCTGCGTAATTCCGAGCTCGATGGCAAGCAGGCCGAAGACCTGCTGCACGCTGCCGGCATCACCGTCAACCGCAACGCGATCCCGTTCGACCCGCGCCCGCCGATGGTGACCTCCGGGCTGCGGATCGGTACCCCGGCGCTCGCCACGCGCGGCTTTGGCGCGACCGAGTTCGCCGAGGTCGCCGACGTCATCGCCATCGCGCTGCGCGATGGGACGGGTGCCGACGTCGAGTCCCTGAAGGCGCGCGTTACCAAGCTGACCGAGAACTTCCCGCTGTACGACGGGCTCGTCCAGTGAGGGCGCCCTGGCAAGGGCCAGCCAAGGTCCTTGATGGCAAGGCAACGGCGGCCGAGATCAAGTCCGAACTGGCCGAGCGGGTCGCCGCGCTGAAGGCGCGCGGCATCACGCCGGGCCTCGGGACGGTGCTCGTCGGCGAGGATCCCGGCAGCGTGTCCTACGTCGCGGGCAAGCACCGCGACTGCGAGCAGGTGGGAATCGCCTCCATCCGCGAGGACCTGCCTGCTGACGCCAGCGAGGACGATATCCGCGCCGCGATCACGCGGCTGAATAACGATCCGGCGTGCACGGGCTACATCGTCCAGCTGCCGCTGCCCAAGGGCGTCGATACCAACGCACTGCTGGAGCTCATCGATCCGGACAAGGACGCCGACGGGCTGCATCCGACGAACCTCGGGCGGCTCGTGCTGCGGGTCTCCGAGGACATCGACACGCCGCTGCCGTGCACGCCGCGCGCCGTCATCGAGCTCATGCAGCGCCACGGGATCGACCTCAACGGCGCCGACGTGTGCGTCGTCGGCCGCGGGACCACCGTCGGGCGCTCTATCGGGTTGCTCATGGGCCGCAAGGACGTCAACGCCACGGTCACGAGCTGCCACACCGGAACGACGGACCTGGCCGACAAGGTCCGGGCCGCCGATGTCGTCGTCGCTGCCTCGGGCGTCGCCGGGCTCATCACGCCCGAGATGCTCAAGCCCGGCGCCATCGTCCTGGACGTCGGCGTCTCGCGCGTCGTTGATGAGGCGAGCGGCAAGGCCCGCCTGCAGGGCGACGTCGCCGACGGGGTCGACGCAGTCGCCTCCTGGCTCTCACCCAACCCCGGGGGAGTGGGCCCGATGACGCGCGCGCTGCTGCTCGTCAACGTCGTGGAAGCGGCCGAACGCGCCGCCGCCGCGAAGGCGTAGCGCGCGCCGGAAACGAGGTCTCGTCGAGCGTATCCGCGCCGCATGCGACGATAGGGGCATGCTTTCGATCTCTACCGTCAACGTCAACGGAATCCGCGCCGCCGCCCGCCGCGGCATGCCCGACTGGCTCACCCATGCCGCTCCGGACATCCTGCTGCTGCAAGAGGTGCGCGCCAACCGCGCCCAGCTCGATGAGGTTTTCGAAACGACGGACACGATCCACCTGCACGATTCCCGCCTGAAGGGCCGGGCAGGCGTCGCCGTCATCTCCGCGCTGCCGCACGGTGAGGTCCGCACCGGGCTGAGCGAGGGGGAACCGGACGTGGATTCGGGCCGCTGGCTGGAAGTCGATCTCAGCGTGCCGGAACTTCAGCGTCCGCTGACGGTCATCTCCACCTACTTGCACTCGGGCACCGTCGGCACCGAGAAGATGGACTTCAAATACGCCCACCTCGATCGGGTCGGTGCGCGCCTGCACGAGCTCGCCGCCGATATGGCCGCCGGTCGCCGCGAGGTCCTCATCGCGGGCGATTTCAACATCGTGCGCAGCGAGCGGGACATCAAGAACTGGAAGGGCAACTACAACAAGACGGCGGGCGTGCTGCAAGACGAGATCGACCACCTCGATCGCTGGTTCGATGAGCTTGGTTTCGTCGACGTCCACCGTCAGCTAGCGGGCGGCGTGCAAGGCCCCTACACGTGGTGGTCCTGGCGCGGCAAGGCCTACGACAACGACGCCGGCTGGCGCATCGACTACCAGATGGCGAGCCCCGGCCTCGCCGCAGCCGCGCGCGAGGCGCACGTCTTTCGCGCCGAGACGTGGGCGGAGCGGTTTTCCGATCACGCCCCGCTCACGGTGCGCTACGAGCTTTAGGCCAGGTCCTCCCGGCCGCGCTCGGCGAGCAGCTTCGGGATCTCACCGACGCCCTGGGCCTGATCGGCCGTCGTAATGAGGATGGCATCGTCGGTCAACGTGACAACGACGTTCTCGATCCCCTTCGCGATCACCACGGGCAGGTCATCACCCGTGCGGTGATCGACGACGAGCGCGCCCGGGGAATCGAGCGCGAAGGCATGCTCGGAGACGTCCACGTCGAGGTGTTGACGCAGCGCCGCCATATCTCCCAGGTCATCCCAGCCGAGATCGGCGGGCGCGGGAACAACAGCGACGCCGCCGTCTGCGGCGACCGGCTCGGCTATAGCGTGATCGATCGCGATGGCCTCGAGCGCATCCCAGTGCTCAGCTAGCGCAGCCTGCCGGTCTTCGCTGTCCCACGCCTGCGCAATGGCATCGATACGGTCCGCGAAATCCGGCATGAGCGAGTGTAGGTGGCGCGCCAGGACATCGGCTCGCATGACGAACATTCCCGCGTTCCAGACGTACTCGCCGGACTCCAGGTAGGCGCTAGCGCGCTCCGCATCGGGTTTTTCGACGAACTGGCTTGCTCGGTAGGCGGGCAGCGGGGGAGCGATCGGATGCGGGCCGGTCACGTGCAGGGAGGTTTGGGCGAGCATCGTCGCCGCGATCGCGAGCTCCGGCTTTGAATCCGGCGTCTCGGCAGCGGACAGTTCGAGCTCGCTGCCGAGTTTGATGTAGCCGAAGCCCGTCGCGGCATGCGTCGGGGTGATGCCGATCGTCGTAATGTAGCCATCTTCCGCGCACGTGAGCGCGGTCAGGACCGCATCGTGGAAGGAGTCCTCATTGTCGATGACGTGGTCGGCGGCAAAGGAGCCGACAAGGACGTCCTCCCCGTAGCGGCGGGCCGCGATCGCGCTCGCGAGCGCGATCGCGGGCAGCGAGTTGCGGCCTGACGGCTCGGTAATGATCGCCGTGGTAGGCAGGCCTGTCTGCTCGGCGACGGCCTCGGCGTGCGCGGCGCCCGTGACGATGAGGGTCTCATCGGCGAGCGATTCGAGGCGGTCAACGGTCGAGCGCAGCAGGCTCGAGCCCGAGCCGGTGAGGTCGAGCAGGAACTTGGGGTGGTGGCGCCGCGACAGGGGCCACAGGCGCGTGCCCGCACCCCCCGCGGGAATGATGGCAACGAAGGTCATGGCTCAATCGTGTCATGAGCAAAGCCCGGCGCGGCTGCGATTGCGGCATACAGGTGGGGCTCGGCGAAGCCTCCGGCGGCAAATGCCGCGCGGATCGCGGCCGCGGTATCAGCGGCACGCTCGCTGGTGGTAAGGACGATGGCGCTACCGCCAAATCCGCCGCCCGTCATACGTGCGCCGATCGCGCCCACCGAGCGGGCTGTCTCGACCACGAGGTCGAGCTCGGGGCACGTCACCTCGTAGTCATCGCGCAGGGAGGCATGCGAGGCGAACATGAGCTCGCCGAGCGCGAGCCTACCCTCAGACGTGGCGAGCGCGCCGTCCTGAAGCAGCGCAATGAAGCCGCGCGTGCGGCCGATTTCGGTCACGACGTGGCGCGTGCGAGCAACCAGGCGGTCGCGGTCGGCCGCCGGTGCCCGTTCGGCGAGCTGGGCGAGCGCCGAATCGAGATCGGTGATGTCGGCGAGCAACGGGATATCGAGCAGCTGCGCGGCCCGCTCACAATCGGTACGCCGGGCCGCATACTGCCCATCGACCAGCGCGTGTGGTGCCCGCGTATCGACGACGAGGAGCGTCGCGCCTGCCGCTTCGAGGTCGAGCGGCACGTGGGAGATCTCGCGGGTGCGGCAATCGAGGGCGAGCGCGTGACCTTCGTGGGCGCGCAGTGACGCGGCCTGGTCCATGCCGCCGGTCGGGGCGCCCGCGATCTCGTTTTCGGCCCGCACGCACGCCTCAACCCAGCGCGCGCGGGTCTCGTCATCGCCGAGCGTAAGGGGGGAGCCGGTCGCGGTCGCGAGCGCTACCGCGACGGCGCACTCTAACGCGGCGGAGGAGGACAGGCCCGCGCCGAAGGGCACGCACGAGTCGATGGCGATGTCGAAGCCCGGGCAGCGTTGCAAGAGCCCGGCCTGCTCGGCAGACCACGCGACGCCCACGACGTAGCTGGCCCAGCCAAGGTCCGCGCCGGGGACCACGTCATCGAGCGAGACCTCGACCACCCCGTCGGCCTGCGCGGAGGTGAGCCGAACGGTACGGTCTTCGCGCAGCCGCACGTGAGCAAACGTGCGGTGGGGCAGGGCGATCGGCAGGGCGAGCCCGCCGTTGTAGTCGGTGTGCTCTCCAATGAGGTTGACTCGGCCGGGCGCCGAGCCGATGACGGCGGGGCGCTCGGACGCACCGAAGGCGGCCTCAGCCAGTCGCGTCACGAGCTCGGTGCCGGCGGCAAGGCTCAACGGCTCCGAAGTCTGCCAGGTCGTCATTTCCCTCACCGCGTGGGTCGTTCGGCGGAGGCGAGAGCGAGTGCGCTGCGGAAGCGTTCGGCGATGTTCTCGGGGCTGGTATCCGAGATCCACGCGCCCATGCCCGATTCGGATCCGGCCAGGTACTTCAGCTTGCCGGGCGAGCGCAGGAAGGAGAAGTACTGCAGGTGTAGGCGGAGGTCCTCGCGACCGGGCCCGATGACGGACTGGTTCCACGAGGCGATATAGGGCATGTTGAGCTTGCCGACCTTGTCGGCGAAGAAGTAGTTTCCGGCCGCCAGCAGATCCAGGTACATGTGCGAGAGCTCAGATTTCTCGTCCTCGTTCAGTGCGGCGAGGTCAGGAACGTTGCGGCGCGGCACGAGGTGGGCCTCAATCGGCCACTTCGCAGCGACCGGGACATACAGCACCCAGTGTTCGCCTTCGGCAAGGATGCGGGTTCCCGCGCGCAGTTCGGCGGCGAGGACGTCGTCGTGCAGTTGGCGTCCCGTGGCCTGCCGGTAGGCGGTAGCGCGCTGCAGCATCGCGGCGGAGCGAGGCGGAATGTAGGGGTAGGCGTAGATCTGACCGTGGGGGTGGTGCAGGGTGACGCCGATTTCCTCCCCGTGGTTTTCGAAGCAGAAGACCTGTTTGATGCCCTCGAGCTCGCTGAGCTCACGGGTGCGATCCGCCCAGGCTTCGATGACGGTGCGCATGCGCTTGGGGCCCATGTCGACGAGATTTTCTTCCAGGCGCGGGCCAAAGCAGATGACCTCGCAGCGGCCTGCCGCCGGAGCAGCGGCGAAGAGCTCCTCGCCATCGACGTGGACGATCCCGGTGTCCTCGCCGGGAACCGCAAGCAGGGACGGGAAGCGGTTTTCAAAGACGACAACGTCGTAGTCGGTGTCGGGAACTTCGCCGTCTTGATACTCGGCTCCGGGCCGCGCAGGCGCGAGCGGATTGGCGTCAGCGGGCGGCAGGAACGTGCGGTTCATCCGGTGGGTGGCCATCGGAATCCACTCGCCGGTGAGGGGGCACTGTCGCATTTGAGGTCCCGCGCTCATGGACTCGAATCGATCGGGTAGCGGGCGCGGGTCATCAAGCCGCCTAGTGGCCTTCCCCGAGGCATAGGGCTCGGAATCATCGAAGTAGATGAGCTCGCGGCCATCTGCCATGCGAGTGGTAGTTTTACGCATCGCGTTTCGCGACCTCCAGGTTAATTCCATGGTTGACGAGCGATTCCCGCGTCGCCCTATCGGGTTCTTGATCGGTGACGATGACCCCGATGCGAGAGGGATGGCAGAAGCTTCGCAGGCCCGCAACGCCCCACTTGGTGTGGTCTAGGACCGCGACGACCGTGCGGGAGGCCTCAATCATTGCGGTGTTCGTTGCCGCTTCCGACATGTTGGGCGTCATGAGTCCGACTTCCAGGTCATAGCCATGTGCGCCGGCAAAGACCCAGTCGAGGCGCAGCTGCTGGAAGGTTTCAATCGCGAGCATGCCCACGAGCGCGTCGGACGGGGTGCGCTCGCCGCCCGAGAGCATGACGGTCGGTGCGGTCTTGCCTTCGGCCCGGGCTTGCAGTGTCGCCTCGTACAGCACTTGAGCGGCCGGCAGCGAGTTTGTCACGATCGTGAGCGTTGCGAAGTGGGGGAGTGTTGTCAGGGCTCGGGCAACGGCGAGGGTCGTGGTGCCAGCGGTGAGAGCCACGGCTTCGCCCGGACGGATTCGAGGGACCGCGACCTCGGCGATGCGGGCCTTCTCACTCACGTACTGAATCGACTTTGATTCAAAGGAAGGCTCCACAGCCGCCGGCTCGAGCGCGACCGCACCACCGTGAACGCGATCAACGAGTCCACGGTCGACAAGTTCGGTGATATCGCGACGCGCGGTCATCTCCGAGACTCCCAGGCTCGAGACGATCTCCGCGACTCGCACGGCGCCATGATCTTCGACCCAGGCAAGAATTCTCTCTTGGCGTTGCCGTGCCAGAAGGGGTGGCCCGCCGTTAGCTGCTTTGCTCATGGTCCTATTGTTGCAAAACAAACACAATCGAACAAGATCGAACGGCTGGCGGCGTGAAAATCGTCGAGCCGCGATAAGCTGACCTGGATGGTTGCGTCCCGAAGTCTCTACGCCTGTGTGATCCTGCCCTTGTCGGGATCGCTAGCGCGCGCGGTCCGCGACGCTCGGTCGGCCTCCCTTCCGCCCGGCATCGAAGTTCCGACCCATATCACCGTGCTGCCGCCCTGGCGGGCGACGGCTGGTGAGATCAACGCGCTCTTAGCGCACACCGCTACGGTGGGGGAAACATGCTCGCCGTTTGAAGTGTCGTCCGGGGGGATCGGTACCTTCGAGCCGATTTCGCCCGTCGTCTATCTCAACATTGCGCGGGGACGCGAATCCATCTTCCGATTGCATCGCCAGCTCAAGGCGGGTGTACCCGGCGCCGATTTTAGGTTCCCATTCGTCCCGCACATCACCCTCGCTCAAATCGATGATGATGCTCAGCTCGACGCGGTTCGCGAGCGCATGGCGGACTTCTCTGGCAGCAGTCTCGTCACCGATATGTGTGTTGTCACCGGCCCATCGCTGGAGCACTGGTCCGAGCAAGAGTGCGTGAAACTCAGCGGACCGGGATCGCGGTAAATGTCGCCTGGAGCCTGCACCATCGATAGCCTGGCTCCATGACCAGCCTGGAAGATAACCCGCGAATTGACGAGGCGACAGTTGTCGCAGTTGAGAAGATCTCCCTCAAAGAGTTGCTTGCAAGTGAATCGAGCGCCGTGGGCAAAGCCAAGGCGATCTTCACGTGGTACCAATCCACTCGCGTCGGTCGCGCTATGTCGCGCCTATCGATGGCCTCGGGATTTTACTTAGCCGGTGGTATCGCTTATGCCGCACTGTTTTCCATCTTCGCCGCATTAGCCATCGGGTGGACGATCTTCATGGCGGTGCTCGGCGGAAATGACCAGCTGCGCGCCTCGGTGATCGACTCGGTCAATACCGCGCTGCCGGGAATGATTGACAACGGATCCAATAATGGCTTGGTCAGCCCGGACAGTCTCGTGCTCGATACGGCGTTGAACTTGACGTCCATCATCGCGTTCGTGGTCCTGCTGTGGTCGGCGCTCGCGGTGATGACCGCACTTCGCACGTCGATCCAAAAGATGTTCGGCATCGTCGGCGCCCCGGTGAGTTTCGTTGTCGGCAAGCTCAAAGACCTGTCCGGATTCGTTGTCCTTGCTCTCGCTGTGCTTGTCACTTCGGCGCTCGGCATCGCCGCGGGCACGCTCGGCACCGCGATCCTGGACTGGCTCGGCGTTGAGGGGGCTGTCGCGGGCTTCTTGCTGCGTGCCGTCTCCTTCCTCATTGCCGCTGCGGTCGACTTTGCAGTCTTTGTCTTCCTCTTCCGATTCGTGGCGGGAATGCGAGTGCCAACGAAGGACCTCGTGATGGGGGCGGGGCTTGCAGCGATCGCCTCGTCGGTGCTTCGCGTCGTGGGAACGGCCGCTGTGGGCTCGGTCAGCGATGACCCTGTGCTAGCTGGTGCGACCGCACTTGTCACCCTGCTGTTGTGGGTCAACCTGCTTGCCCGCGTCACGTTGCTGATGGCGGCATTTACCGCCAACCCTCCGGCCCCGGTCACGCCGGACTCACCGGAGGAAATTCGCCAGAATGAATCGCCCAACTATGTCACCGTTTCGGATCCTCGAACGCTGAACTGGGATTTCCAAGCGATGACCGGCGCGCTCAATCCCGATCCCTCGCTCAATCCGGACGCTGAGCCCAAGGAACCCGAGACGCCCTATTGGGGCGGTATCATTGGTGCATACAAAAAGTGGCGGATCAAACGCACTGAAGCCAAGCTCGCGAAGATGCGGCGCCATTACTACCACGGCGAATAAAGGCCGAGCTGCTTTGATTGCGATAGCCGTCATAGATGGTTTAGTGAAACGTTAGTTCCGGTCGCTTTTGCGTTGCTTGATTGTGAGCTGAAACTCAGCCGTGTGCCGAAGATCATGGCGTCAAGGGCGTTCCATGGTGCGGCACAGGGCTCTCTCCCACGTATGCTGGAGGAGAAGTCGAAACAGGTTCGACGAGACCCATTCGTCAACGAGGTAGATGAGGTCATTGTGATTGAGTCCATCTCCGTCCCGAATTGGTAACGAAACGAAAATCCAAGGACAAAGACTTCGGACATGGAAACAACTCGTCGTACGATGTTTTGGACATATCGCCACAGGGCTACAACGGAGTCGTCCGTTGAGCTCCCCTCTGTGGCGGCAGACTGCAGGTAGGAGAACCCGTGAAGAAGTCAGTACTCTTCAGCACCATGGCCGCTGCGGCCCTGGTTCTTTCAGCATGTGGCCAGGCGCCCGACAGCACGCCTACCGCCACGAACAACAAGACCGACAGCACCGGCGAAGCGACCGATGGCGCCAAGGACGGCGTGGATTACGCCAAGTTCAAGGCGTGCATGGTCTCCGATGAAGGCGGCTTTGATGACCGCTCCTTCAACCAGTCCGGTTTCGAAGGCCTGAAGAAGGCCGAAAGCGAACTCGGAGTCCAGGTCGCCACGGCTGAATCCCACAGCCCGGGTGACTTCCAGCAGAACATCGACTCCCTCATGGGTCAGAACTGCAACCTGATCATCGGCGTTGGCTTCATGCTCAACGACGCGATCCGTGATTCGGCGCGCGCCAACGAGGACGTCCACTTCGCTCTCATCGACTCTCGCATCACCGAGGGCCAGGGCGAGGACTTCAAGGTGCTCGATCTGCCGAACGCCAAGCCCCTCGTCTTCAACACCGCTGAAGCTGGCTACCTCGCGGGCTACGCCGCTGCAGGTATGTCGGAGTCGGGCAAGCTCGGCACCTTCGGCGGCATGGACCTGCCCTCGGTGAAGATCTTCATGGATGGCTTTGAAGACGGCATGAAGAAGTACAACGAGGACAACGGCAAGTCCGTCACGCTCGCAGGCTGGTCGAAGGACTCACAGACCGGCCAGTTCGTTGGTAACTTCTCCGACACCAACAAGGGCAAGCAGATCACCGAGAACATGCTCGCCCAGGGCGTCGATATCGTGATGCCGGTTGCTGGCCCGGTTGGCTCCGGTACGGTTGCCGCCGTCAAGGAGCAGGGCAAGGGCTCGGTCGTGTGGGTTGACTCCGATGGCTTCGAGTCCACCGCAGACGGCGCCGTCATGCTCACCTCTGTCGTGAAGGAAATCGGCCAGTCCGTCTTCGACACGATCAAGGCTGCTGCTGAAGGCAGCTACAGCTCTGAGGCCTACGTGGGCACCCTGGAAAACGGTGGTGTCGCGATGGCTCCGTTCCACGACTTTGAGGACAAAGTCCCCGCGGAACTGAAGGATGCCCTGGAGAAGATCAAGGAACAGATCATCTCCGGCGAGATCAAGGTTGAGACTGAGAACCAGCCGTAAAGCTCGCAATCGGCCCGCGAGAGATGCCAGGGGAATTTTCTCCGACATGCTCGCGGGCCGACCCATACTCTCCTTAATTCCATCCGACTGCCTGCCCGCATCGGTGCGGGCCAGACTGACAGGAACAGCCAAGTGAAACTCGAACTTCGCGGGATCACTAAGGTTTTCGGGCCCCTCGTGGCCAACGACTCTATTGATCTAGTCGTCGAACCTGGTGAAATCCATGCGTTGCTCGGTGAGAACGGCGCCGGTAAATCCACGCTGATGAACGTCCTTTACGGGCTTTATCAGCCGGACGGTGGCGAGATTCTCATCGACGACAAACCCGTCACATTCAACGGTCCCGGCGACGCCGTCGCCGCCGGTATCGGCATGGTGCACCAGCACTTCATGCTCGTCCCCGTCTTTACCGTCTCCGAATCCGTTGCCCTCGGCTACGAACCAACCGGTCCACTCGGGATCATTTCCACCGAACGTGCCGCCGCCAAGGTGAAGGAACTGTCCGACCGCTTTGGCTTCAATATCGATCCAGATGCCTACATCGAGGACCTGTCGGTCGGCGCACAGCAGCGAGTCGAGATCATCAAGGCACTCTCCCGGGATGCTGAGGTCCTCATTCTCGATGAGCCAACCGCTGTGCTCACCCCGCAGGAAACAGATGAACTGCTGCAGATCATGCGGGAGCTGAAGGAGCAGGGCCGCTCCATCATCCTCATCACCCATAAGCTACGTGAAGTCAAAGCCGTCGCTGACAAGATCACCGTCATCCGTCGCGGCAAAGTCGTTGGTACCGCCGATCCTTCCGCATCGGAAACAGAGCTCGCCTCGGCCATGGTGGGCCGCGCTGTCGACCTTGGAGTCGACAAGAAGGCTGCGCAGCCGGGCAACGCCGACTTCCAGATCAAGAACCTCACGGTGCTCGACCATCTCGGACGCGCCGAAGTCCGCGATCTCAGCTTCGATGTTCACGCGGGCGAGATCGTGGCAATCGCGGGTGTTCAGGGCAATGGCCAAACCGAACTCGCCGAAGCAATCTTGGGCCTGCGCGACATCTCCCAGGGCTCGATCGAGCTGGACGGCAAGCCGCTGGCAGGGATGAACGTCAAGAGCCGCCTGAAGGCCGGAATCGGCTTCGTTCCCGAAGACCGCTCCACCGACGGCATGATCGCGACGTTCTCCATCGCCGAGAACATGATCCTCGATATGTACGATCGCGAACCCTTCGCCAAGGGCGTCAATATGAACAAGTCGGTGATCGCAAAGAACGCTGAGGAACGTCGCGATGAGTTCGATGTTCGCGTCACCTCAGTCTTTGATCCCATTTCGACGCTGTCTGGCGGTAACCAGCAAAAGGTCATTCTCGCCCGCGAAATGTCTCGCGATCTCCACCTCCTGGTGGCATCCCAGCCCACGCGCGGGCTCGATGTCGGCTCGATCGAGTTCGTCCACGCCCGCATCGTCGCGGAACGAGACAAGGGCACGCCAGTGCTCATTGTCTCGACCGAACTCGATGAGATCTATGCCCTCGCCGACCGCATCGCGGTCATGTACGGCGGCAAGCTTGTCGGCATGGTCACGCCCGATACCCCTCGCTCGGTCCTCGGCCTGATGATGGCTGGCGTTCCCTATGAGGAAGCCGTCGCACAGGCCGAATCCGATCAACAGTCGGCGGAAATCGCCAAGGAGGAGTCATGACACAGACCCCGAATCCCACAGGCGACCCCACGCCCATCGAACCCAGCATGCAAGCGGCCCCCGAGGCGCCAGCGTCGCGTCAAGACCGACGCAAGGATAGCCAGTCGGTAATCCGCGAGATCATGGGCTCCTCTGGCGTCCTGATCTTCTTCGCGATTCTGCTCGCGCTGATCATCGGAGCCATTTTGGTGGCGGCGTTTGACCCTCGCGTCCAGACGACGGCCTCCTACCTGTTCGCTCGCCCATCGGACTTCTTCGCCGCGGTCTGGCATTCCATTTCCGGATTCTTCAGCTCGCTCTTTAGGGGCGCGCTGTTTGACTACTCGGCCAGCTCGACCGCTCGCATGGTCCGGCCCTTGACCGAATCGATGACAAATGCCGTGCCGCTGATTCTGGCAGGCCTTTCCGTCGCGGTGGCTTTCCGCGCCGGCCTGTTCAACATTGGTGCGCAGGGGCAGATCATCCTCGGTGCGCTCGTTGGTGGCTATGTCGGCATCGCGTGGGAGCTGCCGGTAGGCCTCCACCTGATCGTCGCAGTCCTCGGCGCCGCCCTGGGCGGTGCTATTTGGGGTGCCATTCCCGGCATCTTGAAGGCAAAGGCGGGCGCGAACGAAGTGATCGTGACGATCATGCTCAACTCGATCGCGCTCTACCTGCTGTCGTTCTTCCTCAAGACGAAGACCTACATTGGGGCGGGTTACGCAGGTAAGTCGGAGAACATTCCGGCCGATGCCTCCTACCCGCTGATCTTCGGTCCGCCGTTCCGCCTGCACTACGGCATCCTCGTCGCGCTCGCCGCAGCGGCATTCGTCTGGTGGTTACTGGAACGTTCGACGCTCGGCTTCGAGATCCGCGCGGCCGGCGCTAACCCAGCGGCTGCTCGCACCGCTGGCGTGTCGGTCAACCGCACCATCATCATCACGATGATCATTGCGGGCGCGCTCGCTGGCCTCGCCGCGACCGGTCCCGTGTTGGGAACCGAGCGATTCCTGTCCAACGGCGTGGCCGCATCCTTCGGTTTTGACGCCATCACCGTTGCGTTGCTGGGACGCTCGCGTCCCGTGGGCGTGGTCTTTGCTGGTCTTCTCTTCGGTGCACTCAATGCTGGCGCCGCCACCATGCAGGCCGCAGCACAGATCCCCGTTGACATCGTCCAGGTCGCCCAGGCCATCATCGTGCTGCTGATCGCAGCTCCGCCGCTCGTGCGGTGGATCCTGCGGCTACCTGATCCGGAGCGGCGCACGACCCCGAGAGCCCGCGTTACGAAGAAGGAGGTGGCGGCGGCATGAGCCAGGCCACAGCAGACATGGTTCGCCACGATGAAGTAATCGAGGCGCCCGTCATCCACGCTCCAATTCAGTGGCGGTTCCCGATCGCGGCCATGGTCATGGCTGCCTTGACAGTCGTGTTCGCCGTGATCTCCAAGGGCGAGTCGGTCTTCTCGATGGCCGGAGCATCGCGTGCCTTCGAGATTTCCAACCTGCACATGAACTCCTCACCGGTCGTATGGACGCTCGCCGTCCTGGCGATCATCTTCGCGGGGGTCGCGACCTATCTTGCGATGAACCGCAAGAAGTACGTCGCCATGTTCACCGGTCTCGCGGCCGTCGCATTCATCCTCGGCTTCCTGGTATGGATTGTCGCGGGTCGCACCGGCGCCACGATGCCCGTCGTCCAGCTCTTGCAGGGTGCAGTGGCATTCGCCGTTCCGCTCATCCTTGGGGCGCTTTCGGGTGTCGTGTGTGAACGCTCCGGCATCATCAATATTGCGATCGAAGGCCAACTGCTTGCGGGGGCCTTCATGGGGGCGGTCATCGCATCGCTCGCGAATAGCCCACTCATCGGGATGCTGCTCGCTCCCGTGGCCGGCGTCCTCGTGGCGCTGCTGCTCGGCCTGTTCACCATCAAGTACCGGGTGGACCACATCATCGTCGGCGTCGTGCTCAATATGCTCGTCCTCGGCCTGACGTCCTTCCTGTACTCCTCGTGGCTAATGAATGATCCGTCGCGATTGAATCGTGCGTCGTTCCTCGGCCGTTACCCGATCCCGCTGCTGTCCGATATCCCGGTCATCGGCCCGGTCTTCTTCAACCAAACGATCCTGGTCTACCTCATGTACATCATCGTGATCGTTTTGCAGTTCATGCTCTTCCGCTCGCGCTGGGGTCTGCGCCTGCGCGCCTGCGGTGAGCACCCGAAGGCCGCTGACACCGTGGGTATCAAGGTCAACCGCACCCGGTGGCGGGCGGTCATGCTGGGCGGTGCGCTCGCCGGACTTGGTGGCGCGTTCTTCTCGATTGGTTTGGGCCTGGCCTTTACCAAGAACATGGCTGCCGGTAACGGCTTCATCGCCCTCGCGGCGATGATCCTTGGCCGCTGGAACCCCAAGGGTGCCGTAGCCGCGGCCGCCATCTTCGGTTTCGCGACCAACCTCGGCTACGTCATGCAGTCGGTGAACAACTCCATCCCGTACGAGTTCCTGCTCATGATCCCGTATGTCGTGACAATCCTCGCGGTTGCGGGCTTCGTTGGGGCGGTTCGCCCGCCCGCGATGGAAGGCAAACCCTACCCGTAAGCCACAAGCTTCGGCACAGTACAGCCCAGGGTCCACCTGGGCTGTACTGGTTAATGAAGGAGAATCATGCCCCACACTGAGGCAACATGGGTCGAACTGCGCGCCCAAGCGATCGCTGCGATGCGGCGCGCCTACGCGCCATACTCCAACTATCCCGTCGGCGCGGCCGCGCTCGTCGATGACGGCCGCATCGTGACCGGATGCAACGTAGAAAACGCCGCCTATGGCGTGACGTTGTGCGCGGAGTGCGGACTCGTCTCAGACCTCATCAACACTGGCGGTGGCCGCCTCGTCGCCTTCACCTGCGTGAATGGCAACGAGGAGACGATCGTCCCGTGCGGCCGCTGCCGCCAACTACTGTACGAACACGGTGGACCCGACCTCCTGGTGAAGATGCCGGGCGGGGTCATGCCGATGAGCGAGGTTCTACCGGAGGCTTTCGGGCCCTGGGACCTGGCAGAAATGAAGAAGAAGGAGACATCATGACCGAACGGTTCGACGTCGTCGACGTCATCCGCACCAAGCGCGACAAGGGGGAGCTCTCCGGCGATCAAATCGACTGGGTGATTGACGCCTACACTCGCGGCGCGGTCGCCGACGAACAGATGGCCGCCCTGAACATGGCGATTTTCCTGAACGGGATGAACCGAGAAGAAATCGCCCGCTGGACCGCCGCGATGATCGCCTCCGGTGAACGGATGGACTTTTCTTCCCTATCTCGACCGACCTCCGATAAGCACTCCACCGGTGGGGTAGGAGACAAGATCACGCTGCCCCTGGCGCCCCTCGTCGCTGTCTTTGACGTGGCCGTCCCGCAGCTATCGGGGCGCGGCCTCGGCCACACCGGCGGCACGCTGGACAAGATGGAATCCATTGCCGGGTGGCGAGCCGATCTGTCGAACGAGGAGATCCTCACCCAGCTCGAAGAGGTCGGCGCGGTCATCTGCGCGGCCGGTGCTGGACTCGCGCCGGCGGACAAGAAGCTCTACGCGCTGCGCGATATCACCTCCACCGTCGAGGCTATTCCGCTAATCGCATCCTCGATCATGAGCAAGAAGATTGCCGAGGGCACCGACTCGCTCGTCCTGGATGTCAAGGTGGGCGCAGGTGCGTTCATGAAGGACCTAGACCAGGCCCGCGAGCTCGCCCGCACCATGGTGGACCTCGGCACCGATGCGGGAGTGAAGACGACGGCACTGCTAACCGACATGTCCGTTCCATTGGGGCTGACCGCGGGTAACGCGCTGGAGGTTCGCGAGAGCATCGAGGTGCTGCAGGGCGGCGGCCCGAAGGACGTCGTCGAACTCACGGTCGCGCTCGCGAAGGAAATGCTGGCGTCGGCAGGCAAGGGCGATGTCGATGTCGAAGCCGCGCTCAAGGACGGCCGCGCCATGGACAAGTGGAACGAGATGATCCGCGCCCAGGGCGGCGACCCGGATGCGCCCCTTCCCGTTGCTGAGCACACCGAGGACATCCTGGCCGAGGCCGACGGTGTCATCACCGGTATGGACGCGCTCGATGTCGGTGTCGCCGCGTGGCGTCTGGGTGCCGGCCGAGCCCGCAAGGAAGATCCGGTGCAGGCCGTCGCGGGAGTCGAGATCCACAAGAAGCCCGGCGAGTCGATCGCTAAGGGCGACAAGCTCTTCACGCTGCACACGGCGACCCCGGAGCGCTTTGCGCGCGCCAAGGAGGTGCTGGCGGATGCCGTCGCCATTGGTGAGGCGTACACCGGCCCCGAGTCGATAGTCTTGGACCGTATCGGCTAGTGGACCGGAGGTGAGAGCCATGGCAGATTCGCGAGAGTCCGTCGTGCCGCACAGCGAGGACGAACAAGAGCACGAGGTCGATGATCGACCCGTTGCCGAGGAATACCAGCCTGATAACCCGCGGCAGGTATTTGAAGCCGACCCCGCTGACGTGGCAGACCAGGCAACCGAAGAACCAGTCGAGGACGAGGATGCTCGAGACGACGCCTGACCTGAGAGTCTGGCCCGTCGAGCTTGGCGGGCATCGCCTGCGCCAGTGTGACGAAACGAGCTGCGGGAGCGCAGCGCTTGTCATGCTGGCCGCTTCCGGCGATGCCCGGCTCGCCTCCTGGTTGGCTGGTACCGATCTCCCGCCAGAAACCGCGCTGCCCGAAGTTCCGTCGTGGGCCGTGGCCAATCAGCCGCCCGTCGAGCATCGCTTCGAGATCGCGCAACGCCACGTGCGCGGCAAGCTGCGTGGCTGGCCGAGCGCCCTCGGCACCCTGCCCGGCGGTGCGGCCAAAATGGCGCGGTTTCGAAACCTCGACTACGAGGTGACGTGGCTGCCCTCGGGGGCCCTGCGCCACGCGGCGGGTATTCGTAACCTGGTGGGCATCGTCCGCTCGGGGATCCCGTGCCTGCTCTACGTCGGTGGCACCGCCTCCGATTCCCTCACCAAGCGCATCCCGCGCCACGTCGTGCTCGCTGTTCCTGCCAAGGAAACCAGCCACGCCGACACCATCAATCTTTACGAGCCGGATTCGGCCGCCCTGTATCAACTCCCGATCAGCCGGCTCGACGACGATGAGAAGAAAGCGGCCTTTGGCAACTGGTCGCATATTTTCGCCATCGTTGCTCCCAAAGCGACCGAGATTGCTCAATCCTCGCCGTTAGGCGCAGAAAGGACCCGTTTGTCATGACGACCCGTAGCGACATTGCTGCCATCATCGACCACACCCTGCTCAAGCCCGAATCGACCAAGGCCGATGTCGATGCGCTCGTGGAGCAGGGCAAGAAGCTGGGCGTGAAGGCCGTGTGCGTCTCGCCGTCCCAGCTGCCGATCGAGAACCCGGGAGACCTCACCGTCGCGACTGTCGTCGGCTTCCCCTCGGGCGCAGTCAAGACCGAGATCAAGGCCGCCGAGGCCAAGCGCGCCGTCGAGGACGGCGCCGATGAGGTCGATATGGTCGTGAACCTCGGCCAGGTCAAGGCCGGGGAGTTCGACGAGGTGGAACGCGATATCCACGAGGTCAAGCAGGCGTGTGGCCACGCGCTACTGAAGGTCATCATCGAGTCTGCGGCCCTCACCGACGACGAAATCGTCGAGGTGTGCAAGCGGGCCGAGGCCGCGGGAGCGGACTACGTCAAGACCTCCACCGGCTTCCACCCCGCGGGCGGTGCCTCCGAGCACGCCGTGAAGCTCATGAGCGAGACCGTGGGCGGCCGCCTCGGCGTCAAGGCCTCCGGCGGCATCCGCACCGGCGAGGCCGCCGTTGCGATGGCTGAGGCCGGCGCTACTCGCCTGGGACTGTCCGCCTCCGAGCAGATCCTGTCCGAGCTCGACGATTAACTATCAGCGAGCTGGGCGCTCGTGTAGACGCCATCGACGTCCACGACGCTCAGCTCGCTGGTGCTTTGGTATCGGGCGTATTCGATGAGCTGAGTCGCGCCGTTATAGTGTCGGGTGCCATCGGCGTCGACTCGAGCTCGTGTCGCGTGCCAAGAAAAGATCGCGCATGAGCGGTCGGCGCTGAGCACGTAGGAATGAGCGGTGATTAGTGCCCTGCCGGGGATGCGAAAAACCGTGAGCGGCATTCGCATGTGGTAGAAGTCTTCACCAGCCTCCCGCTCGACCAATGAATGTCGAGAGACGTGACAGCGATCGTCGACGCTCCAGCTTTCCACCTCGCTCACGGCGGCAATGATCGGGAACATGACATCGGGGTCCGGCCCCATAATCCCGGGTCCAACGCCCCAACTATCCAGGGCGTGATAGTCGGTCGGGTGCACGGCCTGTGGCGTTGCCGCGATATCGAACTGAGGCCCGATCAGCTGCACTAACGGTTCTGGCGTCAAGGGTGAGTCGGACCAGACTGCGAGGCTATCCCCGTCACGCCGATGGGCGACGTATTGCCGAGTCGGGCACTCCGCAATGATCGAGAGGTGTGCGCGAAGCCATTCAGGGGACGTCATCCGATAATCGCCGTCCAACCGTGCTTTTTGATTCCAGCATGCGCAAATGAGTTCTTTAGATAGGTCTTGAATCTAGGGTGCTTTAAAAGTGCTTTCTGTTGCGCGTTGCTCAGGCCCGGTATTACCCCCGGGCGGTAGGGGTCAATTGGCCATTTTGATTTTGATCCGCTCATCTGGATGTGCACACTTGGACCATAGGTCTCCCAGTCCATGCGTACAGATCCTCGAAACCCGCTGACCTTTCCTAGTGAATAGGAGCCTCCGCCTCTACCACACAATGGCCAGGTTTCGTGACCTACGAGTATTTCAGCGGGTTGGTTCAGTGGTTGACATCGGATTGTGAGAGGAGATATCTCGCGGTAGGGGTCATCTATTGTAGTCGTAATCTTGTTGATGATCCCTGTGTCAGAGTGGGCAATTGCGGAAGAGCCAACGGGAAATAGTGAGAGCAGTATAAGCGTGGGGATAGCGAGCAATACGAGCCGCGCGCGACTGAAGCGCATCTTGGTCCCCCTGTGATTTGAGTGAATGGTTCGATGTCAGTCGCAATCGTAGCAGGTGTGTGGCGAGTGCCACAATGTGGGAAGTAGTGTCTGTTGTTCGAGGTGGAAGTGTCGTTGAAAAAGAGACGTTGGGTCTGCCATCAAGTGTCGTTGAATGCTGCAGCAGCTAGAGACGCGGGAACTCACGACGCGATCAACCGCCTTGAGCGTTTCCGGGCGATGGCTGATGACGATGTCGGTGCGTGCGCCCTTCAGTTCGGCGAGCTGCTGGTAGATCGCGGCCTCCGCTTCCGCGTCGACAGCCGCGGTCGGCTCATCGAGGATCCACACGTCCCGATCCGACAGCAGGACGCGAGCCAGCGCGAGACGCTGCCACTGGCCGCCGGAGAGCCCCGCACCGTCCCATTGCGGGCCGAGCTGGGCATCGATGGCGCCAGGCAGGGGAGCGATGTAACTCCACGCCTGGGCGGCACGCAGCGCCGCCTCGATCTGATCATCGCTGTGGCGCAGCAGGGGATCGACGAAGCGGCGCACGGTCACTTCGAAGCGCGTGAAGTCCTGAAAGACCATCGCACTGCGGGCGCGCCGGCTCGCTGCATCGCTCGCCTGTCCGATCGCGATTGTGCCGGCGTCCGGCTCCAGGATTCCGCCGAGGAGCTTAGCGAACGTCGTCTTGCCGCTGCCGTTGGCACCAACGAAGGCGACGAACTCGCCGGGTTCGATTCGCATGCTCGCGTCCGTGATAACGGGTGCCTGCGAACCAGGGTAGGTGAACGTCACGTTGCTAACAACAAGCGCGTCGGGTCCGCGGCCGGGAGTCTCCGCCTCGCCGGTGCGGCCAGAGATATCGGCGACCAGCGACTCGTACTGCGCAATGAGCGGGGCACTGGCCATGAGCTCGCCGTAGGCTGCGCCCGCGCCGCGCGTGACGAGCAGACAGCTCAAGACACCGACGATGCCAGCGCCGAGCGTCGCGGTCGATTCGGACGGCGCGACAATGATGGCGGCGAACGCCCCGGCCGCGAGCACGAAGACCGCGAGGCTCGAAATCATCTGAAGGCGGATGCCGTAGCGCGGTGCCTTGGCGAAAACCTCGAACTCCCTGCCGTACAGGTCCGCGAGCTCGTCGTTGAAGGAGTCCCCGTGGCCACCGGAGGCGATCTCGGTCGCCGCCGGTTGGAAGTTGACCTGCGCGTGGAGGTATTCCTGGCGGCGATTAATGCCCGCAGCCTCGGGCCAGATCTCGTTTTCGACGCGCGCAAGCCGGGAGTACACGAGGAGGTCGGGCACCATGACGAGAGCGACGAAGAGCGAGGCGAGCGGCGAGATCGACCACAGTGAGATGGTCAGGAACACGACGGCAAAGATCGCCGTCATGACCGAATAAAACGAGCTTGCCTGCCACGCTAGGTTGAACGGGACGGCATCACGCGCCGCCCAACGTCCCAGCGGAATAACGGGGGGAGTGTTTCCAGGCGTAGGCCACCGCCCGAAACGAGGTCTTCAGCGCAGCAGCGATGGAGTTGGCTGGTTCGGCGTGAGACATGACGGGGCTTTCACGAGGGCGCCCCGGCCCTTGGTGGGCCGGGGCGCAGTGAACTAGACGCCGAGGAAGGTAGCGAGATCCGCGCGCACGCGGGCGACTCGCTCGGTTGCCTGATCACGGCTTTGGGCGACGAGCGCGAGGTCCTGATCGGGGACCTTCACGATCGATTCGAGGTAGCACTTGAGCTTCGGCTCTGTGCCAGAGGGGCGGACGATGACGCGATCGTTCGCCTCGGTAATGAAGCGCATGCCGTCGGTCGGCGGCAGATCCTTGCTGCCTTCGGACAGGTCCTCAACCGAGACGATGGGCGAGCCCGCGAGCTCGCTGAGGCCGCCACCGCGCAGCTTAGACATGGCCTCGCCGATGAGGGAGAGGTCCTTGACTCGCACGGTCAGGGGGTTCGTCGCGTGCACGCCGTGGCGGGCAGACAGGTAATCGAGCTGGTCCTCAATCGTCAGGCCCTTGTCGGCCAGATCTGAGGCCAGCAGGCACAGCCGCACGGAGGCGGTGATTCCGTCCTTGTCCTTCACGTACTCCGGATCGCAGCAGTACCCGAGCGCCTCCTCATAGCCGTAGGTCAGCCCGGGAACGCGCGAGATCCACTTAAAGCCGGTGAGCGTCTCGACGTAGTTAAGGCCGTGGGAGGACGCGATCTTGCCGAGCATCCGCGAGGAGACGATCGAACACGCGAGCACGCCTTCGCCGCGCAAGGCAGCGAGCGGTGCGACCTGTTCGCCAAGGAGCTGGCCGACCTCGTCGCCGGTGAGCTGGCGCCAGCCGCCGCCGCGCAGCGGGATGGCGGCCGAGCACCGATCGGCGTCCGGGTCGTTGGCGATGATGAGATCGGCGCCGATTTTCTTCGCGAGCGCGAAGGACAGGTCCAGGGCACCGGGCTCTTCCGGGTTCGGGAAGTTCACGGTGGGGAACTCCGGGTCCGGCTCGGCCTGCTCGGCAACGAGGTGGACATCATCGAAGCCCGCACCATTGAGCGCCCGCATGCAGGTCTCGGCGCCCACACCGTGCATGGCGGTGAGGACGACCTTCAACGATCCGGCCCGGCCCTTGGGTACGAGGGAGATGGCACGCTCGATGTAGCGGTCGATGAGATCCTCGCCGATGAGGTGCCAGCCGGAATCGGCCCGCTCGATATCGGCGACGCGCTCGATCCGGGCAATCTCGGCCGCGATCCCGGCGTCATGGGGCTCGACGATCTGTGCGCCCCGGCCCGCCTCATCGACCATGCGACCGCCGAGGTAGACCTTGTAGCCGTTGTCCTGCGGCGGGTTGTGGGAGGCCGTCACCATGACGCCGGCGTCCGCGTCGAGATCGCGCACCGAGAACGCGAGGACCGGCGTGGGTAGGGTGCGAGGCATGAGGTGGGCAATGCCGCCGGACGCGGTCACGATTGCGGCGGTGTCCTCGGCGAACTGCTTGGAGCCGTGGCGCGCGTCATAACCGATCGTCACGACAAAGCCGTCCCCGATGGAGTTCTTCAGGTAGTTGCACAGTCCCTTGGCCGCGCGCATGACGACCGCACGGTTCATGCGGTTGGGGCCGCCGCCAAGCGCGCCGCGCAGGCCGGCCGTACCGAATTGCAGCGTCCCGGAAAAACGGTCGGTGAGTTCGGCGGCCGCGCCATCGTCGCCGCCCTTGGCAGCGGCAAGCATATCGGTCAGTTCCTGGGCGGTGATGGGATCCGGATCGTCCTCGATCCAGCTCTGGATGTATCCCTCGTCGTAGCGCATGGGTTAATTCTCCTTGGCCATGGTGGTGACAATATCGGCAAGCAGTCGCGCGATGCGCGGTCCGGCGGCGCGGCCGGCCGCAAGGACTTCTGCGTGATCAAGTGGGGTGGGGGAGATGCCCGCCGCGGGGTTGGTGACGAGCGAGATTCCGAGGATCTCCATGCCGGCCTCGCGGGCGGCGATGGCCTCCAGCGCCGTGGACATGCCGACGAGGTCGCCGCCGATGATCTTGGACATCTGGACCTCGGCTGGGGTCTCGTAGTGCGGGCCCCGCCACTGCACGTAGACGCCCTCATCCAGGCTGTCATCGATATCGCGGGCGAGGGCTCGCAGACGCGGCGAATACACATCGGTGAGGTCGACGAAGGTGGCACCCTCCAGCGGCGAGTCCATCGTGAGGTTGATGTGATCGGAGATCAGCACGGGAGTGCCGGGCCCCCATTCGGGCCGCAAGCCGCCGCAGCCGTTCGTCAGCACGAGCTGGGTGCAGCCCGCAGCGGCCGCCGCGCGGATCCCGTGGGCGACGGCGCGCACGCCGTGGCCCTCGTAGTAGTGGGTACGAGCGCCGAGCACGAGCGCGTGCTTGTCCGAGCCGGAGACCTTGATCGAGGTGATCTTGCCGCCGTGGCCCGCGACCGCTGCCTTGCGGAAGCCCGGGATGTCTTCGGCGTCGATCTCAGCGACGGTTTCGCCTAGGAGTTCGGCGGCGCCGCCCCAGCCGGATCCGAGGACGAGGGCAATGTCGTGACGAGCCACGCCCGTTGCCTCGGCAAGGGCCCGCGCGGCCTCATCGGCGAGGGAACGCGGGTCAGTTTCAGGTAGTTCGTGAGTCATAGCTTTATTGTTCCACGGAAGTTTTTACTCCTCCTTCGTTAAGACGTTAAACGAGTGTGACCTTGGCACGAGCGGCGCAGACTTTTGCGACAATGAGGAGCGTGACTGTGACATCTGAACAATCGAGCACCGCCCTGCCGCCCGACAGCCCCGCCGGCGCCCAATCATCCGGCTCCTCTCCGGTACGTGCCGGCTCCCGCGTCGTCATCATCGGTGGCGGACCGGGCGGCTACGAAGCCGCCCTCGTGGCACGCCAGCTCGGCGCGGACGTCACCGTCATCGAGGACCGCGGGATGGGCGGCTCTGCCGTCTTGACCGATGTCGTGCCCTCTAAGACGCTCATCGCCACGGCCGAGTGGATGACGCTGACCGAATCGGCGGCCGAACTCGGCATTCATGCCGGCGATGGGGCCCCGAGCGTGGACCTTGGCAAGGTCAACGAACGAGTCCGCGCGCTCGCCGCGCAGCAGGAGCGCGATATCGCGGTCCGGCTAGAAAAAGAGGGCATCCGGATCATCAGCGGCCGCGGCCGCCTTGGGCCCGCCACGAGCGCCGGCGGCAGCCGAATCGTCTACGCCGAAACCGCCGAACGCGTCCTCGAGCTCGAAGCCGAGATGGTCTTGATCGCCACGGGCGCGACCCCGCGCGAGCTCGCCGACGCCAAACCCGATGGCGAACGCATCCTCACGTGGAAGCAGCTCTATGAGCTGACGGAGCTACCCGAGCACCTCATCGTCGTCGGCTCGGGCGTCACCGGAGCGGAGTTTGCGGGCGCCTACGTCCAGCTCGGCGCGGACGTCACCCTCGTCTCCTCTCGGGTGCGGGTGCTACCGGGCGAGGACGAAGACGCCGCAGAACTCATCGAGACGATCTTCCGCCGCCGCGGCATGAGCGTGCTGTCCGAATCGCGCGCGCAGTCGGTCACGCGCACCGATGACGGCGTGCGCGTCACGCTCGCTGACGGCCGCGAAATCACCGGCTCGCACTGCCTCATGGCGGTGGGCGCGATCCCGAACACCGCCGGGATCGGCCTGGAGGAAGCCGGCGTCAAACTGCGCGATTCCGGCCATATCGAGGTCGACCGGGTCTCGCGCACGACGGCGTTTCGCGTCTATGCGGCCGGTGACTGCACGGGCGTCTACCCGCTGGCTTCCGTCGCCGCAATGCAGGGCCGGATCGCGATGTGGCACGCACTCGGCGATGCCGTCTCGCCCCTGTCACTGACGGCCGTCGCCGCCAATATCTTCACCGCCCCCGAGATCGCGACGATCGGCGTCACCCAGGCCCAGATCGAATCCGGCGAGGTCGATGGCGCGATCACGCGCCTGCCCGTCGCCCGCAACCCGCGCGCGAAGATGCTCGGCATCAAGGAAGGCTTCGTCAAGGTCTTCTCCGACGCCGCCACGGGCGTCGTCATCGGCGCCGTCGTGGTGGCGCCGCGCGCCTCCGAACTCATCTTCCCGCTGACGATCGCCGTCACGCAGCGGCTCACCGTCGACGAAGTCGCGAACGCCTTCACGATCTATCCCTCGCTGTCGGGAACGCTCGGGGAGGCCGCCCGCACGCTGCATCACGTGGACGACGACGATGTCTACTAGCGCTGAGCGCACGCTACCGGACCCGGCCACGACGTCACCCGCGGACCTCACCGCGGCGATGGTCGATATCTACTCGGTTTCCGACCACGAAGGTCATCTCGCCGACGAGGTGGAACGCCATCTGCGCGCCTGCGGCCACCTGCACGTCGTGCGCGCCGGCGACGCGATCCTGGCGCGCACGAACGCCGGTCGGGATCGCCGCGTCATCATCGCGGGACACCTCGATACCGTGCCCGTCGCGAACAACATCCCGCACCGCCGGCTAGTCATCGACGGCGAGGACGTCATTTGGGGCCGCGGCAGCGTCGACATGAAATCCGGCTGCGCCGTCCAACTGGCGCTCGCGGTGAGGCTTCCCGAGCCCGCCATCGACGTCACGTGGGTGTTTTACGATCACGAAGAAGTCGATACCGACCGCTCGGGCCTCAAGCGCCTGCTCGATACTCACCCCGAGCTCATGACGGACGCCGAATTCGGGATCCTCACCGAGCCCACGAGCGCCGCCATCGAAGGTGGCTGCAACGGCACGCTGCGAGTGCGCGTCGACGTCACCGGGCGGGCCGCCCATTCGGCGCGGCACTGGCTGGGCAGCAACGCCATTCACCTCGCTGCCCCGGTTCTTGATCGGCTCGCGCGCTACGAGCCGCGCACCGTCACCGTCGACGGCTTGGACTATCGCGAATCGCTGTCGATCGTAAAAATCGAGGGCGGCATTGCTTTTAACGTCATCCCCGATGCCTGCCGGATCTGGATTAACTACCGCTACGCGCCCGATTCCACGAGCGAGCAGGCCTATCGCCGCGTCACAGAGCTCCTCGAAGGCATCGAGGCCAGCGTGAGCCTGGAGGATGCCGCCGACGGCGCACGCCCGGGCCTGACCTCCGACCTCGCGCAGGATTTCGTCGCGGCAGCCAAGCGGCATGCCGGGGCGAGCGTCGGACCAAAATACGGCTGGACGGATGTGGCGCGCCTGTCGGCGGCGGGCATCCCGGCGGTCAATTTCGGGCCGGGCGATCCGACGCTTGCGCACACCGATGAGGAGAACTGCCCAATTAGCCACATCGAGGCATGCCACGCGGCGCTCCTCGCCTGGCTCCGGCAAGATGGGGCTCATGGCACCACGTAGACGCACCTATCGTAAAGGCCCCGTCATGCTGCGCGGGCGGATGGTCCCCGAGGAAACGACCGACGCCCGACTGCTCGATCCGGCGCAAGATATCGACTGGCTGCATTCCGACCCGTGGCGGGTCATGCGCATCCAATCGGAGTTCGTCGAAGGCTTCGGCGCGCTCGCGGAGCTGGGCCCTGCAGTCTCGGTCTTCGGCTCGGCCCGCACGCCCCAGGGCACGGCCGAATACGAACTTGGCGAAGAGGTCGGACGCCTGCTCGCCGAGCGGGATTATGCCGTCATCACCGGGGGCGGGCCCGGCGTCATGGAGGCCGCCAACAAGGGCGCCTGTGAGGCCGGTGGGCGCAGCGTCGGGCTGGGCATCGAACTACCCTTCGAGCAGGGCCTGAACCAGTGGGTCGACCTCGGCGTCAACTTCCGCTATTTCTTCGCCCGCAAGACGATGTTCGTCAAATACTCCGAAGGCTTCATCGTCCTGCCCGGCGGGTTCGGCACGCTCGATGAACTCTTTGAAGCAGCAACGCTCGTGCAAACAAAGAAGGTCCGATCCTTCCCGATCGTCCTCGTCGGACGCACCTACTGGGAGGGCCTCGTCACCTGGCTGCGCACCACCATGCAGGCCGAAGGCAAGATCGGGGAGGCCGACCTCGACCGCATCCACCTCGTCGATACCGCCGAAGAGGCCGTGGAGCTCATGACCAATGCGATCGATGAGCTGCGCCACCAGGTTTCCACGACGGATGGAATGTAACGACGCGACTTAGGCGGGCTTGGTTGGCGCGGCGGGGTTAGAATAGAGGCGACAATCACGTTGGTGGAAGGATTTTACGCATGGCCGCCATGAAGCCCCGCACGGGGGAGGGTCCGCTGGAAGTCACGAAAGAAGGCCGTGGCTTAGTCATGAGGGTACCGCTCGAAGGCGGTGGCCGACTCGTCGTCGAAATCTCCCAGCAGGAAGCTCAGGATCTCTACGAGGCACTCAAGCCCGTCGTCGCCTAAGAGCTACAGCACCGAAAATCCCCCGCAGGCCCGATGGGCCGGCGGGGGATTCTTCGCGACTAGTTAGCGTGTCGGTGGCCGGTTAATGGCGACGAGTAGCCCGTCGCCAGCGCCTAGCAGCATGGGGGTGAGCCGGTCATCATCACGCACCGAGCGCACGAGCTCGCGCATCCGAACCGTATCCTCATCGCGGCGGGCCGGTTCGGGAACCAGATCGTGCCATAGCGCATTCGCGACGATGAGGATGCCGCCGGGGCGGAGCATACGGATCGCGTGCGTGACGTACTCCGGGGTTTCCTCCGGGTCCCCGTCAACGAAGACGAGATCATATGCGCCACCGGCAAGTCGCGGGAGGACATCGAGCGCCCGGCCCCCGATGAGACGGGCCTGGGCGGGCTTTACCTTCATTGCGGTAAGAACGTCGCGAGCAGCCGCTTGGTATTCGGGCTCGACATCGATTGAGGTCAGCACGCCGTCAGCATCCATCCCGGACAGCAGCCACGCAGCCGAGGTTCCGGTTCCCGTACCGATTTCGGCAACCGAGTGGGCGGCGGTCGCGGCAGCCAGCGCGCGCAGCGTTGCGCCAACGCCGATGGTCACTGGGCTGACGCCAAATTCCTCGGCGAGTACCCGCGCGCGAGCTGGCCCCTCGGGTTCGGGGATATAGCTTTCCGTAAATGCCCAACTTAGGGTCTTATCGCCAGTAATGGTGAACCTCCAGACTCGCCGTTAACCAAAGTGTATCGAAAAGGGGGTCAGCGGCATGCCCTAAGGTAAGTGCTATGACACAGCCGCCGTCCTTCGCCTCGCCGAGCCCGCCCGGCGCGTACGAGACCGCGCCCATGACCTACCAACAAAGCGCGAGCCAGGCGCGCGCACCGCAGGTCTATCCGGAGCCGCCGCGGCGGCGGAAACAGCGGCGCCAGGGAGCCCCGGTCGCGGTCTGGCTGATGGCCATCATTCTTGCCTTTGCTCTCGGGCTCGTCACGGGCGGCATCGCCGCACGAGAGTATTTCGGGCTGGGAGACCGGGCCCTGCCTAGCGTTCCCACTTCTCAGCAGGGCAGCGAACTCCCGCCTTCGGTGACCGCGGCACAATCGGATGTCGGCAAGGTCGCCAAGTCGGTCCTTAATTCGACGGTCTACATCGAGGCGTATACCGGTAACGAGGGCGGCTCCGGTACCGGCTTCATCTACCGGTCGGACGGCACCATCGTGACGAACGCTCACGTCATTGCTCCCACGGGCTCGGTTGCCTCCGACATTATGGTCACCACTCCGGAGGGAGATCGCCTCCCCGCCAAGGTGGTGGGCCTGACATCCGAGTACGACATCGCCGTCATCACGATTGACGCCAGTGACCTCACAGCCTTGCCGCTTGCCGATTCTTCGACGATCGCGGTCGGCGATGAAGTCGTCGCCGTGGGAGCTCCGCTCGGCCTCACGGGAACGGTCACAACAGGCATTGTTTCCGCCACCGATCGGCCGGTGCGCAGCGGGGATGCCGAAACGACCTCGTTCATTAATGCGGTGCAAACGGATGCGGCCATCAATCCTGGAAACTCCGGCGGACCGCTCGTGAACATGGCCGGCCAAATGGTCGGGCTGAACTCGGCGATCGCGCAGCCTGTGGGTAACAGCCAGCAGGGGGTCGGGTCGATCGGCCTCGGATTCGCGATTCCTTCGAGCCAAGTCGCACGCACAGCCGACGAGATTCTCGACAAGGGCTATGCGACCTACCCGATCATGGGGATCATGGTCGATATGTCCGATCGCCGGGTCGGAGCCCGCATTCTCGATGATGCCGAAAATTCTCCCGGCATCGTCGCCGGCGGCCCTGCCGAAGCATCCGGATTACGAGCGGGCGACCGCATCGTCACGGTGAACGGGAAGCGGATCGGCTCACCAACCGAGTTCATCGTCTACCTGCGCTCCTTGCAGCCTGGCCAGACCATCTCAGTCATCGCCGATCGCAATGGCGAGCAGGTCAAGGCCGAAGTCACCTTGGATGAGGCGCGCGCGAAGTAACGTCAGGGCGCCGAGCTAGGTTGCCTCGTCATCAAAGGCGCCCGGCTCGCCCGGAGTGAACTGGTAGGGATTGCGGCGAGCGGCTCCTGGCGACATCGCCACCGGAGTGGCAGCCGCGAGCGGTGTCGCAGGGCTCGCGGGCATCCCGGGGGCCTCACGCACCGGCGGTGCGAGGGCCGTAGGCGCGGCGGCTACCGGCGGCGGATCGTCGCGCAGCGCATCCCGTACGATCCGACGCGGATCGTACTGCCGGGGATCCAGGCTCTTCAGATCGAGGTCGTTGAGATCCGGGCCGAGCTCCTCTTTGACGCGGTCTTTCGCCTGCGTCGTAAAATCCTTCGCCTGGCGCACAAAACGACCGAACTGCGCGGCCGCTTTGGGCATGTTCTCTGGACCGATAACGATCAGAGCGATGACGATGATGATGAGGAGCTCAGCCCCGGAAAACGGCCCCATGACCTACCTCGGGGATAAACCCAACGAGCGTCCGGCAAGACCGCGGGCGCGGTGGCCCAGGGAATGCGCAAGCTCGGTCATGGCTTGCGCAGCCGGTGATTCCGGATGGGCGAGAACGATCGGCGTGCCGGTATCGCCGCCATCGGCGACCCCCGAATCGATGGGGACCTGTGCCTTGAGTTCGACGGGGTAACCGAGGATCGTCGTGAGGCGCTCGGCGACGGTCTGGCCGCCGCCGGAGCCGAAGAGCTCCAGACGAGAGCCATCGGCTTGCTCCAGCCAGCTCATGTTTTCCACGACCCCAACGACGTGCTGGCGCGTCTGACCCGCGATCGAGCCGGCCCGTTCAGCAACCTCCGCTGCCGCGGCCTGCGGGGTCGTGACGACGACGATCTCCGCATTGGGCAGGAGCTGGCCAACGCTAATCGCGACGTCACCCGTGCCGGGCGGCAGGTCGAGCAGCAGGACATCGAGATCGCCCCAGTAGACGTCCCCAAGGAACTGCTGGACCGCACGGTGCAGCATCGGTCCGCGCCACACGACGGCGGTGTTGTCAGGCACAAACATGCCGATCGAAATGACCTTCACCCCGTTGGCGATGGGCGGCACGATCATGTCATCGATCTTTTGCGGCGCGTGCGTGACGCCGAGCATGCGCGGGATGGAGAAGCCGTAAATGTCGGCATCGACGACTCCGACCTTCAGGCCTTGCGCGGCCATCGCGGCAGCGAGGTTCGCGGTCACGGACGACTTGCCAACCCCGCCCTTACCGGAAGTGATGGCATAGACGCGGGTGAGGTTACCGGGCTTAGTGAAGGGAATCTCGGGCTCGGGAACGCCGCCGCGCAGCTTGGTGCGCAGCTCCTTTTTCTGCTCCTCGCTCATGACGCCCATCTCGACCTTGCAGCTCGTTGCGCCCTCGACCTTGCGCACGGCCTCGGTCACGTCGCCGGTGATCGTGTCCTTCAGCGGACAACCGGCCGTCGTCAGATCAATGCCGACAGTGACATTGCCGGCGTCGTCAACCTCGACGGAGCGCACCATCCCGAGATCGGTGATGGGTTTTTTGATTTCCGGATCGAGGACCGTATCGAGTTGGGCGGTGATGGCTTCTATCGACGGGGGAGCTACAGTCATACCCTCCATGCTACGTGGCTTTTCACCTACCGTTCGCGCTCGGCTAACTCCTCGTCCTCTTCCTCGCGGCTGGCCTGGAGCTCTTCCAGCATGTCGCGAATCTCGGAGCGGACGAAGTCGCGGGTGGCAACATCTTGGAGTGCTAGGCGAAGGGCAGCGAGCTCGCGGGCGACGTATTCCGTGTCAGCGAGATTTCGCTCCGCGCGCTGCCGATCCTGCTCGGCGGTCACGCGGTCGCGGTCGTCCTGGCGGTTTTGCGCAAGCAGGATAAGCGGCGCAGCGTAGGACGCCTGTAGCGAGAGCATAAGGGTCAGCGTCGTAAAGCCCAGTTCCACCTTGTCAAAGCGCAAGTTCTCCGGCCCCCAGGTATTCCACACGAGCCAACCGAAGACGAAGACGGAGAGCCACACGAGGAATTGCGGGGTGCCGGTAAAGCGCGCGATCGCTTCGGCGACGCGGCCGACGCCCTCGGATTCCAGGTCGACCTTGGGAACCCAGGATTTGCGAGTGGTTAGCGGGGTGTCGAGTCGATCAGCCATCAGCCCACCTATCCATCTCGTCATCAGTTTGCGTCTCGTCCGCATCGCGCCAGTCCTCGGGCAGGAGGTGATCGAGGACGTCGTCGACGCTGACCGCGCCCAGGAGGCGCCCCGCCTCGTCCACGACGGGCATCGCGGTGAGGTTATAGGTTGCGAGCAGGCGCGTGATCGTGCCGATCGTGTCGGTTACGTCCAGGGGCTCGACGGAGGTATCGAGGATCGTGCCGACGAGCGTCTGCGGCGGTTCGCGCAGGGCCCGCTGGATGTGGACGACGCCGAGCAACTTGCCGGTCGGCACCTCCAGCGGCGGGCGCACGATATAGGCCATGGCCGCCAGCGCGGGCGGCACGTCCTGGCGACGCACGTGCGCGAGCAGTCCCGCGACGGTCGCGTCGGGCGGCAGGATGACGGGCTCGGTCGTCATGAGGCCACCCGCTGTGTGTTCCTCGTAGGCGAGCAGGCGGCGCACGTCCGCCGCTTCCTCGGGCTCCATGAGTTCTAGCAGTTCGGCCGCGATATCGGTTGGCAGCTCCGAGACGAGGTCCGCGGCATCGTCGGGCTGCATCACATCGAGCACATCGGCGGCGCGGCGCGGTTCCAGGGCCTGAACGATGCTAACCCGGTCCTCTTCGCCCAGTTCCTCGAGCACGTCGGCGAGCGCGTCATCGGACATTTCGTGAGCAACCTCGATGCGTCGCTCCTCGGGCAGATCGCGCACGAGGTCGGCGATATCGGCCGGCTTCAGGCCCGCAAAGGACGCGAGCAGGCTGGCGGCTCCTTGCCGCGCGAGCTGGTCTTCCAGCCCGGTGATTTCATTGGGGGCAACGACAACGGAGTGGCCGCGTCGGAACAGCCCGATCGTGTTCTTTCGCACGACGGCGAGCGCGCTGACATGCCAGTCGCCATTGCGCTGCTGCTCGATCGCGACGTCCTTGACGATCGCCTCGCCGCTGCCGTCGCGGAAGGTGACCGAACGTTCAAAGAGCTCACCGGCAACGAGCGTTTCGACGCTGCGCAGTTGGAAACGGCGAATGTTGAGCAGGCCGGTCGTGATGACGGCGCCCGCAGAAATCGAGGTGACGCGCGTGAGCGGCACGAATACCCGACGCCGGCCGGTGACCTCAACGACGAGGCCGATCGCCCGCGGCAAACTTCGCGCATCAAAGATCACGACGACGTCGTGGACGCGGCCCACCTGGTCCCCGAGGGGATCGAAGACGGCCGTACCAACGAGGCGCGCGACGAAGACGCGTTGCTGAGTGGAAACGGGCGAGGCAGTCACGTCTTTAGGCTAATCGAGAACCACCGCGCGCGGGATCCTCGCGGCGCGAGATAATAGCCGCATGCGTACCGTACCCCCGTCCCGGATGGTGACCCCCTCGATCCCGCAAGGCATCGAGCTGGCCTCCTTTGATTCCTACCTGAAGGCCCAGGAAGCTGTCGACGCCCTGTCGGATGCCGAATTCCCGGTCCAGCACACCTCAATTATCGGCACGAACCTGAAGATGGTCGAGCGCATTATTGGACGCCTCACCCTGACGCGAGCCTCGATGGCGGGCGCCGGCACGGGCGCCTGGCTCGGTTTGATGTATGGCATCCTCATGTGGATCGTGCTGCCGGATGGGGCCGTTGCCGCGTTGGCGGCGGGCCTGCTCGTCGGCGTCATCATGGGCGCCCTTTTCGGCGCCGTCTCCTACATGTTCACTCAGGGCAAGCGCGACTTCACGTCCTCCTCGCAGGTCGTCGCCGCCCACTATGCGGTGATTTGCGAGCCCGAGCATGCAAACGCGGCCCGCGAGATCCTGGCCAAGGCCGGAATCCGGGCGGCAACGCCAAACCAGTCGGCGCCGTCGCCCGAGGCGGATTTGTCCACCCCGCCGCGCTATGGAGTGCGGCTGGATGAGGACGGCAACCCGATCGATTCCTGATTCACTGGGGTCGCAGCCTCATTGGCGCGCGTCCTCACGAGACTCGCTGCCAGGAGCGAGAACGCCAGGGGCGCCGCGAGGGTGAGCCAGCCGTCGTGCCCGGCGAACAACAACGTGACGAGGTAACCGAGCATTGCAGCCGCCGCGAAAGCCAAGCCGAGGTAGGTGACCGGCACGTAGGGGCGATAAGACTGCGTGATTCGCGCGGCCTCACCGCCGCCTAGGCTGATGGCCGCACCCATCAGTGCCACGACGGCCAGGGCACGTTGTGAAACGTCCGTGGGCAGGTGCTGCACGAACCACACGCCAATGGCGTAACTCAAGGGAATCCAGAGCGCAGCGGCTGCAATCCGGATCCGTGGCGGTGTCATCATTGTTCTGCCTTATGGCCCGAGGGATCCGCAGCGTCGGGATCCAAAGGGTCGGGCCTTGCATACTCTTCACAGCACTCCCATACTGAGATTCCGCACGTGGTTATCAGGCAGAGGGCTAGGGCCGGTGTATTCCAGTACAACGTCGCGCAGCCACCCCATACACAACCGCTACTGGCTGTTTTGTTAAGGCAAGCTCGATTCCATTTCTTGCATCCTCGGCTAGTCGTGGAGGCATCTGGCGCGGCGGAACTCGAATCAGATTGGGCTGCTAGAAAGCAATGAGGAGAAGGACGGGGTGATGGCTCATCGCTTACTTGGTGGGTTTCGTTAACCTCGGGAGAGCCCGCGAGATCTCTGGAAACCGCGTTGGTGGGTATCAATAGAGCGAATATGCTCAGCGATAGAAGGAAAATGGACGGAACCGAATAGAAGTGATGTGATCTCACGGAGCTTCCCCCCTGATTGTCGCCAGTTTTGGACTACGTCGGGGATGTCGGCAAGTCCGTATTGACTGGTATACCGATACGTGTTCAAGATCTCAATGAATCGACGATTCGTAGCAGGATGAGCCCGCGAAACGTTGAGTGTGATCGGGTAGAAGAATCGAGCCGTCAATGTCGTCACGTGCCGAGATCGCCCAAAAATGCGCCAAGGTGTATGGGTGGGTTTTTGAGAGGACAAAGGTCGAATCCGGGACCAAATCGTGGCAGTCGCGGGCTGGCCGCGCGTCTGCGCCCAGTCTAGCTCTCGTCGCGACCTCGAGCCGATAACTGGGTATAGGCCGGTATGTCGCCACAGTGTCACACACCACGCGTCCTAAGCAATCCAGCGACGTCCGGAAACGGAGATGATCAACGAAGTCGTGATGGTATGTCGGAGCAAACCTCTATGTGGCGTATCGGGATCTATCGCAGAAATAGGAAGACAGATCTACGTTGATTTACGCTGTTCTCGTTGAATTCTCAGCATGTGGCAGGGAGACCATCATTGGTCACTTAGCTGAGGTCCCCGACGGAATCTAACGACACCAACTCGGACCCGCTAGATGGCGATCAGCTGGCCAGAATCTTCGCCATCCAGGCCTCGATGTCATCGGCCGTGCGCGGAATGTCTTCCGACAGCCGGATCGCGCGGTGGTCCTCGGTAATGATGATGTCGTCTTCGATGCGCACGCCGATGCCGCGGTATTCCTCGGGAACGGCGAGATCATCGGCATGGAAGTACAGCCCCGGCTCGATCGTGTAGCACATGCCCGGCTGCAACTCGGCATCCAGGTACATGTCCTTTCGCGCCTGCGCGCAGTCGTGCACGTCAATCCCGAGGTGGTGGCTCGTGCCGTGGACCATCCAGCGGCGGTGCAGCTGGCAATCCGGCTGCAGCGACTCTTCGGCGGTCACGGGCAGGATTCCCATGTCTTCGAGTTCGTGGGCGATGACTTCCATCGCGGCGGCGTGCACGTCACGGAATTTCACGCCGGTGCCGTGGGACGCCTCAAGCGCGGCCTCGCAGGCTTTTAACACGGCGTCGTAGACGCGGCGTTGGGCGGGCGAGAACGTGCCGCTGATGGGCAGGGTGCGCGTGATGTCCGCGGTGTAGAGGGAGTCGATTTCAATGCCAGCGTCGATCAAGACGAGCTCGCCCTCGTTGACCTTGCCGGTGTTAGCCGTCCAGTGCAGCGTGTTGGCATTGTTGCCGGCGGCCGCGATGGTGTCGTAGCCAACGGTGTTGCCTTCCTCGCGGGCTTTTGCGCCAAAGGCGCCCTCGAGCACGCGCTCGCCGCGGTGGTGGGTCGTGGCCCGCGGCAGGGAACGGATCATGTCCTCAAAACCCTCGGCCGTCGCGGCCACAGCGAGCTTCATCTGCTCGATTTCCCATTCGTCCTTGATGAGGCGGGCTTCGGATAGCGCCTCTGCCAAGGCCTCATCGACCTCGCTTGCGACCTGTTGGCTGACCTCGGAACGGATCTCGCTGACCAGGGTGCTGACCTGGTCGCTGGCGCCCGGAACGATTCGAATCTGGACCTGGCCGGCGTCCTTGGACAGCGCATCCTTCAGCTCATCGATATGGGCAGTGCGTACACCGGTTGCTGCCTGAATGTATTCGAGGGTGGGCCGGGCACCGACCCAAAACTCGCCGTAGCGCGAGTCGGCGAAGAACTGGTCGGTGTCACGCGATGCACAGGGGTGGAAGTAGATCGTTGCGTCGTGCTCCCCGTCGTCGTTGGGGTCAAGCACGAGGACGGCGTCCGGTTCGAAGTCCGTGCCCGTGCCGAGCATGTGCGCGAAGGCCGAGTGCGGTCGGAAGGGGTAATCGGTGTCATTGGATCGCACCTGAAGCCCGCCGGCGGGAATGACGAGCCGGTCCCCGGTGAACTTCTTCGAGATCGCCTCCCGGCGCAGCTTCGCGTAGGGGGCGGAATCATTCGGTTCGGGCAACGTCGTATCGCGCGGCGCCCAGTGCTGGGTCATGAAGTCCCGAAAACGGTCGGAGGTGGGGCGTTGGGAACGGTTCGAGCCGCGGTCATCGAGTGCTTGAGAGGTATCGTCGGTGCGGTTATCCGTAGTCATAGCCCCAATTGTGCACTACCTGCAATACTGGTGTGTCGTGACCCTCCGGATAGACCCTCACGCCCACACCTCGCATTCCGATGGCACCGACAGTCCCGCCGGTCTCATGCGCGCGGCCGCAAGCGCCGGGCTCGACATCGTGGGGATCACGGATCACGATACGACCGCCGGCTGGGCGGAAGCCGAGGCCCACGTGGCCGACACCGGTGTCGGTTTGGTGCGGGGAGTCGAGATTTCCTGCCGTGCCGATGGGGTCACGGTCCATCTGCTCGCCTACCTGCACAACCCCGACGATGAAGATCTCGCCGCGATCTTCGCGGACTCACGCCAGGCTCGCACGAGCAGGGGACGCATGATGTGTGAACGGTTGGCACGTGACTTTCCGATCTCCTGGCAGGACATCGTGGCGCACGCGGGTCGGGGAGCGACGATTGGGCGCCCCCACCTTGCCGATGCACTCGTGCGGGCCGGGGTTATCCCGAACCGGTCCGCAGCCTTCGAGCGGATCTTGCACCCCTCGTCGCCGTACTACGTCCCCTATGACTCGCCCCACCCCGTGGCGGTAACCGAACTTGTGCGCAATGCCGGGGGAGTGCCGGTCTTCGCCCATCCTCGGGCATACGGGCGGCAACGTCGGATGGTGCCAGTGCCAGTCATCGCTGACATGGCAAGGGCTGGACTGTTTGCGTTGGAGGCCGATCATCGGGATCATAGTGACGCTGCCCGCGCAGAGGTGCGGGAGATCGCCGCGGACCTGGGACTGCAGGTCACCGGATCGAGCGACTATCACGGCAGCGGCAAGCCCAATCGACTGGGAGAAAATCTCACCGATCCCGCAGTGCTTGTCCGCATGGAGGAAGAGGGATACATGAAGGTGGTGCGTCCGTGAACGCGTACGTGGACATCACGCTCTTGATGACCACGTTCCTTACGCTGTTCGTCATTATGGACCCGCCCGGCCTCGTGCCGGTCTATTTGGCCCTCACGTCAACGCAGACCTCCAAACAGCGGAAGAAGGCCGCGTTTCAGGCAACGACCACGAGCCTTGGGGTCATGGCGACCTTCACGGTCTTCGGCCAGTACATTCTGAACTTCCTGCAAATCTCGCTGCCTGCGCTGCAAGTCTCCGGCGGTCTCTTGCTTCTCATCGTCGCCATGGAACTGCTCGCTGGAAAGGATGGCAGTGGGGATGCGGAAGGCGCGACAAAACAAAACGTCGCACTCGTACCGCTTGCTACCCCCCTCATGGCGGGACCGGGCTCGATCGTCGCGATCATGGTGGCGTGGCAACGTGCCCCCGACGGGATCTCGTCGTGGACCGCTATCGGTATTGCGCTCATCGCCATCCATCTCGTGCTGTGGCTATCAATGAGGTTTGCCGACATCATTCACCGTGTCCTCGGTACGGATGGCACCCTGTTGGTGACGCGCCTAGCCGGAATGCTCCTGGCAGCCATCGCCGTAGAGATTCTCGCTTCGGGCATCTTCTCCTACATCGCTGCGCACCAGTAGCCGCAACGCATCATTTGGGTCCCGGTGCCACTGGGCTTTCGCGCTATCGGCGTGACCGCATCTGGCACGGAGATTATCCCCACGGGCATGAGCCCGCGGATGTGGCCGTGGCAGCTTGAACCCGGGGAAGTTCGCCGAGTGTTGTGCGCCGATCGAGGTGAGGCCATCACCGCCGCCGAATGGGCACGCCTCGCCCCCAGCATCGAACCCTTTGATCCGTGCCGGGGGTAAGAGGCGAACTAGTTAGTCGCTGCTCTCGGTTGGCTTGCCACCGCGAGTGCGGCGCCGCCGGCGCGGCTGACCCGAGCGCCGGGACTCGCCACCGCGCGAGCTGGACTGGTTGCGAGAATTGCCTCCACGGCCTCGCTGACGCGAGCCGCCGCGCGGCGTGCGTTTGCCGGTTTCCCCGAGGTCTTCCAGCTTCTCAGCCTCCAGGCCTGCGCGGGTGCGCTCGGAGCGCGGCAGCACGCCGGTGACGTCGGTCGGAATATTGAGGTCGGTGTAGAGGTGTTCGGAGGTGTGGTAGGTCTCGATCGGGTTGCCCGCATTGAATCCGAGCGCCTTATCGATCAGCATCCAGCGGTGGGTATCGTCCCAGTCCACGAAGGAAACCGCCGTGCCCGCCTTGCCAGCGCGGCCAGTGCGGCCAATGCGGTGGAGATAGATCTTCTCGTCCTCGGGGCATTGGTAGTTCACGACGTGGGTGACATCGTCGACATCAATTCCCCGTGCGGCGACGTCGGTTGCGACCAGGACATCGACCTTGCCGGAACGGAACGCGCGAAGAGCTTGCTCGCGGGCCCCCTGGCCGAGATCACCGTGGAGCGGGGCCGCAGCGAATCCACGGTCCGTGAGTTCATCAGCCACCTTGGCGGCGGTGCGCTTAGTGCGCGTAAAGACAATCGTCAGACCGCGACCTTCAGCCTGCAGAATGCGCGAGAGCATCTCAACCTTGTTCATCGCATGAGCCCGGTAGACGGCCTGCGTCACGGCGCGGACGGTCGCTGACTCATCGCGCGGATCCTGGGCGCGAATGTGGGTCGGCCGCGACATGTAGCGGCGAGCCATGGCAATGACTGCGCCGGGCATCGTGGCCGAGAACAGCATCGTGTGGCGCCCACCCGGGGTGGCGGCGAGCAGCGCTTCGACATCGGGCAGGAAGCCCAGGTCGAGCATCTCGTCGGCCTCATCCAGGACGACCGTGCGTGCCTGCTTCAGATTCAGCACCTTGCGGTTCAACAGGTCGAGCATCCGGCCGGGGGTGCCCACCACAACCTCGCACCCGCGCTTGAGCGCGTCGATCTGTGGTTCAAAAGCGCGCCCGCCATAAATCTGGACGACTCGGGCACCGAGTTTAGCTCCGGCGTTTTCTAAGTCTCGCGCCACCTGGACGGCGAGCTCGCGAGTCGGCACGATGACGAGTGCTTGCGGATCAGCCTTTTCCCCGACCTTGGACAGATCGAGGCGGTTGAGCAGCGGGAGGCCGAAGCCGAGGGTCTTACCCGTGCCGGTCTTGGCCTGGCCGATGATGTCGTGGCCATCCAGGGCGACCGGCAGGGTCAGTGCCTGGATGGGGAAGGGAGTTTCGATGCCCTGGTCGGCGAGGGCCTCGATGATCTCCTCTTTCAGGTCGAAGTCGGAAAACTTAACAGAAACGGAGTCGGCAGGCGAGGAGTATTCCGCGGGAATCTCGCCCACCTGGACAATGCCAGTTGGCTCGGTCATATCAATCCTTGGGATCGGCGGTAGAACGGCAGCCGATCGCACAATGTCAACAGCCCAACGAGTGTGGGCACTCCGATTCAGCGGAGGTAGTTCGAAAAGGTTCCAACGACCGGTCAGCCTCGAACGGTCCCTACTGTACTAGTCCTCACGGACAAAAGCCGGACACCGTGGCACACCTGACACGTAAGCTAAAGGAGTGTCTAGCCAAGCCCCCTCGTCGTCCACGATCCGCACCGACCTCATCGGTACCGCACTCCTGACGGCCTTCCACCAGCTCTCCGATGACTCCGCGCACGCCCCGGCAACGCGAGATCGCCTCATCCTTGCCAAGCTCGCGGCGCGCGAAGTCGACATGCTGGAGGGTTTCGAGTTCTCCACCGAATCCGAGCACACGCGGCGCGCAGAAGCGGCAATCGCAGATTTCCATCGCCGCACCCGACCGCAAGATTGGTATGAGCGGTTGGTGAAAACCTACGTGTCGTTCAATCTTGTGCAGGACTTTTTGGCGGGAGTTGCCTCAAGCGAATCCGACATGGACGCCCGAATTCGCCAGCACTTGGCATCGAAAGACCACGTTCACTACGTTTTGCAGGCGCTACGGGAAGCACTGCAGGCTGACCAACAACTCACCGCGCGGCTATCCCTGTGGGGCAGGCGTGTCATGGGCGAAACGCTGGCAGTCGTGCGTCACCTCGTCGACTCCACACCCGGCCTCGTCGATGGGGACGTACCGGCCGCCATGTCAGAGCTGACCCGAGCGCACTCAGAGCGAATGTCTGCGCTAGGGCTCGCGCCCTAGCGCAGGGGTCATCTTTTAGAGCGAGAACCCGACGCGGCGCTGTTCGCCGGTGCCGATGATGGCGTAGGCCAGGCGCTCCGCGGGAATCACCAGAGTGCGACCGCGGTTATCTTCCAGCTTGATGGGGGCGCCGTCGGCGAGGGCCTTATCCACCAGTGCCGTGATCTCGTTGTGCGGCTTGTCCACATCGACCGTGATCTCGCGCTGCACGTGGGTCATGCCAAATGTGACGTCCATGGTAAAAACCTCGATATCGATAGGGAAACAACGAACTGATTCCCAGTCTAGCCACGGCCCGCCGCCCACGTGTCGGTGGTATCTGGTGAGATGGAGGCATGACCGCGACAACCGTCCGAATCATCGACAACCCGCCGCACTACGCTGCGCTAACAGCTGAAAAGCTCACGGATGCGCAAGCGAGTTTCGTTTCGAGCCGGGAGCCCATCACGCTCGCCGTGGGTGGCCCCGGAACGGGTAAGACGGCTGCGGTCATTGCCAAAGCACACGTCGAACTTGCGGCCGGCTCCCGCGTCATCGTTCTTGGTCGTGGCCGGCTCGCGGCCGATGCCCTGCACGCGGAGCTCCGCGCGCGGCTGGGCGAACAGACGCCGATGCGGACGGCCTACACCGCGTCCTCACTTGCCTACGCCCTGCTTGCTGCCTCGGCCGAAGAGGGAATCACTGGAGAGGTGCGGCCCGCTCCCCGGATGGTGACGGGCGCGGACGCCGATGCCGTCCTTGCTGAACTCATTGGGCATGTCATTGATGCGGGACCTGAGTCCGCAGATAACGCCGTGATCTACCAGGCACTTACGCAGGCCGGGTTGCCGGCCGAAGCGATCGAGGTTGATCGCTTTCGGCACGAGTTACGCGACGCCATCATGCGCGCCCAGGAATACGACCGTGGTCCAGAGGACATCGCCGAGCTTGCCGAGCGCTACGAGGTTCCGGCCTGGCGGATTGTCGCCGAGTTTTTTACCCGATACGAGCAGATCCAAGCCCTTGCCGCAGGGGCAGAGGATCAAAGCGAGCGGCTCGATGTCTCGGCCCTCGTGGCCGCCGCGGCGGGAGACGTAGCACGCTGGCCAGCGGGTAGTGAGCACCTGCCGGACCTCGTCATCGTTGATGACGCTCACGAGCTCACTCACGCCGGGTTCTCGCTCATTGACGCGCTCGCGTCTCGCGGTGTCCGCATCGCTCTCGTGGCGAACCCCGATCAATCGGTCGAGACGTTCCGCGGTGCACAACCCGAGGCGATCGCCCGCTATGCGCCTGCCATCGCGTTCGAAACATCTTTCATTCATCCCAAGCCGCGGCTCGACATTCTGTCCGATCTCGCCAGCCGATTACCGACGGCTGGGTTGACCGCGCAGCGCCATCTTCAGCCGACGACGGCTGACGGTGCGGCGCCGCTCGCGCACATCCTGCCCACCCTCGCGCAAGAGGAGCACCACGTCGCCAACCTTGTTCGCGCCTTCAACCTCACGGGAAACGTCGACAAGCTGGGTGGTTACGACGCCCCGATCGAGGAAGCTGCACGCATTGCCTTTCGCGACATCGCGGTCATCACCCGGTCCAGTGCCGATGTCGGCAGGTTCTCTCGCGCCCTGCGCCACGCCGGCATCCCGGTACGGCGCTCCTCTCCGGAAGTCCTTTTGACCGATGAGCCAGCCGTCCGACCGCTGATCGCCGCCACCCGCATCGCGATCGACTATGACCGGATCGTGAGCGACGTCATTCGGTCGGGGCTGCGCGGCGGCGCGAGCGATGTCCGGATGCTCGAATCGGAGGAATATCTCGACGAGGTCGATGCGCTCTACGCGCGTACCCGGGACCTCCTGGCCTCCCCGCTCATCGGAACCGATCCCGTCGATATCCGGCGGCTGACTCGCTTCGTTGGCACCGAGGGCGACCCCGCCGAGCGGCCACTGGCGGGAAGCGCCCAGCTGCGCACCAAACTGCGCTTTATCGAAGCCTGCCTCATGCCCGTCGCAGCCGAAGTGCTACCCGAGGATATCCGCAGGGGACCGGCACGGGCCGCAGCCATGATCACCGCCGCGGTGCCGGCCGCTCGCGAGGGCCAACCCGCCCAGAGCGTGCTGTGGCAGGCCTGGCATGCGGCCGGACTCGCCGAAACCTGGCGGGAGCAGGCCCTCAGCGGCGGGAGTGAGGCAGCTACAGCCGACCACAACCTCGACGCCCTCATGGCGCTATTCGATATGGCCAGCACCCATGCCGAACGCAACGTGGGCGCAAGTGCGACGGTCTTCCTCGACGATCTCGAACGCCAGGACATCGCCTCGGACACCCTGGCCGATCACGGCCAGGTCTACGACGGCGTCGCCGTCATGACCGTCGGTCAGGCCGCCGGTCGGCACTGGCCGGTCGTCATCGTTCCCGGCGTCTACGACGGCGCCTGGCCCGATACCCGGATTCGCGACACGACGGTGCGCTGGCAAGCCCTCGTCGACGTGTTTGCTGGCCGCAGTGAACCTGGCGCCAACCTTGGTCAGGAAACCTCTGAAACCTATGCCGCGGCTCGGCGTGAAACCGTCGCCGGCGAAATGAGGATGTTCTTGGCGGCCTGCGCCTGCGCCACCGAACACCTCATCGTGACGAGCGTCGATGACGGCGAGACCCTGCCCTCCATCCTCGTGCCGATCATCGACCCACAGCCGACGTATTCCTACGCGCGCCGCCAACTCTCGGCCCGGGGAGCCGTCGCCGCGCTGCGCGCCGCGTTAGAAAACCCGGCGACCCCTGCCGGTGACCTGCCGGCACTTGCTGCTCGGCTCGCTGAACTTGCAGAGCTCGGGGTACCGGGCGCAGATCCAGCGAGCTGGCCTGGACTGTGGCAGCCCACATCGGCCGCCGACATCTTGCCGGAGTCGAGCGAGGGATACCTCGGCCCCTCGGGCCTAGAATCCTTACTCACGTGCCCGCTCAAGCACTTCCTGGAGACCTGTCGCGCCACTGACGAGCCCGGCCTTCACCTGCACGTCGGCACGCTCATCCACGCGCTTGCGGAGGAATTCGCCACGAGCGAGCTGCCTCTGGGAGAACTCACAGCCGCGATGCACACGCGCCTCGATGAACTCTTTTCCGAACTCCCACTGCCGCGCCGTAGCGGCTGGCTTGTGCGGGCTCTGAAACAGACCGTGGACTACATGACCGATAACCTGGCCCGTTACCTCGATGAGCACCGCGGCGAAGCGCTTACCGAATTCCCGTTCCGCATCACCGAGCACGGCCTGCGCATCTCCGGGCGTATCGACCGCATCGAGCTGAGCGAGACCGGCGATCGCATCGTCGACTTCAAAACCTCGAGATCCCCGGTGGGTCAGAAAGCCGCAGCCGTGAACCCGCAGCTTGCGCTCTACCAGCACGGCTACCAGCAAACAGGCCGCGACGTTGCCACGGCAGTGCTCGTCTACCCCCGCGCTATCAGTAGGGGGAAGCCCGCCGAGCGTTTCCAGCCGCCGTTGAAGGATACGGCTATCGATATCGACGCCCTGCTCAATGCCGCGCGCGGCTTCATCGCGCGCGGGGAGAAAAAAGCCTTCGTCAACGAGGGCTGTTCCCGCTGCCCGGTCAAACGATCCTGCCCCGCGCAGGTGGAAGGAACCCGCGTTGTCTGACCGCATCTCCAAACCCGGCTCCGTAGCCGCGCTCGCCCGTGAACTCGGTCAAAAGTTCGCCCCGACGCCCGAGCAGGAACGCGTCATCGACTACCCGCTCGCACCCCTGCTCGTCGTGGCAGGTGCCGGCTCGGGAAAAACCACGACGATGGCGATGCGCGTTGCCCATCTCGTCCACGAGGGGGCGGTACGCGCCGATCAGGTCCTCGGCCTCACCTTCACCCGCAAGGCGACGAGCCAACTGTCGCGCAACGTGCGTGGCCTACTCGCAAAACTCGAGCACGCCACCCTGATTGAGCAGCCCGAGATCGCCACCTACAACTCCTTCGCGGGTGCCGTCGCGCGAGATTTTTCGTTGCGGCTCGGAGAAAACCCCGACGCCCAACTCATCACCGACGGCCACGCCTCCCAGATCATGATCGACATCGTCGAGGCCGCGGGCGGCGATTATTCCCTGTTTGATAAGTCTGTCGAATCCATCGCCGGTAACGCACGGTCGCTCGCCGCCCAGATTCGGGACAACCTCATGACGCCCGAGCAGGCCCGCACAGGCCTCGTGAGCTATGCCCACGCCTGCGCGGAACTCTTCGCACCCAAGAAGCAGGCGGCCAAGATCCACACCGATCTCGAACACGCTGTGCAACGCCGCCTGCCCGACGAAGTGCGCGAGCTCCTCAAACGCGCCCAGAGCCTCGAGACATGCGGCGCCACATTCCTGCGCGATCAGGCCAAACGGCTCCTACTGATCGATTTCGTCGCGGAATACGACAAACGCAAGAAGGATCTCGGCGTCATCGAGTTCGCGGACCAAACCGCCATCGCCGCAGCTGTCGCCGAGATTCCCGACGTCCAACGCATCATGCGCGAGCGCTACCGGCTTGTGCTCCTCGACGAATTCCAAGACACCTCCGTGCCGCAGCTTGAGTTCCTGCTGCGCCTGTTCGGCCCCGATCACCCCATCACGGCGGTGGGGGACCCGAACCAAGCGATCTACGGCTGGCGCGGCGCAAGCGCCCAGGCCCTCGCAGATTTCCAGCAGCGGTTTTCCACCACCCCGCCGGTGACGACGCTGCCGCTGAACACCTCGTTTCGAAACGACCGCGAGATTCTCTCCCTGGCAAACCACGTCGCTATCCCGCTGCAACTCTCGACGGGAGAGGTTACCGTCCCATCCCTCGCGGCCGCCGACCACGCCGACGATGGCCAAATAGCCGTCAGCCTCGCCCCGGATATCGGCAGCGAAGGCGAGCAGATCGTGCGCACCGTCAACGCCCTGTGGCAGCCCGGCAAAGGCGAGACGATCGCCGTGCTGTGCCGCACCCGCCGCCACCTAGGTACCGTTGCCATGGCGCTCGCCGAAGCCGACATCCCGCACGAGGTCGTGGGCCTCTCGGGCCTGCTGTCCACGCCCGAAGTCGCGGACCTGCGGGCACTGCTCGACGTTGCCGCCGACGCCTCCCGTGGCGAAGCCGCCGGGCGCCTGTTGACCCGAGCGCGCCTTGGCACCGCCGACATTCACGTCCTATCGAGCTGGGCACGGGAACTCGACGAACGGGAGAAACAGCGGGCAATCGCGACCGGCGGTGCGGACCAGCGCCCGCTCGCCACCACCCTCGTCGAGGTGCTGAACTCGCTACCACCGGAGTCCTTCACGACGCCCGAGGGCCATCGGCTCTCCGAGACCGCCCGTGCCCGCCTCATCGAGCTGGGGGAGGCCATCCGAACTGTCCGCGGCGCCACCGGCTCGCACCTGGAAGACCTCGTCGCCACGGCCGAGCGGGCCCTTCGCCTCGATATTGACCTCCTTGCCCGCCCCGGTGCGCCCGGCCTTTCTGCCCGGCGCAATCTCGATCGCTTCCGCCAGGTGGCTCGCTCCTTCGTGGCCGTCTTACCGGAGGACTCCACACTCGCCGCCTTCCTGTCCTGGCTACGGGTGGCCGACGCCGAGGAACGAGGGCTCGACCAGGAAGCCGAGGTCATCGTCGAGGACGCCGCGCAAAGCGAAGGCACGGAGCACCTAGCCGTCCAACTCATGACGATGCACGCCGCCAAGGGCCTCGAGTTCGACCACGTGATCGTCGCGGGGCTCGCCGAAGGCACGTTCCCCTCCCACCAGGCCAAAAATGGCCAGTATGACGTCAACGGCAGGTCCTGGCTCACCGATGCCGCGGCGCTACCGTGGCGGCTTCGCAAGGATCACGACTCGCTGCCCGAGTTCACGGGCGAGGTCAACTCCGTCACTCCCGCACAGAGTGATGACACCCCGATGGGAGCTTTCCTTGCCGAGGAAGGCAGCAAACGCCTGGGCGGATTCAAGAAGGCCGCCGGCGCCTACCAACTGCAAGAAGAACGCCGCCTCGCCTACGTTGCCTTCACCCGCGCCAAGCACACGCTAACGCTCACCAGCTCCTGGCGGCATGGCGGCACCGCAAAGAAATACCCCTCGCGCTTCTTGCGCGAAGCGCTGCCGGCCGACCACCCCCTGCTTGGGTCCTCCGACGACGGGGATAACCCCGGAGCCATCGTCTCCGAGTGGCTCACGGTACGCACCGCGACGCGCGCCCTTCCCGGCGCCGCGTGGTGGACGGCCGGCTCCACCGCCACGGGCTTTGGAACATTGAACCGCCTGAGCGGACGCTACGGTGAACTCGAGCTTCAGATTGTTGCGGAAGAGCCAGAGGACGAGCCGGACGAGAGCCGCGAGTTGACCGACGACACCGACGCACCAAGCTACCCCGCCACCGACGTCGCCCTCCATCGCCGGCCTCATCTGCAGCGCGCCGCAGCGGCCGTGCGCGCCGCGCCGCAGCGCGCGGATGCGCCCGCACCGTCACCGGCCAGTGCTCGCCTTATTGCGGAAGCCGATCTCCTCCTTGCCGATCTCGCGGCCCGCCGCAGCGCGCCCGAGATCCTCATCGAGGCACCGGGGCGGCTCTCTGCCACCCAGGTCGGTGAGGTGAGTGATGACGCCGCGGGCTACCTCACCTATCTGCGCCGGCCCCTGCCTACGCCGCCGAGCACGGTGGCGCGCCTCGGCACCGAGTTCCACCGCTGGGTGCAGGACTACTACACGGGCGAGAGCGAGCTCGCGCTCGATCTCGACACCGCCACCGAACCCGCCCCGCCACAACTAGCTGCCTGGCGCGAGACGTTCCTCGCCTCCCGCTTCGCCGCCATGCAGCCCATCATCGTCGAAGAGGCGATGGCGCTCACGCTGCCCGTGGGCGGCAGGTCGATCCAGATCCACTGCAAGATCGATGCGGCCTTCGACACGAGCGACGGCATCCTCATCGTCGACTGGAAGACGGGCCGGCCGCCGCGCGATGAGCAAACCCTCGCCGTCAGATCGCTGCAGCTGCAGATCTACCGCTACGCCCTGGCGGCCAGCCGCGGCATCGATCCGGAGCGCATCACCGCATGCTTCTACTACGTCGGCTCCAACCAGGAAATCCGCGGCATACCTCTCACGCGCGACGACATCGCCGAGCGCCTGGCCGTCCTCGATCCGGTCGGCCGCAGCGAGGCACTCGGCAGCGAACTCCTCGGTACCGAACGCGGCGAAACCAGCTAGATGCGGCGGCACGGCTCGTAGGTGAACTCCGCGACCTGGCCATCGAAGACCTGATGAGAGACGAGACGCAGATCCAGGTCCGGTGCGCCAGCAAATACCAGCGCACTGCCCACTCAGGCTGCCGTGCGATCGCAGCGGCAGCCGGGATGTCGCCTTCAACCGCCGCACCTCGGCGATCCCATCGCCGGCGACGATGCGCGAACCACGCGAGGGCGATGTCAGGAGCTTTTCGAGGTGTTCGCTGCGTCGTTTGCGGCGCCCTACGCCTGAGGCGTGGGCTCATCGGAGGTGTCGTCCCAGCCCGCTTCCCAGCCGGTATCGATCACGGGGGAGGTGCGCCCGAGCGGTCGATCATCGCCGACCTGGCGCGCGAGCGTCGTGAGCATATCCTCGGCGTCCGCGATGACCTGGGCATCCTCGGCGCGCACGCCGTGGAGCAGCCAGCGCGCCAGCGCCAGCTCGCTCATGAGCAGGGCGCGGTCGATGAGGTGCGCATCGGGCTGCGTCGCGCGGGCCATCGCATAGGACTCTTCGAGCACATCCAGGGTGTCCTCCGGTGCGGAGGCCATGAGCCAGGACAGGTCGACCGCCGGATCGCCGATCGACAGGCCCGCGAATCCGGTGACGGCCGTGACCTCGTCGTGCGCGACGCGCAGCGTTTCGTCGGAAATATCGCCGTGAATGACGCAGGGCGCGAACTGCCACAGCGCGACGTCTTCCAGAGCCTGCTCCCAGCGGTTGAGCAGCGAGGACGGCATGCGGGAGGTGCGGGCGGCATCATCGACCTCGGCAAGGAGCCGCGTGCGGATCGTTGCGGCATCTTCGGCCGGCAGGTCGAGATCGGTGACGAGGGCCGGATCGAGCTCGTGGATGGCGCCGAGCGCCGCACCGATCGAGCGCGCCAGGTCCGGGGTGAGGAGCTCGAGTGCGAGCACATCGCCGGGCAGCTCCGGGTAGACGACGAGGGGCTGGCCTTCCAGGGACTGGGAACTGCCGAGGATCTTTGCGACGGCGAACGGGAGCTGCGCGGCGTACGGCGGGGTGCGCAGCGCGGAAAGGATTGGCAGCTCGGCGGCCATACGCAGGCCGGCGGTCTGGCTGCGGGCACTGCGAACCGTGAAGCGGCGGCCGGCCGAATCGGTCACGGCCGTGCTGAGCCAGTCCTCGCTCATGCGCTGCGGCGCGCCGACGGCGGCTACGTCAAAACCGGGCACGGCGTTCGTTGCGGCCGCTGCCAGGGCGATAAAGGAATGGCTGGTCACACCTCTACGTTATGGGCAACGCGCGCCCGGCGCGCATGTGGCACGCCGTTTGCGACTTATCCACAGCGTGGACGCCGACCCTTGCCGCCGTAAGAGGCCTCCGCTAACTTAGGTCTAGCCAGTTGTGTGGGCCAGATCACCAGGGAGGGGCCATGCACGCACTACCGGAGGCGGAAGCCGATGTGCGCAAGCTCGTCGCCGACCGAAACATCGATCCGCTCATCGATCACGAGGCGATGGCTGCCGCGCTCGATGACGTCATCAACAGCTACGAGCTGCAAGCCCTGTCCGGAAAAGGCTCGCTGCAAACTGATTTTGCCGAGCTACGCAAACACCTGCACGACGCCGTCGTCGGCTTCGGTCTGCTGCAGCCCTACCTCGATGACCCGACGATTGAGGAGATCTGGATCAACGGGCCCGACGCCGTCTTCGTCGCCCGCTCCGGGGTCGCCGAACTCACGACGACGCTGATATCGGACCAGCAGATCAAGGACCTCGTCGAGCGGATGCTGCGCCTAGCCGGGCGCCGCCTGGACCTGTCCGAACCCTTCGTCGACGCGCGCCTGCCCGGCGGGGAGCGCCTGCACGTCGTCATATCGCCGATCACCGACGGGCCGTGGGCGCTGAACATCCGCAAGTTCGTCGCGCGCGCCGGGCGCATCGATGACCTGGTGCGCGCGGGATCGCTCAGCTCGCAGGCCGCCCGGTTCCTGGCCGCGAGTATCAAGGCCGGCTGCAACGTCCTCGTGTCCGGGCGCACGCAGGCCGGTAAGACGACGATGATCCGGGCGCTCGCGGGCGAAATCCCGAGCGGCGAGCGCATCATCACCTGCGAGGAAGTCTTCGAGCTCGGCCTCACCAACCGAGACGTCGTCGCGATGCAGTGCCGGCAGGCCTCGCTGGAGGGCACGGGCGAGGTCGGGTTGCGGCGCCTGGTCAAGGAGTCGCTGCGGATGCGGCCCGATCGCATCATCGTCGGCGAGGTCCGCGAAGCCGAAGCCTTTGACATGCTCGTCGCGCTGAACTCCGGCCTGCCGGGGATGAGCTCGATCCACGCGAATTCGGCGCGCGAGGCGATCAATAAACTGTGCACGCTGCCGCTGCTTGCCGCCGAGAACGTCTCCAGCGGCTTCGTTACGCCGACGGTGGCGGCGACGGCGGGCATCGTCGTGCACCTGACGCTGGACGGCAAGGGTCGGCGCCGGGTGGGAGAGATCGCGACAGTGACGGGGCGCGTGGAAGACGGCGTCGTCGAACTGGCCCCAATCTTCACCCGCGTCGGCGACGACCTGCACTGCCACGGCCCGGGCGCGCTCGATGCGGCCGCCTACGCGCGCGTCGGGATCGATATCGTCGATGAGCTGAGGGCCTGATGGGCGTCATCGTGGGCCTGCTCGCCGGGGCCGGGGTCTTGCTGATCTGGCTCTCGGTCACCTCGCCCTACCGCCCCGCGCGCTCGCGCGAGACCCGGCTGCGCCGGTTGCTCATCGATGCCGGGTTCGCCAAAGTCTCGCCCGCGCTGTTCATCGCGATGTGCTCGATCCTCGCGCTCGTGGCCGCCGCGACGGTGGTTGCCACGACGACGGGCCTCGTCGTCGCGCTCTATGCCGCGATCGGCATCGGGCTGGCGCCCGTCGTGTGGATGCGCTCGCGCGCCCGCCGCTCGCGCGAGGCTATCAGCGGGGTATGGCCCGAGGTCATTGAATCCCTCATTGCGGGGATCCGCTCGGGGTTGCCGCTCTCGGAGGCCGTCGCGGCCTTGGCGCACAGTGGCCCGCCGGCGGCACGCGCGGGTTTTGAGGAATTTGCCTCGACGTTGCACGTCACCGGCCGGATGGATGACGCTCTCGATGCGCTAAAGGAACGCTTCGCTGACCCGGTCGCCGATCGGGTGGCCGAGGCACTGCGCGTCGCCAAGGATGTCGGCGGCCACGACATCGGCACAATGCTGCGCGCACTCGTCGTGACGCTGCGCAATGAGCAGCGCACTCGCGGTGAGCTGCTCGCGCGCCAATCCTGGACCGTAAACGGCGCCCGCCTCGCGGCGGCCGCGCCCTGGTTCGTGCTGCTCATGCTGTGCACCCGGCCCGAAAACGCGCGCGCCTTTGACTCCGCTGCCGGTGGCGCGATCCTCGCGCTCGGCGCTGTGCTGACCATCGTCGCGCACCAGGCGATGACGATGATAGGCCGGCTCCCGACGGAAGCGAGGAGCCTGCTGTGACGGCATCACTGCTTGGCGCCTTCACCGGGCTGCTCCTCGGGCTGGGCCTCTTCCAGCTCTACCTCGTGCGCCGCTCCGCCCAGCCGACGCTTGGCACGCGCATCGCCCCGATGTTCGATGCGCGCGAGCGCGACCGGGTGCGCTCGGGCCAGTCCCCGATTCGGGTCCTTATCGCGACCGCAGCGCGGGACCTCGGCCGGATCATCTCGCTCGCGGGCTCCTCGTCATCCTCGGTCACCGCGCGCCTCGCCACCCTCGGTCAGGGGCGCTCGCTCGCCTCCTTCCGGACCGAACAGCTCGCCTGGTCGGCCGTCGGCCTCGTGATAGCGCTCGCCATGGTGCCCGCGCTGCTGCGCTGGAACGTTCCCACCCTCGTCATGATCGCTCTCATGGCGCTGAGCGCGCTCGCTGGTGCGCTTGTGCGGGACACCGTGCTGTCCTGGCAGGTCCAGCGCTATCGCGCAAAGCTCCTCGCTCAATTGCCGGATGTCGCTGAACTCATCGGGCTATCGCTCAGCGCGGGGGAGGGCCCGATCGCGGCCCTGACTCGTGTGAGCGATCTCGGTAACTCCGAGCTCGCGGTCCGGCTGCGGCAGATGCTGGGCACCGTGCACTCCGGACAGAACCTGAGCGTCGGGTTGGCCGAGCTCGGCCGCGATAGCGGGATTGCTCAGCTGGAGCGGTTTTCCGACTCCTTTGTCACCGCGCTCGATCGCGGCACACCTCTTGCCGGCGTGCTGTCTGCCCTCGCGGCGGATCTGCGCGCCGAACAGCGGGAGGCACTCATGGAAAGCGGTGGCAAGCGAGAAATCGGCATGCTTGTCCCCGTCGTTTTTCTCATCATGCCGATCTCTATCCTGTTCGCGCTGTTCCCCGTGGCAGCATCCCTTCGAATCGTCATGCCCTAACCATCTGGGAGGAAAGACCTCATGAAAACCTCGATATGGAAGCTCACTCAACTACCCGCCTGGCTCGCTGCTCGAACGCGAAGTGAACGCGGAGATGTGCCCGGCTGGGTGCTCATCACGCTCATGACCGCGGGACTCGTGTTGCTGTTGTGGGGTGTCGCGGGCGAAACTCTCGTCAGCATTTTCCAAGACAGCATGAAGCGCGTGGGTATCATCGGCGGATAGCGACTCCCGGATGAAACGCGCGCTCAGCGAGGAAGAAGGCTCGGTTATCCCGGAGTACGTCATGGTGCTCACGGTGCTGATCTTCGTGCTGCTCGCGCTCATCCAGTTTGTTTTCGCGATCCACGTGCGCTCCATCCTCGTGGACTCCGCGGCCGAGGGCGCGCGGCGCGCAGCGCTCATGAAATCCACCGACGCTGAGGGCATCGCCCTGACCGAGCAGCTGGTGAGCTCCGCGCTGGTCGACAACTACGCCTCGAACGTTGCGATCGAGCACGTCAACCTCGACGGGCTTGCAGCCGTGCGCGTGACGATCTCAGCGCCACTGCCGCTCATTGGGTTGATCGGGCCGGGCTCCCAGTTGACGGTGAGTGCGCACGCGGTGGAAGAAGCACAATTTCTCACGCAGGGTAGGACGCCATGAAGCGCTTACTGGCAGAAGAGTCTGGTTCGTCCGTTATTGAGTTTGTCTCGATTGCCCTCATCTTGCTGATCCCCACCCTCTACCTGTTCGCCACGCTGTTCACGATCCAATCGGCATCCTTTGCTGCCGAGGGCATCGCGAGAGAATCCGCCCGCATCATGTCCGAGGCTCGCGACGAAGGTGCCGCTCGCAACTACGCGGCCGGAGTCGCCGCGATCGCAGCCCACGACTTGAACGTGCCGAGCGAGAACATCCACCTCGACATTTCCTGCTCAACGCCCTCGTGTTTGGATGCCGAGGCCGATATTGATGTCAGTGTCACAATCGAACAGCCCCTGCCGCTCATCCCGGCCTTCATCCGCGATCGCCTCGGCACGAGCGTCACGGTGGATGCGCACGCGCTGGGAATTGCCAATCCCTATCTGGAGCGGTCCCGGTGAGGCGCGTAGATCTTGCCGAAGAATCCGGCCGTATCACTCTGATGGCGATCGGGATGGTCGTTGCCGTGTTGCTCATTGGATACGCCGTCGTGGCTGCCAGCTTCGTCCATCTGGAGCGAAAATCCCTACAGTCGATCGCAGAATCGGCCGCCGTCCGGGCCGCTAGCGCCGTCAACGTCGAGGGGTATGTTGCTCGCGGGCCAGGTGCTCCCTACCTCGGAGCCGACAGCGCGCAGCTAGCGATCGATGAATATGTGCGCCGGCTTGGGCAATCGGCGCCCGAGGGCCTCGTCGTGACGAATGTCGATGTTGGCGGCGGTGATGTGCGGGTGACAATCGAGGCTCGCGCGACACCACCATTCCTTCCGGACAGGTTGTTTTCCGTTGATCTGAAAGCTCACGCCTCGGCGGAGTTCTTTGGACCGCCCGCACCATGACCTAGACTCTGGCCGTGCCCAACGCTCGTCTCATCGGCTTCGTCTTTCTCCTCGGTGCCATGGCCGCCGTCCCGGCGGTCACGGTCGACATGTACCTACCCTCCCTGCCCGAAGTCGCTGCCGATTTCCGCACCTCGCCTGCCAATGCTTCGGCGACGATTACCGGCATGCTCATCGGCGGTGCGGTCGGGCAGATCCTCGTCGGCACGCTATCGGACAAGTTTGGCCGGAAAGCCCCGTTTGCGGTCGGGCTCCTCATCCACACCGCGACCTCGATCGCGTGTATTTTCGCGCCCTCAATCTTCTCCCTCATCGCGCTGCGCGTGCTGCAAGGCATTGGCAATGCAGCCGCCACCGTGACCTCGATGGCGATCATCCGCGACCGTTTCCACGGCGCGCGGGCGGCCGCCATCATGTCCCGGCTCATGCTTGTGATCGGGCTCGCGCCGCTGTTGGCGCCGACCGTTGGTGGTTTCATCGCCACGCATTGGCACTGGCGGGCGGTTTTTGGCGTGCTCGCAACCTTCGGCGCCCTCGTCCTTCTTGCAACGCTCGTCTTCATGCCGGAGACTCACCCGCCACAGCGACGGATGAAGGAACCACTGCGAAAGGCCTTCCGCACCTACGGGATCCTGGTGCGCGACAAGCAATTCATGGCGCTCGCGATTGTTCCGGCGCTCGCGCTATCGGCACTGTTCTCCTATGTCGCGGCCTCCCCGTTTGTGTTGCGGGAAGGTTTTGGATTATCGGAAGGCCAGTTCGCGATCGTCTTCGCGATTAACGGTCTTGGCATCGTGGCGGGTGCGCAAGTCAATGCGCGACTCGTGGCGACAATGACCCCGCTTCGGATTCTCCGGCGCGCGATGCCGATTGAGGCCATCATGGCGCTCGGTGTCGTCCTGGCCGCACTCATCGTGCCGAGCTCTTTGATCGCGATCTCGATTCCGCTGTTCATCGTCCTTGCACTCAACGCCGTCGTCATGCCGAACGCCACGGCAACCGCGCTCTCGCTGCATGGCGAGCGCGCCGGCAGCGCCGCTGCGGTCGTTGGTGCGACGCAGGCGGGGCTTGCCGGAATAATCTCACCGGTCGTCGGACTCTTGGGCTCGACGGCGGTCGCCATGGGAAGCCTCATCGCCATCGTCGTCACGATCGGATATATCCTGGTGCGAGCCGTGCCCGAACAACCGGGCCCATCAATCGCGTAACGTGGAGTGCTGTGGCTACCGAATTTTCTGAAGAAATCGCCGCATTGCGGCACACCATGCAGACGATCCTCGCGGTAACCAAACCCGATGAGTTGCAAGCGAAGATCGACAAGCTGTCAATCGACGCTGCTGCGCCGGACCTATGGGACGATCCAGAGGCCGCCCAGGTCGTGACCTCCCAGCTCTCTCACGCCCAGTCCGAACTCGAACATCTCAACACCATGGTGGCTCGCATCGATGATCTCGAAGCCCTCGTTGAGCTCGGTCAAGAAGAAAACGACGCGGAGGTCCTCGCGGATGCTCAAAGCGAGTTGGCCGCCGTGCGCTCCTCGCTTTCCGACCTTGAGGTCCGCACGCTGCTGAGCGGCGAGTACGACGAGCGCGAAGCCGTCGTCACGATTCGCGCCGGTGCGGGCGGCGTCGACGCGGCAGATTTCGCCGAGATGCTCCTTCGGATGTACCTGCGGTGGGCCGAGCAACACGGCCACCCCACCAAGGTCCTCGATACCTCCTATGCGGAAGAAGCGGGCTTGAAGTCCGCAACGTTCGAGGTCAAGGCACCCTACGCCTATGGCACATTGTCGGTCGAGGCCGGCACCCACCGCCTGGTCCGGATCTCGCCCTTCGACAATCAGGGCCGACGCCAGACCTCCTTTGCAGCGGTCGAGGTCATTCCGCTCATTGAAACGACCGACCACATCGAGATTCCCGAAGCCGATCTCAAGGTCGATGTCTTCCGTTCGTCGGGACCCGGCGGCCAGTCGGTCAACACAACCGATTCCGCGGTTCGCATGACGCACGTGCCGACGGGAATTGTCGTCTCGATGCAAAACGAGAAGTCCCAGATCCAAAACCGGGCCGCCGCACTGCGCGTGCTGCAGTCGCGGCTGCTGCTACTTCGCCAAGAACAAGAAAACGCCGAGAAGAAAGCCCTCGCCGGGGACGTTAAAGCATCTTGGGGTGACCAGATGCGGTCCTATGTTCTGCAGCCTTACCAGATGGTCAAAGACCTGCGTACCGAGTATGAAGAAGGCAACCCGTCGGCTGTATTTGACGGTGAAATTGACGGTTTTTTGGAGGCGGGTATTCGCTGGCGGCGCGATCAGGATTAGAGTTGACGTGTAACTTGAAGGTTGGCGGCGTGTCCGTCAGCTAGGTCTCCGGCCCGCTGCCTAGCCTGAAGGAAGCAAAACCCTCACGTGTCTATGAAGCGGAAACCCCCACAGTGATCAGATTCGAAAATGTCTCCAAGGTCTACACGCGCGGTGCGCGGCCTGCCCTCGATGGCGTAGACGTGGAGATTGAGCGCGGCGAGTTCGTCTTTCTCGTTGGCGCTTCAGGATCCGGAAAGTCGACCTTCCTTCGACTCATCATGCGCGAAGAGCGCCCCACAGCCGGCACCGTCTACGCCCTGGGCCGCGATGTCGGGCGGATCTCGCGCTGGAAAGTTCCCCATCTTCGCCGCCAAATCGGCACGGTCTTCCAGGACTTCCGCCTCCTGCAAGACAAGTCCGTCTTTGACAACGTCGCGATCGCTATGCAGGTCATCGGCAAACCTCGTCACCAGGTCCACACCTACGTGCCGCAGGTCCTGAAAATGGTGGGACTGGAAGGTAAAGAGCGCCGATTGCCCACCGAATTATCCGGTGGTGAAGCCCAGCGCGTGGCGATTGCGCGTGCCTTCGTCAACCGGCCGCAGGTGTTACTGGCCGACGAGCCGACCGGCAACCTCGATCCCGATAACTCGATTGGCATTATGAGCGTTCTTGACCAGATCAACCGCCAAGGCACGACGGTCGTGATGGCGACGCACAACAACGCCATCGTCGACCAGATGCGCAAACGCGTGATTGAGCTCGTCGATGGCGTCCTGGTCCGCGACCAGTCGCGCGGTGTCTACGGGGCGGGGCGGTAGATCCATGAGACTTCGTTTTATCCTGTCGCAAATCGGCAAGGGGCTACGCTCGCACGTCGCGATGACCATCTCGGTCATCCTCGTCACGTTCATTTCGCTCACCTTTGTGGGTGTGGCCTACCTGATTCAGAGTCAGGTCGGGAAACTGAAAGGCGAGTGGTACGACAAGGTCGAGGTCGCTGTCTTCATGTGCGCCGAGGGCGATACCTCAGCGAACTGCGCCCACAAGGCCGCCACCGAGGAACAGATCAAGGAGGTTGGCCAGATGCTGGAATCGACCAACCTCAAACCGTTCGTCCAAGACGTCTTCTTTGAAACCAAAGAGCAGGCGTACGAAAACGCCAAGAAGGTCCTGGACTCCTCCTGGGTGGAACAATTGACCCCCGAGCAGATGCCCGTCTCCTACCGCATCAAACTGACCGACCCCACCCAATACGAGGTCATCTCAGATGAGCTCACCGGGCGGCCCGGCGTCGAAAGCGTCGTTGACCAGCGCGAAGTCCTCGACCCACTCTTTAAACTCCTCGACCGCGCAACCCTGACATCGATCGGCCTCGGAGCCGTCATGATCGTCGCAGCGGCCCTCCTGATTACGACGACCATTCGACTATCTGCCATGAGCCGACGGCGAGAAACCGAGATCATGAGATACGTCGGTGCCTCCACGCTGTTTATCCAGCTGCCGTTCATGATCGAAGGGGCCATCGCCGCCCTGATCGGCGCGGCGCTCGCGGTTGCGGGCCTGTGGGCTGGCGTGCGATTCCTTGTCGAAGGTTGGTTGGCACAAGGCTCCTCCGCCATGAACACGATCTCAACGACGGACGTCTGGTTTGCTGCCCCATGGCTGATCCTGCTCGCGCTCGTACTCGCGCTGGTGTCCTCGATGATTTCCCTCTCCCGCTACACAAAGGTGTGACCCCCGATGATTGCCCGTAGATTCATCGCTGCCATCCTCAGCGCCGGCCTGGCCATCTCCGGAGTCGTGGTCGCCCTCGATCCGACCCCGGCGGTCGCCGACACCAAGGACGACCTCATCAAGCAGCGAGAAGAGCGGGCAAAGCGCCGCGAGCGGATTCAAAGTGAGCTTGAGGGTATCGACTCGTCGCTGTCGACGGTCTACCTCCAGCTCGAAGATACCCGCAGCCAACTCGCCCTTGCCCAGACGGAGCTTGCCCAGGCCGAGGAAAAACTGGCGGGCGCTCAGCGCAAGCAAGAGCACATCGCCGGACGACTGACCGCAGCCGAGGGGGAGCGGGATCGGATCGCCGACGATATTGCCGAGACAACCTCGCAGATCGAAGGCAACAAGGGTGCGCTAGCGGAAGTTGTTCGCACCTCCTACCGGTCGGGCGGCGCCAACCTCGGCTCGCTTTCGGACCTGTACGAGATCGGCGTGGGCGAAGATTCCGTGCAGGCGCTCGCCGCCCGCAATGCGGCCGTGCGCTCCCAGTCCCGCGTCCTTGACCAACTCGCCGAGCTCAACGCTAAGAACCGCAACGCCAACGCCCGGCAGGAAGCCGTCACCGAACTCATCACGGATCTGAAGGCCCAGGCCGACGAGGCTGTTGCTGATGCCGATGCGGCGCGTGATGCCAAGGCCGCGAAGACCGCTGAGATCTCCCAGCTCCAGGACGATCAGACGGCCCTGGCAGGCTCGCTGGAGTCGAAGAAGGAACAGGCACTTGCCGACCGCGCCGCCAATGACGCGGCGGACGCCGACCTCAAGAGCCAGATCGCCGCCATTGTCGCCGAAGAGAAGCGGAAGGAAGAGGCCGAGCGCAAGCGCCGCGAAGCCGAACAGAAGGCCGCTGAAGAACAGCGCCGCCGCGAAGCCGCTGCGCGTGCCAAGCAGAACCCGGCCCGCCCGGCGCCAAAACCGGCACCGCCCAAGCCAGCCCCGAAGCCGCCCGCACCGAGCGCTGGCCTCATCCCGCCGGTGCCGCGACCGCTGTACGTCACGAGCTCCTACGGCTACCGTGTCTACCCGATCACCGGCGGCTGGTTCATGCACAACGGCGTCGATCTGCGCTCCTCGTGCGGCAACCCGCAGGTCTCATCCGCGGGCGGCACCGTGATCGCCACCAAGGGCGCCCGCGGCAACGGCACCCACGGCAACCAGGTCCTCATCAACCACGGCATGATTGGCGGCGTCTCCTACGTCACCGTCTATAACCACCTATCGGGCTTTGCGGTCTCACCCGGACAGCGAGTCTCCCAGGGCCAGGTCATCGGCTATACGGGCGCAACCGGAAAGGTCACGGGCTGCCACGTGCACTTCGAGGTATGGAAGAACGGCTCGACGATCGACCCGATGAGCCTGCCCGGCTTCTAATAACTTGCGCCAATGACCGCCCCCAGCCATAGGGTAGGGGCAGGATTCATGCGCATTCACGACGGAAGGATGATCGGTGGCTGCCAAAAAGAGCTCGGGAGCAAAGAGCGCCAAACTCACGCCCGAACAGCGAGCGAAGGCCGAAGCCGATGCCAAAAAGACCGTCGCAAAGAACCGCAAAGCCTTTCACGACTACCACATCGATGACCGCCTCGAGGCCGGCATAGCGCTGTCAGGCACCGAGGTCAAAGCCCTGCGGATGGGGCGCGCATCGCTCGTGGACGGCTGGGTTGAAATCGACGCAGGACAGGCCTGGCTGCAGGGCGTCCACATCCCCGAATATGCCCAAGGCACCTGGACAAACCATGCCCCGCGGCGCAAGCGTCGCCTGCTGCTGCACAAGAACGAGATCCTAAAGCTCGGCCAAAAGAGCCGCGAAAAGGGCTACACGATCGTGCCGCTGGAACTGTACTTCGTTAAGGGGCGTGCCAAGGTCGAGATCGCACTGGCCCGCGGTAAGCAAGAGTGGGACAAGCGCCAGGCACTACGCGAGAAACAAGACGCTCGCGAGGCACAGCGCGCCATGAGCCTACGCATCAATCGCTAGCAATCGCGCTGCTGAGGGAGAGATATGCTTCGTCGCGTCTGGGCGCTACTTTTAGTCGTGCTGGCCATGCTCGTTGCAATCGCGCTACCGGCCGCGGCCGATGAGGACGATGCCAGAATCACGTCCATGGCGATCCGCGGCGAGCTGCAAGCCGACGGCACGCTCGACCTGCACATGGACCTCACCATGCGCTTTTCCGGGCAGCATGGGCCATTCCTCGTCTTCGGTGAGGATACGGAACTGCCCACGAACCCGAACCACTACCAGCACGTCACCTTCGACGTCACCTCCGTGTCCTCACCGACGGACGCGCCCGCCAGCTACGCAGTCGAACACCGCGATCACGCCACGGTGCTAAAAATCGGCGAGGAGGGCCGAATCGTCTACGGCGAACAGCGCTACGCCATCGCCTACACGCTGTCCGGAATGCTGCGCCCGGCAGGCAGCTACGACGGCGCACCCGCCGAGGACGTTTTCGACTGGCGCGCCATCGCCCCCGGCGGCTTCAAAGTCCCCATCGAGAACTTCTCAGCCGACATCGACACCGGTAAGAACGCGAGCAGCGTGACGTGCATGGCCGGCGGCGCCGGCGCAACGACCCCATGCGAGGGCTTTAGCACCAAGGGCTCAGCGTTCCAGCTCGCCACCTCCGTGCCCAAGGGCGAGGGCATCCGAATCGTTTCCGCCTATCCCGCAGGCACCTTCCCGGACGCGAAACTCGAGCTCGCCCCGCGCCGCACGTGGGCGAACATGTGGGGGCTCACCCCGGCCAGCGGGGCAGCTGCTGCCGTGACCCTCATCGGAGGTGTAGCCGCGGTCGTACGAATCTCCCGCCGCGCCCGCCTCGACGAGCGCTATCTCGACCTGCCACCAGGAGTGTCGCCCACAACCGCCGACCACCCCGTCGGGCGCGTCCCCACGCCCACCATTCCAGTCTCCTTCACGCCGCTGACGCAGCGGCCCGGCCTCCTTGGCACGCTCATCGATGGCAGCGCTGACGACGAAGACATGGTGGCGACACTCTTCGACCTGGCGCGCCGCGGCATCATCGAACTAGACAAGCGGCCACCAACAGACGAAGGCGATGACGACTATGCCGTGAGGTGGCTCGACCCTGAGGGCAGAATCGAAACCGCCCCATGGGAGCGCAGATTCCTCACGACGCTTTTCAAAAACAACTCCGAGATCGCGATCTCCACCGAGGGTGAGCAGCTTGTGGAGGCCACCTCCCACTTGAAGGAGGATCTCGATAAGGGCGTCGTCGAGGCTGGGTGGTATCGATCCTCTCCCGCAGCGGCCCGCGCAACGTGGGTCGGTATTGCGTTGTTGGTTATGGTGGCTGCCATCATCCTGGGGGTGGTCACGTTCCTCATGCACGGGCCATTCATCATCCCGGTCGCTCTCCTGATCGTCTCGTTCGTCGCCATGGTGAACTACGACGCGGCCCAGGTCAGGACCGCCGAAGGCTCTGTCATCAACGACCAGCTCGTGGGCTTCAAGGACTACGTCCTCGCTGCGGAAGCCGGCCAACTTGAAATGGGGGAGGCCGCAGGCTATTACGACCGGCTGCTCCCGCTCGCCGTTGCTCTCGGGGTAGAAAGCCAATGGGAAAGGGCCTGCCGAGAGGCAATGTTCGTAACCGGTGAGCGCCTGAGTCTGCCGACGTGGTACGTGGCAGGAACGACCGCACACTCGCTGAGCTCGGGGATCTCGAGCGCGATGCTGTCATCGATCACCGCGGTTTCATCGTCCTCCGGGGGTGGCGGCGTCAGTGGTGGCGGCGGTTCCATGGGCGGCGGATCCTGGTAGGTTGCACTTCACCCGGAATAAACTCGACCCGCCACCAGTTGACCTTCTATGATGGAAGTCCGCCACGCGCGGATGAATTGTCAATTTCATATGGGGATGATCGGTTTCGACGGTGACCCTGTTCCAGGGGAAGCGGGTCGAGGATGTGCAGTTATCTCGTTAACGCCCTGCACAAACCAATAGGTGCCGAATCTAAGAGCACCGACTTCGCCCTCGCTGCCTAAGCGAGCCTGAAGTCCGTCAGCCTGGGGACGCTCTCGCCCCAGATCCTGGCGTCATCTTGAGAGCCACTGCTTCGTTGTCGCGTTACCCGGCAACGAGGGACTTTTAGGTAACTGAGCCCGTCGGCAGCTAGTTCGCGAGATTGCCGGGGCCGAGAAAATCAGCAGCGAACTGCACCCGGAGAATCCTTGTTTCACGTGTCATCGGACGCGGGTTCGATTCCCGCCATCTCCACCATTTGTACTCGATTTTTGATACAAAGAATTGAGTACGAACTGAACCCCTCGGGCCCCGCGTTTTACTAGGTAATTCGCGGAACCCGAGGGGTTCTTTGCTCTGTTGCGACGATTGGGATCGGTGCCGATGGCAACAGGTGACGGTGAAATTCTGATAGTCTACCAGTTTGGAGGCGCTTGAGTCGCGGAGGCGTCAAGAAGTATTGGCCTCCGTTAAAAGGTATGGCGTTGGCGTCAAAAGGTGTAAGTCGCGGCCACCCTGCGAGGTAACGTTTCAGTTCTCCTTCTCATGAATACCTATCCGGCATGCTCGGATTCTCTCAAGAACAGGTAGGAGCAAACCTAGGACGATTCAAGGTTGGCGGTAGTCGTGCGAGGGAATAGGTCGTGCCTCTACTGAGAAACCGCGGGTGTCGGCACCAGGTCGATCCTGTTTTCTGATGGGTTGAATCCGTTCGTAGCGAGGGCCCGCACCATTGCCGCGTTCGAGATGTCGGTATCTGCAATCAAGGAGGTGGCGCCTTCCTGGAGAAGTTCAGTCACGGCCCGGGACACCATCTCCGTTGCGTAACCTCTCCCGCGAACGTGGCTGAGAGTACACACCTGGTTGAGGATCCCTTCTCGTGAACTGGTCATCGTCCAGGACACGAGGCCAGCGAGTTGCCCTGTTGGAGTGAAAGCAAGGCGAATTGCGTGCCACGGATCTTCTTGCGTTAAGAAGTCGATGACGTACCGTGTTGCACCTTCCAGTCCCAGTTGGTCGACAAGATCTCGATCTTCGGGATCGCTTGAGTGCTTCATCATGTCGCGGATGATGGTGAATAGTCGCCAGTCGTCTGGCCCAGTCAGGTTTTCAAGCTGAATGGTGGTCGACAGTTTCGAACAATCATCGAGTGGACGGTCATAGTGATGTCGTCCAATGACGTGCCAATTCTGAGCTCGGGCCAGCTGTGCGATGGGTGTGAACTCAGGGGAGTCGGATGTGACGTGGTCAGGCATGAAAAAGAGGACCCGCGCTGGCTTTGATTCGAGAACATGCTGGATGAGCTCTGTACTCAAAGGGCCAGCCCAGACGTCAATCACCGTGCCGATTGAGGTCACCAGACCGGAACACGCTGAGACCGTGTGGGTGAGCTGGTCCCGATGAAACCAGGTGTGGTTAATCGTCCGTTGGCCGCTTGAGAATCCGAAACTTAGACGACTATTAGTGAGCTGATCAGCCTGAGAGGGGGCGTCAAATAGGGGGGTGAGTGAGGAGAGAGTATCGATTGCTTGGTCAAGCGATTGCGGTTGATAAATGTGGTCGATGGACATGAGAAATCCTTACCGATGATGGCGAAAGAATTGACCTCGACGTGAGGTCAAACTGAGCGGGAATCATGTGACCTCCTCTCCATTGGCTGGAATGTGACAGGTTTATCGTAACCGTTAGACGGCATAGAGAATCACTTTCGGCCCCTGTCAGTTCGCAGACAGGGGCTGTGTGCTGTGCGGCCGGTCGTGCCTAGAGCAGCCGGGCCGGAGAGTTTCCTCGACTGCGGCATCGCCGTCGCGTCGCACGATGTAGCCCTTGGCTCCGGGCCGCTCGCAGACCGCTTCGTGCAGCTCGGTGCCGACGTAAACGAGACCGGCCCCGTCATCGGTGCAGTGTGTCTCAGGCAGTTCGCCCTCAGCGACGAGCTGATGCACCAAGGGACGCCGGTTCGCTTCGCTGTCGTAATGGACCCCACCGCCATAGGGCAGGAAGCCCAAAGCGTTGGTGATGTCGCGCAGCGGTGGCCCGAACGAGTCAGTGGGACCGCCCGTGTACCCGCAGATGGCGCCGGCGCAGATGCCGGCGAGTACGACCCCTTGTTGCCAAGCGCGATGGAGGATGTTGGGCAGCCCGTGCGCGCGCCAGACTGCTAGCCGGTTGACCACTGAGCCTCCATGGACCCAGATCACGTCCTGATCGAGCAGCACCTCCTGGACGTTAGGGAACGTGGGCTTGGGGAAGAGGTTGAGGTTGATCAAGTCGAAGCCAGCCATGTAGCCGGCTTCTGCCATCGCGGCGTTCTGGTGACGCTGGTCCCCTGGCGGCGGTGCCGATCTGGCATACTTTCGGCCGTCGAACGGTGCCCGATAGCGAGTGGCTTCATCTCGGGCCCTGCGCCGACGCTTCTATGGAGTCGGTGACGGCAGCGGGCTTGGCTGCCGTGATCCACCTGCGGTGCGGAGCCGGACGGAAGGTTGCTCAGCGTCCGTAGTGGTAGCGGCAGCTGGCGATCCGGATCTCGTCGCCGACGACCTTGTACACGAGACGATGTTCTTCGGTGATGCGTCGGGACCAATACCCCGACAGCCCATGTTTGAGAGCCTCGGGCTTGCCGATCCCCTCGTTGCCGTTGCGTGAGATGTCTTGGATCAGCAGGTTGATCCTCTTGAGCGTGCGCCGGTCTTCTGCCTGCCACCAGAGGTAGTCATCCCAGGCGGACTCGTCCCAGACCAGGAACACCGCCTAGTCCTCGATGTCCTCGATGAGCTCATGCGTCGTGCCGCCATCGCTCTCCAGTCGCTCGATCGAATCGAGGAGGCGGCGGGCGTTGGCGGGGGAGCGGAGGAGGTAGGCGGTCTCCCGTAGGGACTCGTAGTCTGCCAACGAGACGATGACAACGGGCTCGTGTCCGGCGCGGGTGATGATCGTCTCTTCGCGGTTGTTTACGACGTCGTCGAGGACCTGCGCGTAGTTGGCGCGGGATTCGGTGTAGCTGAGCGTCTTCATAGGTTACCTCCTGTACAGAAAACTGTACGTCGCGGTGCCGGGTGCGTCAACAGCTCCTGGTCCACCATGCCAAGATCCTGGCGTCTAAGCGACCCGTCTTCTTCTGATGTAGCCGTCGCAACTTCCTTGTGGATCGACTCGGAGGCCGGCCCCCACCGCGGCTTCGGCTGAGATCACCGAGTGGCGCGAATCGCGCGGAGCCGCTTGCGCGTGCTCTTCCACGCTGGGCGAGATAGCGAATATTCCGTCAGATGATGTGGCACATCGTTGACACGGAGTCCCGGAACTACTTGCCGTCCGTCCGCAGTTCGGAAGCTGGATCCGGTCGCCTGAAGAGTGGTGAGTGGGTCTTGCGAGCTGCACCGTCACCAGATGGGCCCCGAAGGCCCGGAGTTCGACTCGTTCCCCGCGAGCTCCACCCCTGTGAAGCCCCGCCGGCTCATGCTGGCGGGGCTTTCGTGATGTCAGGGTCCATGGTTCTCGCCCTGCTCGGACTTTGATTCGGCCTGAACCGGCGGCATGTGGAATGCCCGCGCTCCAAGTGGGCAAGATGAGCCCTCGTCGGCGCCCGCATCGCACCTCCAGCCCACAGTTGAGGTCCTCGGGCATTCAGGCCCCGCATCAGGTGATGCCGAAGGGCTTGGAGTTCGACCCGTGGTCTGTCACGCTCACCTGCTCAGCTGATCGGCACGTTCACCTCGGTGACGAGTTCCTCGGGCTTCGTCGACGACGGATCGTTGAGGTAGGTGATGAAGACCTTCGTCGCGACGTCGTCGGAACCCCGCTGCGCGAGAGTCAGGCCGTGCTCGGCGACGAAGTCGGCTATCCGCGAAAGGGCATCCGTGATCTGTGAGTACGGGCCGACGCTGACGGCCCTCACCACCTCCGTCTCGGCGAGGTCCACGACGACGAGCGGGTCGTCAGCGGTCGTGCCAGGTGCGACGGGGAGCCAGACCGACTCGTCGACCTGCGCCTCCTTGAAATCCTCGTCATGCTCGATGGCCCCGCCTGGGCCGGTGGGGCGGATGCCCTGCCGCTCGAGCAGGGGTATGAACTCGATGAGGTGGAGTTGCTCCTCGGCACCCCGGAGTTCGCCGGCGAGGCTGTCGCGCTGCAGTTGCAGCGCGCGCTCGAACGCCGGGGTCCCGCGGGCGGGAAGCAGAGTGGCGATGGCGGCCACGCCGAAACCGATGTCGCGCATGAAGGGCTACAGGCCGTCGACCTCGAGGTCAGTGAGGTGCAGCCCTAATTTTCGCGCAATTGTGATGGTGGCGTCATGGGTGACTTGGGTTGATCCAACGGAGGTCAGGGAAGCGGGCGAAGTCACTGTCGAAGGAGCAGATGCTGGTGCCGTTCTCGATGGCAAGAGCAGCGAGGTGGGCGTCGGTGACGAGGTTCCCGTGCAGATCGCCGTCCGTGAGGAGCCGGCCGAGGATGTCGCGGTGGCGATCTCCAGGGGTGGGCAACCAGGCCTGGTCGGCGTCGAGCCAGTCAGTGATGTAGCTCCACGCATCCGTCGGCGTCAGTGGGCTCTCGGTCACGCGGGGATGGGTGATGATGCGTTGGAACGCCATCAGCGACACCCAAGGCAGTCCGACGCGTTCGACGCCGTTCATCGCCTCGTCCAACCAGGTCCGTGCGGCCGAGTGAAAGTGGGACCGGTCATCGACGGCGTAAAGCAGAACGTTGGCGTCGACGATCACCGGGCGTCCTCGGCGTCGTACTGATCGAGCAACTCAAGGGCGGCGGCGACGTCGGTGACATCGACTTTCAGCCCGACGCTAGCCGTTCGTTGCCGGAAATGCTCGGGCTTCTGCTGCTGACGCAGGCCTGCGCGGGCCAGTTCGTTTACTGCCTCACCCAGACCAATGTGTCGCTCCCTGCGCAGGCGTTCTGCTGCTGCCGCGACCTCGGGGTCGAGTCGTACTGTCGTCCTCATTCCACGAGGCTAACACTGCAGATGCATGTAACGCGCATCAATGATGCGGAAGCGTGAACGGGTGGGCATGGGCGTAGTGACTACGGCTGGGGTTCGAACTTCGAACCCGCTACGACAGGCGGCGCCCACCCACGCCGCGCCCACAGGCCCAGAGTTCGACCCGTTCCCCCCGTCTCTTATACCCAACTGACGCTGCCGACGATATGCTGTAGGCACGATACGTGGTGCAGTCGTTCGTGCTGCCAAATCTAGTCCTA